>JAYVIV010000047.1:0-26577 GCA_043769985.1 Arcicella sp.
GATTTTGCTCATGAAATGGAGGAAAAATATCATCTGACTCCCACAGAAGGAATCCGAGAAGATAAAAAGGATAGCTTGAAAAACGACCATGCTCAAAAAATTAAGAAATTTATTGATTTAGGAATTCAAAATCCCAAGGTCAAAAATCTTGAAGATTTACAAAAGAGCTTAATTAAGGTAGGCATAAAATCTTTCACTGGGCGAGGCATAACCTTTGTCGATAAATCAACTGGCGTAAAAACCAAAGGCAGCGATTTAGGACGTGATTACTCCAAACAAAAGATTGAGGAACGAATCCAAGAGCAAGTCCAAATTCGGCAGCTCGAAAGTGAACATATCCCTAAAAAATCAGAAGATGAGTTGAAAGAAGAAAGTCAAGGGAATCTTTCGAGGGAAAAAGAGCAATTTGAAAAAGCTAATACGTTGAAAATCAAGACTCCTCAAAGTGGTCATGCAAACGTAAACGATGCTGAATTAGCAAAAGATATACGCTCGAAAGAAGAGAAGAAAAAAGACCAGCAAAGGCGAATGGGTGGAATGAGTCTATAATCTATTCTGACAGAGCCTCTAACGCAAAGTCAAAGTATGTATATCTTTTACTTCTAATCCTTCAAAATACTCTTTGATAGGGTTTACAAGTGCGACAAAATAACTTGAAAATTTTATCCGTAGATTCGTTAGAGCTTCTACTTTCCATATTTCAAATACTTTTTCCCTAATAACCAATATTCAAATCCACACCAAATCCACTATCTTGCAAAGAAATTATAATACCCAAATTTCTGCAAATCCCCCAAAACCAACTTCTCAATCCTTATCCCAAATTGGAGAAAATATCCTCATTGAAACGCAAACTGCTGATTATGAAATCCGTATCAATCGAGATAGACCCGCTTGCTTTGTGTTTTTAATTGACCAAAGCGGAAGTATGAAGGACAATTGGGGTGGCGATACTTCTAAATCAAAGGCTGAGATGGTGGCTTTGTACGTTAATAATGACATGAATGAGCTTATCAATGCTTGCCAAAAAACCGAAGCCTAACCACGCCATTATTTTGATATTGCGGTGATTGATTATGGTCAAAAATCAGAGGAAGCTCAAATTTTATGGCAAGGTAATCTCGCTGGTAAAACCTTTGTTTCTCCCGCAGAATTGAAACAAAATCCTACGGGCAGTATTGGTGAAATAGAAGTAGTTAGACGTACTTTCAAAGGTGAAACCAAAGTAAAAATACCAGTGGTTTATTGGTTTTAGCCCGTGGCGGCATCGCTTACGCCCATGGGAGTGCTTTTGATAAATGCACCGAAATCTTATGGACGAGCCAACACGCCAATAGTTTTCCGCACATTGTTATCAATATCACCGATGGTGAGCAAACGGATTGCCAACCCGACCAATTATTAGAAAAAGTCTACCAATTACATCAAAACAAAACGCATTACGGTAAAACGCTTTTATTTAACGTTCATATTTCTGCCTCAACGGAGCAATCGGTTATTTTTCCAGAAAGTATGAGCGAATTACCGCATAATAAATAGTCTCGTTTGCTTTATGATATGAGTAGTATGTTACCGATGGCATTAAAACAACGGATTGCTACGGAGGTGAAAAGACGGATTTAAGAGAAAGTACCGAATACGTAGCAATGACTTTTCAAGCGATGGAAACCTAAAACTCTCTCTGGTCTTAGTGTCCGCTCATTGTTTGAATTAATTACAAATTTTTGAAAGGCACAAATCTTTGTACTCCATTTTTGAAATTTCCAATTACTTTCTAAATCTAATAACGAGCGGACGTTCTACTAAGTTATCGGTCTTATCGGATGCTACATCCAGACCGAGGTCGTTGAAATTAATTCAGCAACCTTTTTTGTGTAGCCACGACTGGATTTATTAGAAACATTGATTTTTCTGCTAATTCAACTATAAAAAATCCCCTTTCAAAATATCAAATGCTTCTTTATTTAACTCATGCTTAAAAAAGCGTTTATCTAAATCTGTGGGAGTTCGGATAATGCTTTCGTTTATACCGTAAACAACCATTAATTTGGCATTAAGCGATTTTATAAATTCATTCTTTATTTTTCGTTGATTTTCGGATGTTTTATGTAATATTCCTAATAATTCATGTATTTCCTGATTTTCAAGACCACCGTTTTCATATTGTTCAATCAATGCTTTTATCACAATACGTTCTTGTGAATTGAATGGACTGACCGCCACATTTTCTGAATAATTAACATCTTTTTTCCTATTTTTCAGTAGATAAATACCACCAATAATTAGTAGAATACCGCCCATCGAAAGCATTGCAATTATCTTCCAATTCATGCCAGTTTCATAAAAATCACCAATTAAAACCGCTTCTTTTTTTATTTGATTGATGGACAGTCGGATTTTACGCACTTCTGAGGTTTTAGTATCAAAATGATTGTAACAATATAATGTGTCATGCCAACAATAGAATCTGAAAATCTCATGTTCTGAGTCTCCAATTTTGCCATCAATCAGTTTATTGTTATCTGTCCAAAGGTATAGTTTATTGCTAATTGGGTCAGCTATATGGAATTTTGATTGTGGAGTATCGTAATATTTAGTCAAAAAATATTTTCCCGTCCATAAAGTATATGGTTTTGTTTTATCTAAGCCCAATTCCTTAAAATTAGAAGGATTTATTTCGCCCTGTTTCTGCCAAGTTTTAGATTTGAATGAAAAGGAATAAACACCATAATCGTATTGTGGCTTACCTTGATTTTCAGAATCACGATGGAAAGTATTAAAGGCAGAGAAAAATATATCTTTTTGGGCAACATAACCATTAAAACCATCATTAATTGCTTTTGGGGCATCATTTAGCGGTGAATAACTTTCCCATTCATTTGACGATTTCCTAAAAAAAGATTGAATATTAATGGTTTGCCAAAAACCATATCCTCCAAAACTAAATAGAGTATCTTTTCTCATAAACTTAGTTGCCAGACAGTTATAGCCACGATAATACGTTTTATCTATTCTTTCCAAAACCCTACTTTTGAAATTAAAACGATAGACTTGATTTGTACAATCTATCAGAAAAATCCTTGCTTGTTTATCGGAACTAACTTCAAAACTATGCACTCGAACCTCGGGAGGAAAATCATTTTCATTGATATTTATGGAAGAGACCTTACCAAGATTAACCCAAACGTTGGGCGAAGTTTCCATGAATAGCGACTGATTGGATAAATCAATTTTATAAAGCCTTCCATCGGGATAATCTGCCCAAATAAGATTGACCGCCCTTGAAGAATTGGACAATAGAAGAGAAAAAAAGAGAAGGCAGAGAATGTATTTCAAAATTAGAATGGCTGATTTCAGGTAAAATATAACCCAAAATTAGGTGAAAATACGTGAATAACTGAAATCACGCATTTTTTTTAGTAAATGCGTGAAAAAACATGATGTTTTGTGAAGTTTTTTGATAGTTATAATAAAAGGGGGACAGCTTTCTGAACATTAAGAAAATGGGAGAATGTATTATAACAGAAGAAATAGAGTTAGGTTCTTGAAAATTTTTCAAGATAATTATTCAACAAAAGTTGTTTTTTTTGAATTTGATAAAATTGTATTCAATGGAAGTTCTAATCTAAACCAAGCAAGACAGGACTTTAATTTACAAAATGGTTCTACACTTGAAGCATTAAATATAATTATTGGAGTTAGTAAAGACGAACTTAAAACACGAATTAAAAACAATATGTTGTAATTTATTGCTTTCATTTGGGTTTCTACAGATAACTCAATCGAAAGCAATTTTGTAAAAATAATAAATAAAATTCTTGTATATTTAAAATCCAAAACGTTAATGTGGATATTATAAATTTAACCAATCAATTTTTATAAAATATGAGCCTATTAATATTCAAAGTTTCAGAATATGAGACAACACATGAAAGAGAATTATTTGATAAAATAGCGTCTCTACTTATAAAGGAATTCGATAACCATGAAGATGTACACATGCTTATTGCAAATCCCACATTAGGTAATCGAGATATAGACGCATTATTCATTAAAAAGGATGGTATTATAGTTATCGAGTTAAAAAACTATGGGGGTAAGTTAGAAATAGCAGAAAATGGAGATTGGAAGTGCAGTGAAGTAATTGTAAAAGGAGGTAGTGGAGGCAAAAACCCTTACACACAAGTTAAACTTAATAAAACTGGCGTTTGTAGTTTCTTAAATCAGTGGTTTTATAAGCCCAATGTTAATGTTAGCCATATAAGCGGATTGGTTCTTTTTTCAAAGCCGATTGAAATTATTTCTGCAATATTTTCGTCACAAGTACAAACATGGTTTCATATCGCTGATATTGATACATTTGGTTCTAAACTTAAAAATATTACCAGTCGAGAAATCAATTATACAAATAGGGATTTAGTAGAATTAACAAAAAAATTAAACATTGAAAACTGTTTAGAATACCAAACTGGAATTGATAATAAGATAGCTAAACCCTCAAATATTTCAGAACCAGTAACGTCTGTAATAAATATAAGTTCCATTGATAAGATAAAGGGTGATATAGAAAAAATAGGTTTTACAATTGTAGACCATTCTTGCTCATCTGCAAGAGAAGGAAGAGTAAAAAGTATGAGAGAGTTACAATTGTCAGATGAAACGTATTCTTATCTATTTAAAAAGGTTAAAGGACATATTTGGGAGCATCAATTTGAAGCAATTGAAAAGACACTAAAAAATAAAAATGTTTGTGTTACCACTTCTACAAGTTCAGGTAAAAGTCTCATTTTTTATGCTTGTGGAATAGATTTAATTACCAAGAATCCGAATGCTAAAATTATAGCAGTTTATCCATTAAGAGCTTTAGGAAGGCAACAAGAAGAAAACTGGAATGAAGCTGCTGAATTAGCTGGACTAAGAATTAAAATTGGAAAAATTGATGGAAGTGTTGAAGGTATTAGAAGGAATGAAATTTTAGAGAGTTGTAACATTATCATATTTACTCCAGATGTAATACATACATTTTTACTTGGTAAACTAAATGATAAAAAATATCAAAACTCGCTAATTAGTTTTTTATCTAAAACAAGACTTGTAGTAATTGACGAAATCCATACTTATACAGGCGTTTTTGGAAGTAATTCTGCTTATCTTTTTAGAAGGCTTAATCATACAATAGAAACATTAAGCGGAAATATTCCACAGTATATTGGAGCTTCCGCTACAATTGAAGAACCTGAAAAGCATTTATTGAGTATTATTGGGCTACCTTTTGACATTGTGGACAATGATGCATCGCCAGAGAAATCTAAAGAAATTTTAATGATTGAGTCTTCTAATCCAAGTCAAATGTTTAGTAAATTGACAGAAATTATTAAATATTTTGTACTAAATACAGATAGAAAAGGAATTACTTTTTTAGACAGCAGAAAAATGGTTGACCAAGTTTCTGGAATTGTCAATAGAATTATTAGCAAAGATGATAAAAATGAAGATTTAGCAGCCGACGATAATCTATTAAAAATAAAAAATCATGTATATCCTTATCGTTCAGGGTATGAACAAAGTGATAGTGAAGAAATTCAGCAAAAACTTCAGAATGGGAGTTTAAGGAATATTATAAGTACGAGTGCTCTTGAGATGGGAATGGATATTGCAAGTATTGATTTAGGAATATTACTGGGGCTACCATACTCCTCTACAAGTTTTTATCAAAGAATTGGAAGAGTAGGTAGAATTGGATGTGTTAATAATGGCTTAATTATCATAATTAATGATTGTTCTGTAAGAGCAAGAACCGCCTTTAACAATCCAAGTATAATTCGTAATTCAAATCTTCCTGTTGCTGAAAGTGCATTGTATTTAGAAAATGAAAATATACAGAATATTCATGCTTTATGCTTTGCAGAAATAGGAGGAGAATATGATATGACAACTACTATTCAAAATAATTTTCATACAAAAATAGATTTCCCAGCTTCATTTATTAAAAAATGCACAGATATTAGAAGCCACATTAAATCAAAAGAATATACAGATATTAGTGATGGAGTTGAGATGAATTATCCTCAGTTTTCTTACCCAATAAGAGATTTAGAGCCTCAGTTCAAAGTTGAAACCAGCAGAGGTATGAGAAAAGGATACCTATCATTAAGCCAAGTAATGAGAGAGGCTTATCCAGGAGCAATTTATCATTACATTGGAGATAATTTTAGAGTATATAAGGTTAACTTGAAAGAAAGAATAGTAAAAGTGAGGTCTGAAAAACAATATACAACGAAGCCAATATTATATACTGCTGTATATCCACAGCTTATTGATAGTGGGATGTTTTCTGCGGTTTGTTATGATGAATTGAAAGTTTGTGAATTGGAATTAATGGTTAGTGAAAAGATTACAGGTTTAATTGAAAAAAGGGGTGGGGCAAATGAAGAGAGAATAAGCTACCCAATTGATCGTCCCAATGAATTTCTAACTTATTCAAGGCCAGACTTTACTCGCTCATATCGTACTTCTGGAACTATTTTAAGCCATCCTGCATTGGATGAACCAAATGTTAAGGTAGCATCAATTGCAAAAATAATCTATGAAATTTTTCTCCTAAAGATACCTTTTGAGCCTCAAGATGTTGATTATTCGAGTAATAAATTTCAAAAGAATACAATGGAGTTTGATACAGAAACTCGATTTATCGCCATTTTTGATAAATCCAAAGGAAGTTTAAGACTTACAAGCAGATTAACTGATTATATTGAATTAAAAAAAGTTTTTGCTCTTGCAATTGAGCTGATTAATAAATCGGATAATGCTTTTTCATTTGTAGATAATGAAAAATTAAATCCAGAAACAATTAATGCAATTTTAAAGATAAATGAGTCTTTAAAATCAGAAGGGCAAGATATACGTCAAAATGGTAACAATAGAAGGTCCGTCTTAAAACCAAATTCAGTTGGGATTTTTAATAATCAAAGAGTAACAATATCTAGAGTTGCTGAAAGAAATTCAAATTTATCATATCAAATAACTTTTAGTATTAATGGAGGAGAACATCAAAAATGGGTACATACAAATGAAGTTCAAGAAATACTTGATGAAAGTGAGTGGGGATACTTTAATTTTGATGAAATGGAAATAGAATAATATCTTTCCTTGGTCGTTAGAACCACTCCATGCTATGGGACGGTGTTGTCTTTCCTTGGTCGGTAAAACCACACCGTCCCATGGCACGGTGTCCTCACCTGACAACTTGCGTAAGCAATTCGTCAAGTTATTTCTACTTACAATTATCTAATAATCAGATATTTGCATTGCTTTCGCAAGATGTCAGGGGAGGACACCATGCCACGGGACGGAATTAATGTTAGGCTTCTCCGAAGCCTCGTAACTCGCTGATAACCAATTACTACAAAGGTTATGCTTCTCCGAAGCAAACGCTTAACCTCTCGTTGTTGTCAGTGAAGATAATGACAACAACATTAGTTTCGTACAAATTAATTTTGGAAATCATGGAAATTGAAAATGAATTAGATATTGAAATATTCCAGACACTTAATCAGATTAAGCGTACTGAGGAAATCATTAAATTTCATCAAAGTCAAGAAGATGTTAGTGAGTTAGCCATTTTTCAATACAGAAGAATGAAGGAAGATTTATCTAACCAATTGGCTGAATTATTGTCGAAATATAGTCTGGATGTAAAAATATCGCCTTCGATTGCTTTGGCTGCATAATATTTTACTTATACAAAAAAACTAATTTCAACCTCAAAAAAAAGTCTGAATTTGGATTCGTCAGATTATTAGATTTTTGGGATTTCACAAGAAGTAATCCTAAAAATCCATAAATCCCACACGGTGCGACGTTTCGCAATCCAAATTCAGACAGAATATACCCGCCTACTTCCTCTTCAACCCAACCAAATACTCCACCAAATTTACCGCTTCCTCTTTACTCATTCCATCCATCAAACCTGTCGGCATCATGGAATTAGGCATCATTTTCATGGATTTAACGGCACTGGTTTTTAGGTTTTGAGTGATTCCGCCTGGCATTTTTAGCACTAAATCGGTTTCAGTTTTTGAAGATAAAATGCCGTTCAAAATTGAGCCGTCTTTCATTTTTAATTCCCAACCTTCATAACCAAAACCAATCCCTGCGTCTGGGTAAAGTATCGCTAAATATTGTCCTTCTTTCCCTAATTTCGAGCCAATTTCTGAGAGTTTTGGTCCAAAATCTATGCCTTCTCCGTTCACTTGGTGGCAAACCGAACAGTTGGCAGCAAATACTTCTACGCCCTTTTTAGCATCGCCATTCATCGCAATTAATTCTGATAACGGAGGCAATTTGGTCTTGGTCGTAGTCGCTAAGTTTCCTAAATATCTTGCTGCCTCTGTTTTAACATTTTTACGCCAAGCAAAGCTTACCCCCTCCACAGCCACTGGAATGAGGTCTTTTTGAATTTTTCCATCTTTTAAATATCCTAAAATCAAATCCTCTCCACCCATACTTCCACCCAAAAAACGAGTGGCTTCTTTCCGCATATTTGCCGTTTTGGTTTTGTCAAACATCACGGCTTGCAACATATCTAAGGAAGTTTTACCACCGTTATATTTAATGCCGTTCATCAATTTTAAAGCGGTATTTTCCTGTTTTGGATTATTTATCGTTTTCTTAATCAAAGCAATTCCCTCGGGTGATTTTAGTAAGATTTCTGAGGCTTCTCTGATAAATTTTCCCTCATTAATCATTCCAAATAACCTCGCATTTTCTTCTGGAATCAAATATTTATCTTGGATTTCTAAGTATGTTTTTCCCGCCAAACTACGCATTAAATCTTTCAAAGCCGCTTTCGCCACTTGAGAATTTTTCACAAAATCAACGTCTAAGTGGCTCAATGCTAATTGATTAATTTGATTTTGTTCGGGAGAATTACCTTTCAACATCGCCAACAGTGTTTCAGATTTTGATTTGCCTTTATTAAAATCAAAGGCTCTGAAATAACGTAAACGGTCTTTCAAATCCGTTTTTGAATCCGTTGCTAAACTTGCCAAAAACTTTACGGATTCGTTGGTTCTTGACCGCCACACAATGTCTCTACTTGCCACCGTTTGCGTTGGGTCGGCTACTTTTTTCAAATAAGCCGTAAAACAGGCATCCCAATTTTCGGAAGCCCCAATGCCCAAAGCCTCCAAATACCAACGGTCTTTTCCATCGTGTTGCGTTGCCAATATTGCCCAAAGTTCTGCGGCTTCGGGGGATTTATTTCCGTGTAAAGCAATGGCACATTCACGACGAATTTGTGGGTCAGTGTTATTCACGAGTGGTTTCAGATAAGAAAGTACCTCCAATTTCAATTGACGAGCGGCTCTAATTCCTGCTATTTTAATGTCTGGATTTGCATCTGCTAAAGCTAATTCTGTATATTTTTTACCATCAATTATTTTGCATAAAGCCCAAAAAGCTCTTGCTTTCATGCGTGGATTTTCTGAATTATACAATTTAACTAACTCACTTTCAGCCGTTCTCCCAAATTTCTGTAAGGCTTCCCAAGCTAAATAACGAGTTGCCAAATTGGGACTTTGCAACGAAGCAACCGCCCCCGCAGGAGTCGATAAATCCATTGTAGGTACTTTGTAAGGTGTATTTTCGGGAGCAATTCTGTAAATACGTCCACGCACTTGATCACCCGCTTGGTGACCGCCCACGCCTGGGTCGTACCAATCTGCCACAATCAGCGAACCATCGGGAGCCACGCACACATCAGCAGGACGAAACCATTGGTCTTTTTCTTGTTTCATCACGTTCACAATTTCGGCAGAATAACCCGCCCCAGCTTTCTGAACTGGGTACGAACGCACCACATTATGACCAGGTTCGCAATGAATCATTTGTCCTTGAAAAGTTTTTGGCAAAAGCGTTCCTTCATACACAATCATGCCCGTAGGCGATCCAGAGCCTGTTTGCAATAAATTTGGCATCGTGCCAGGGTCGTTCAAATGCCAGTGACGTTTTGGAATTTCCTCCTCAATATTAGTACGATTTACATTCCAAGAAGCACGAGAAATTTCGTCTTTATAACCATAATTTCCATACTCCATCACGTAGTTAATTCTTGCACCTTTATTGCCATCATCATCATTATCTGACTGCCACATCGTACCATAGGAATCCACCGCTACCTCATAATTATTTCTAAAATCACTCCCCAGACATTCCACTTCTGAACCATCCATATTGCAACGAAAAACCATTCCTTCTTGATAGTTTTTCTCAGAAATTTCCTTACCGAATTGGTCTTTAACCACATTTCCAGCGGCATCTTTTAATGTTCTGCCTTCATTACCAAAGTTGAAATACAGTTTTCCATCGGGTCCGAAAACAAAGGCGTGCATTCCGTGATCGTGCTGTTCGCCTTTCATGCCTTGAAACAGAATTTCTTTCTTATCGGCTTTATCATCCCCGTCAGTATCGGTTAATTTCCAAACGTAGGGACTTTGCGAAACAATCACCACATTTCCTAAAACTGCAATGCCCAAAGGAGCATTTAGAGAAGGGTCTTGATAGAAAACTTTGCTCTCATCAGCCCTCCCATCGCCGTCTTTATCTTCCAAAATTACAATTCTGTCCCCTTCTTTTTTAGTTGGATTTCCCGTGATAGCAGGGCGATAATTGTAGGCTTCCAACACCCAAACCCGCCCACGAGCATCCACATCAATATCAGTTGGATTCATCAACATAGGCTCTGTCGCAAAGGTTTTTGCTTCTAAACCATCCGCTACTTTTATGCCTACCAAAGCATTTTCAGGCAAGCGTTTTTGGGTTTCGGTCAGTAAAGAATCTACATAATGATTAATGAATCGGCTGGTGGAAGTATTTTGATAAGCCATTGAAAATAAGGCAATTCCGAGGAGAGTTGCAGGAATTCCGAATCGTAAAGTTTTCGATAATTGCATGAGAAAAACAGATTAATGATAGTATGAATTTATAAAGAGGGAGACAACATTTTTATAAATGAATGTTGATAAAATATATTCACAAAATACAAAAAAATCCCTGACAGATTTATACTTTTCTGTCAGGGATTATGTGGGTGTCGCAGATTAGACCACGAATTTGGTTGTCACAATTTAGACCACGGATTGCACGGATGTTACGGATTTACACGGATTTTTTTTCAATTATGCGATAAAGTATTAACCAGTTAAATTTCAATTTTATCTTGTGCTAATTCGGTGTCTATCTATAAATATTTTACCGAATTTTATCCGTGTAAATCTGTAATATCAGTACAATCCGTGGTCTAATCTTCGCATCTCAAATCACTCGAAAATCACCGACTCGTTTAATTCAGACCAGTTTTCCATTTTTGCTTTGTAATTCGCCTCAACTACATTTCTCTTAATTTTCATCGTTGGCGTGAGCATATTATTTTCAACCGTCCAACCACCTTTCACCACAATTGCTTGCTTGATGGCTTCGTAATTTTTGAAACTTGGATTCACCCTTTTCACGGTTGTGTCAATGCTTTCAATCAAAGCCTGGCGTTCCATATTTTTGCCAATTTCTGACAAAACAATCAGCACAATTGGTTGGGGTAAACCTGCTCCTGCCACACAAACTTGCTCGAAAATTGGGTTTACTGCCAACATATTTTCAATCGGTGAAGGCACGATATATTCCCCTTTTGCCGATTTGAACATATCTTTTACTCGACCCGTAATTTTCAAATACCCTTCCGAATCAATTTCTCCCATATCACCCGTGCAAAGCCACCCGTCCTGCAAAAGTGCCTCCGTCAAGATGGGTTCTTTGTAATAACCGATAGTATTCCAAGGTGCTTTCATCTGAATTTCGCCCGTTTCTGAATGAATCTTAGTTTCCACTTTTGGGTAAGGTTTTCCGACCGTTCCGCTTCTCACAGCATCGGCTGGCATCATGGTATGAGCTCCCACATTTTCCGACATTCCGTAGGCCTCTCGAATCGTAATGCCCAATTTTTTATACCAATCCAACAAACTCGGAGGCATAGGTGCTGCTCCCGTCAGAATCACTTTTGCCTCAGCCAATCCTAAGCCTTTTTGGATTTTACCTTTAATTACTGCCTTAATGAATGGGATTTTTAATAATAAATCCAAACGACTTTGAGGCATTTTGGCCAGAATTCCGTGTTGAAACTTCGTCCAAATTCTGGGGACTGCCAAAAAGTGCGTTGGCATGGCTTCTTGCAGGTTTTTTTGGAAACTCTCGAGGGTATCGGCAAAGAAAACCGTCCCGCCCGTTGCCATACTTGCTGATTCAACAATATTGCGTTCTGCGATATGACAAAGCGGTAAATAGGAAAAGAAGCGTGCATTTTCTGTGTTTAGCTGAACTTCATTTTGAGTATATGTAAGTGCTTCAATAGCAGCCGTATTCGTGAGCATCACACCCTTTGGAACACCCGTTGTGCCAGAAGTATAAATAATCGTAAAAAGTTCTTCGGGTTTTGGCTGAATATTCTCTTGTAAGGGTTCATGACCTTTGATAACACTGTCCCACTCATCCATTTCAGAGGCAGGACAGCCGTCATAAAAAATGGGGAAAGCAATACATTTCACACTTGGCGGAATGCCATCTTTCATCGTTTTCCAAGAATCTAACTTCCCCACAAACAGCACTTTACATTCTGAATGCACTAAAACTTGATTAATTTGGTCAGCAATTAAAGTGGGATAAAAAGGCACAGAAATATGCCCTGCCATCATAATTGCCAAATCGGATATTATCCAGTGAGCACAATTCTTGGAGACAATTCCAATGTGACTTTGGGGAGGCAAATTCATTGCTTTCAAACTTGAAGCCATTCTGCGAGCTTGATTGCCCACTTCTTTGAAAGAATATTGCTTATTTTCATCTCCCAAAGGCTGACTGAGATAGATATTTTCGGGCGTGGTAGTTTCCCAATGAAAGAAATTTTCGACTGGCGTTTTTAGGACTTTAATCATGGTTATGTGTTGATTATCAGATTATTAAAATGACTTTTGACTTATTTTTATCCACCAAAAAATAAATTAACATAAGTTATTAAATTTTCCGTATTATCGTTACATTTGTTATGAAAAAAATACAATAAACTTGTAGAATTTCCTTCCTAACCGATAAAAACACACAATCATGAAGTTACAGGCTGTTCTTCGTGTTCTTTTGATAAGCACTTTGGTGCTAACAATAGGATACTTTTTCTTCCAAAGTTTTGATTCGTTTGCATCGCATACTTTCAAGCAACCTTAGATTTTGTTTTAAAAATTTTCAAACGCTGGTAAGAAATTACTGGCGTTTTTTATTGTTGCCACCAAAGCACAAAGACACCAAGTTTTTTGATAAACTACGGCTTAAATAATCTTAGCGTCTTAGTGGCAAATTAAATCACAAATTCCACCTCTTTAAAATCAAAATAAATCACATTTTCATCCGTCTCTATTCCTAATTTTCCAGTCTCGTCAATTCCAATGATTCGACCCAAAAATTGTTGTCCATTTTTTTTAAAATAATGATATTCTTCAAATCTAAACAAATTACATAAATATCTAATTTTCAATAAATTATAGTCATTATTTTTAATTTTTAAATAATTGATTTCGATATTTTCTAAGAGTTTTTTTAGTAGTTCTGAAAGGTCATATTTTAATGGATTTTGAGTGATATTTTTAAGAGAAGTTGCTCTTTCATTACTAAATTCAGTTTGATTAATATTCAATCCAATCCCAATAATTGAATGCCCAATTTGATAGCCTTGTAAGGAGTTTTCTATCAAAATTCCTCCCATTTTTTTATCTCCGTAGTAAATATCATTCGACCATTTTACCTTGAGATTTTCGTCAATAAATTCACTCAAAAAATCAAAAACACCCATCGACACTGCCACATTTAATTGAAATTGGTCACTTGCTCTTAAAAAATTTGGCTTTAAAATTAAGGAGAAAGTGAGATTTTCGCCTCTGCTTGCCTCCCAAATGTTGCCCCGTTGCCCTCGACCTGCCGTTTGATTATCGGTAATTATGACTGTTCCTTCAAAAACCATGTTCTCCGACTGAATTATTTGAACAGCAATATCGTTAGTTGAATGACAGCTTGGCAGATAATTTATCAATTTGCCAGTAAATAATGTATTGGGTTGAATATTGTACAAGGTTATTGTGTAATTTTATAGTCCGCAATTTTTTCTTGCAATATCAACAGAAAATTTTCATAAATTAAATTTTTAGAGCATCATTCTAAAAATTCTTGATTCAAATTAAAATAAATGACAGAAGTAAAAACAAAAAGAGATATTAGTTCAGAAGAACTTAGCCAATTGGTAGTGAAGGGAATGCAGGAAAGAAAGGCAACGAATATTGTGGTGATGGATATGAGAAAAGTAAAAAATGCTTTTACAGATTATTTTGTAGTTGCATCGGGTACATCTGACACACAAGTTGAGGCAATCGCAGAGTCGGTAGATAAAGAAGTATGGGAAGCAACTCGTAATAATCCACGCAGCACCGAGGGAAAAGCTAACCGTGAATGGATTTTAGTTGATTATTACGATGTGATAGTTCACGTATTCAAAAAAGACCGCCGTGAATACTATAAATTAGAAGAACTTTGGGGAGATGCTGAGTTCACTTATATTGAGGAAGAGTAATTTTAATTAAAAGTTGAAAATTAATAATTAAAAGTTGAAACGTCACCCCTTTATCATTTTGCGAGTTTATATTTGGATTCGTAAAATTTTTAATTCATAATTTTTAATTTTTAATTATCAGTTGTTTTCCATTCAAATTCCCATCTTACCATTCCTCATGAAAAGACGAGGTAGGAAACAAAATTATTAATCAGAACGTTTTATTAAAAATAGATTTGAGGCAATCTAAAAGTCATTAGGAATTTAATTTTGTGAATAAGATACCTAACAACAAAAACCTAACACCTCAAAAAAATACTTACATAAAAATGGCAGAAAATAATAGTGAAGATAAGAAACCTCAAGGTTTTCCGAAACGTCGTTCGGCAACTCCTGGTAATGGTTTTCAAGGTTGGTTAGTAATAGGATTAGTTATTGCTTTGATAAGTATTTACTTTTTAAGCAAGACTCACGTCCTTCCAAAAATAGACCAAGCTAAGTATGAACAAATGGTTTTAAATAAGGAAATTTCTAAATTAGCGATTCTGAAAGGGAAAGAAGTTGTGGAGATTACGGTCAAGAAAGATTATTTGGATAAATACCGTCAAGAATTAAGTGAACAACCAAGTGCGGTTGTGAATCAGAACTCAGGACCACATTTCGAAAAAGAAATAATTTCTTCGGATGATTTTGTAAGAGAATTAAATGAATTACAGAAAGATATTCCTCGTCCAGATCGTGTTACGCCAACCGCAGAGGAGCGTTACGGAATTTTAGAGTTCTTGATGGGTCCTGGATTTTTCATCCTTTTCTTCGTGGCAATCTATTTCATGTTCTTCCGTATGGGAGGTGCAGGCGGACCAGGAGGACAAATTTTCAACATTGGTCGTTCAAAAGCAACTTTATTTGATGGAGATGCGAAAGTAAAAACTACTTTTAAAGACGTTGCAGGGCTTGATGAAGCTAAAGAGGAAATTGAAGAAATCGTTGAGTTCTTGAAACAACCAAAGAAATTTACGGACTTAGGCGGTAAAATTCCAAAAGGAGCTTTATTAGTAGGACCTCCAGGAACGGGTAAAACTCTTTTGGCAAGAGCCGTTGCAGGTGAAGCGGGTGTTCCGTTCTTCTCATTATCGGGTTCTGATTTTGTGGAAATGTTCGTTGGTGTGGGTGCGGCTCGTGTGCGTGATTTGTTCAAGCAAGCGAAAGAGAAAGCTCCATGTATTATTTTTATTGACGAAATTGATGCAGTAGGTCGTTCTCGTGGACGTGGTGCGATGCCAGGTTCAAACGATGAGCGTGAAAATACTTTGAACTCGTTGTTAGTTGAAATGGATGGTTTTGGAACAGATTCTGGAATTATTATCATGGCAGCAACCAACCGTCCCGATGTATTAGACCCTGCTTTATTGCGTCCAGGACGTTTTGATAGAACTATTTCGGTTGATAAGCCAGATATTATTGGTCGTGAAGCAATTTTCAAAGTACACTTGAAGCCCTTGAAATTAGCGGCTGACATTGACCCAAAAGAATTGTCGGCTCAAACCCCAGGTTTTGCGGGTGCTGAAATTGCCAACGTTTGTAATGAAGCGGCTTTGATTGCGGCACGTCGTAATAAAACTGCCGTTGATATGAAAGATTTTCAAGAGGCAATGGATAGAGTGATTGGAGGTTTGGAGAAGAAGAACAAACTGATTTCGCCCGAAGAAAAGAAAATTGTTGCGTATCATGAAGCGGGTCATGCCGTGGCAGGTTGGTTCTTGGAACACGCAAATCCTTTGGTGAAAGTAACGATTGTGCCTCGTGGTGTTGCTGCTTTAGGTTACGCTCAATATTTACCGAAAGAACAATTTTTGTATCGTACTGAACAATTGATTGACGAAATGTGTGTGACTTTGGGTGGACGTGTTGCGGAGGATATCATCTTCGGAAAGATTTCAACGGGTGCTCAAAATGACTTGGAACGTATCACAAAATTGGCTTATAGCATGGTGACGGTTTATGGTATGAATGATAAATTGGGTAATGTTTCTTTCTACGATTCAAAAGGTGGGGACGGATATAATTTCAATAAACCATATTCTGAACAAACGGCTCGTGAAATTGATGAAGAAGCTCGTAATATTATTGCTTCGGCTTACGAGAAAACGAGAGCTTTGTTGAGTGATAAACAAGATAAATTGGAGATTTTGGCTCAAGAATTATTGGTAAAAGAAGTTCTTTTCCAAAGTGATTTAGAGCGTTTGATTGGACCAAGACCATTTGAGCAATTGACAACGTATCAGGAATTTACAAGAAACGAAGATAGAAAAGCGGCAGATTTAGAGAAAGCGAATAAAGAAGCGGAAGAGGCTTTGCCAGCGAGTTAAGATTTTGAAAATAAGATAGTGAAAAGCCTTGTTCAATGATTTGGACAAGGTTTTTTTTGTCTGGGCGACCCCGTCTGAATTTGGATTTTTTGGATTAAAGTTCGATTCAAAATCCATGAATCCTCCAATCTGACGAATCCAAATTCAGACGGGGTCGCCCAGACAAAATATTTACCCCAAAAACAAGATATTCCGTTTCAAACCCTCAAACTTCGTCCGTTTCAAAGGAGATTTTTTGAATATTTCTTTGAAAACTTCTTCCGTTATTTCTTCCCAATCTTTATTTGTAAACTTCTCTAAATCAGCGTTCAAGTTAAATTGAGGCTCTTTATGTGGTTTTGAAAAACGATTCCACGGACAAACATCTTGGCAAATATCACACCCAAAAGCCCAATTTTTAAATTGTCCGCTCACATCAACGGGAATATTTTCTTTTAATTCTATCGTAAAATAACTGATACATTTTGAACCGTCCACCACAAAGGGTTCAACGATTGCTTCGGTTGGGCAAGCGTCTATACAACGAGTGCAAGTGCCACAATAATCTTTGATTTCATGGTCGTATTCCAATTCCAAATCAATGATTAATTCAGCAATAAAAAAGAAACTTCCTTGTTGTTTATTGATAAGATTTGAATGTTTACCGACCCAACCCAAGCCTCCCTTTTTCGCCCAAACTTTATCCATCACGGGGGCAGAATCTACAAACGCTCTTCCGCCTACTTCACCAATTTCTTGATGAATAAAACTTAATAATTCTTTTAATTTTTCTTTTACAACGTAATGATAATCAGCACCGTAGGCATATTTTGAGATTTTAATATCTTCCTCTCCTTCGGGTAATTTATGTTCGGGATAATAATTAAAAAGCAAAGAAACCACCGATTTTGCATCGTCCACCAAAAGTCGTGGGTCAAGACGTTTATCGAAATGATTTTCCATGTATTGCATCTTACCATGTTGGTTCGCTTTAAGCCAATTTTCTAATCGTGGGGCTTCTTCTTCCAAAAAACCAGCCTTTGAAATACCACAAAAATCAAAGCCTAATTCGTGGGCTTTTTGCTTGATTTGTTGAGAGTATTTAGATTGATTCATGGGTTGGGATTATAGCACACGGATGACACAGATGCCTACGGCAGCACAGATTTTCACAGATTTTTTACTGACTTTTAAATTAATATCACTTATTATAAGAAAATCTTATTTGGAATAAATGCACAAGATTATAGTAAAGACAAAATTACAACTATTCATTCACCTGTTTTTACAGAATTTATCAATTTCTTCGTAATTTCGAGAAAACCAAAACGCATGAATTCAGAAAATATTCTTCAAAATCTTCAAGCAAAAGGCATTATCTCGCCAGAGCAAAGCAACGTAATTTCGGAATATGAAAAAACAAAACCTTTTTCACTTCACTACGAATTACGGACGTTTTTATACTTGGGAATTACTTTACTGACTGGTGGTTTGGGCGTATTAGTTTACCAAAATTTAGATACAATCGGTCATGAAATTATTGTGGCTTTTATTGCCATCATTACCTTAGTTTGCTTTGGTTTTTCCTTTTGGAAACGTGAACCTTTTAATTGGTCGGAAGTTAAAAATCCACATCATTTTTCAGATTTTGTGCTTTTATTAGGCTGTACTTCCTTTTTAATTTTAGAAGGATACTTACAGTTTCAATATGACTTATTTGGCTTAAAATATGGCTTAGTTACGTTTATACCTGCAATTCTATTTTTTTTCTGTGCCTATTTCTTTGACCATCGGGGCGTTCTTTCAATGGCAATTACGGCTTTTGCATCGTGGGTTGGGGTAAACATTGCTCCGTTTACCATCTTAGAAAAAAACGATTTTACGGCTCCTAATTTCTTGATTACCGCCATTATTTTAGGATTGGTTTTATCTGGCTTAGGGCTTATTTCGGAATATAAAAACCTCAAAAAACATTTCTCGTTTACGTATCTTTTATTGGGTAGTAATTTGACTTTAATTGCGGCATTGACGGGAATGTTCAGTCACACAAATTGGTTTATTTATACCTTTATTGCTTTGATTTTGTGTTTAGGATTATTTCTTCATGCTCGTAAAACACAATCTTATATTTTCCTTTTGATGGGAACAATTTACGGGTACATAGCCTTAACTTATATACTTTTTAAATTTGCTGTAATTGTGGATAATGAATTTATCAACACATTTGGATTGTACTACTTCCTGCTTTCAGGCATTGGAGTAATTTTCTTTTTGTTGAATATTAAGAAGATTCTTAGGATAAATTAGGTATGAGGTAGTAGGTATGAATTATGAGGTGGTAGGTATGAGATAGTAGGTATGAATTATGAGGTAGTAGGTATGAGGTAGTAGGTATGAATTATGATAGACAAGATGCAATAAGTACAATTAACCTGTGACCTCATACCTACTACCTCATACCTACGACCTTATACCTCATACCTACTACCTACGACCTCATACCTCATACCTAAAATCAGAGTTGATAAAAAATCCGCTTCACTCGCTCACTCACACTCGTAAGAATTTCATAGGCAATCGTGCCAATTTTATTCGCTAACTCAATCATTGTCAAGTCATTACCAAAAATAATTACTTCGTCTCCCTCCTCCACGTGCGGTACGTCCGTGATGTCCACCATCGTCATATCCATACAAACGTTTCCTACCACTTTGCAACGGTGACCATGAATCAAAACTTCGCCTACACCTTTACTAAATCTGCGGTCGTATCCATCGGCATATCCAATAGCGATTGTGGCAGTTTTTGTATCTCTTGACAACTCTCCTTTTCGTCCATAACCCACTGTTTCTGAGGACTTTACGTGTTTTATTTGTGAAATAACTGTCTTTAAAGTACCAACCGTCATCAAATTTTCTTGGTCTTCGGGTTTTGCTGCCAAACCGTATAACCCAACCCCTAAACGCACCATATCTAAACGAGCTTCAGGAAAACGAGCAATGCCTGCGGAATTTGCTAAATGTCGTGAAGGCGTGTACCCAATTGCTTCCGAAATTTGCTTTGCCATGTCAGTAAATTCCGAAACTTGATGCAAGGTAAATTCATCAAATTTGTCTTCATCCGCCGCTGCCAAATGACTAAAAATGGTGGAAATCCAAAGATTAGGATTTGATTGAATGGTTTCGAGTAAGTCTGATAATTGGTATTTCTCAAACCCTAAACGGTGCATTCCAGTGTCTAATTTTAAATGAATTTTTGAGCTAATATTCTGATTATCAATATATTCTAAAAATTGTTTAAGAATTTTGGGAGAATAAATTTCTGGTTCAAGCGAATAGGTAATTAATTGCTCGAAATCATTTTCCGTTGGATTCATCACCATGATTGGTAGATAGATTCCGTTTTGTCTTAGGCTCACACCCTCATCCGTATAGGCAACTGCCAAATAATCAACGCCATGAAATTGGAGTAAATTTGCCACTTCCGTACTGCCAGAACCATACGCAAAAGCCTTCACCATAACCATGATTTTAGTCTGTTGCCCAACTTTATCACGGAAATAATTGAGGTTGTTTGTAACGGCATCTAAGTTGATTTCCAAAACCGTTCCGTGCGTTTTTTGAACCAAGCGATTCACGATAGACTCAAATCCAAAACGTCTTGCCCCTTTCACCAAGATAACACTCTCTTGAAAATCCTTTAAGGTCTGACTATCCAAAAAATCAACGGTAGTTCTAAAAAATTGGATGTTACAATTTTTATGTATGAAGAGGTTTCTATGGCGAGAAATTACTTCACCAATACCAATAAATTGATAAAGATTTCTTTGTTTTATTAGGTGAGCTATTTGTCCATATAATTCTTTTTCGGGGATTCCAGTTTCAAGCAAATCACTCAAAATCAATACTTTGTGAGTTCTTTGTTTTTGTTGGGCAAGAAAGTTTAAGGCAATCGTTAATCCCGCCAAATCGTTGTTGTAGGTATCATCAATTAAATAATTATTACCAATTCCTTGCTTCAATTCCAACCGCATTGACACAGGACGGAGAATCTGTAAACGGGCTTGAATTTCAACGGCATTATATTTAAAAAACCAAAGCGTAACGATACAATGAATGGTGTTTTCGATGGAGGCTTCATCGGTAAAAGGTACATCAAAAGTTTCGGTTTGATTGGGAAAATTTAGGGTTACTTTGGTATTTTGGTATTCTGTTTGCCAATCAACTTTTATGGCTGAATTGGCTATCCTCGACCAACTAATCACCTCACAATCAACATTTTGTAGCACAAACTCATTCCTTATGATTTCATCAATTTCCACATAATCAGCACAATATACTACTTGTTTTGCGTGTTTAAACAGCAACATTTTCTCTCTGATTTTTTGAAAATTATCATCGAAAAACTCATTATGGGCATTACCAATATTCGTAAAAATTCCAATTTGAGGTTGCACAACTTTCTCTAAATTGGCCATCTCATCTGGTCGAGAAACGCCTACTTCAAAAATCCCCAAATTGTGCGTTTCATTCATTTGCCAAACCGACAGAGGCACACCAATTTGAGAATTATATGATTTTGGACTTTTTATGACTTTAAATCTGTTGCTCAATAATTGCGAAAGCCATTCTTTTACCACCGTTTTTCCATTGCTTCCTGTGATGGCAATTACTGGAAAATCGAATTTTTCACGATGTCTTTTCGCCAATTCTTGCATTGCCAAAATACTATCATTGACTTGCCAAAACTTAGCTTCTTTCATGTGTCCCAACTCACGTATGAGGGCAGGGGTAAGTGCCTCAGATTCAACCACAAACTCACGAATACCTTTACGATATAGGTCATCTAAAAATTGATGTCCATCGTGATGTAAACCTCTGATAGCAAAGAAAATAGAACGTTGTGGAGACGATAACTGACGGCTATCATTAAGTAGATAATGGGCGTTGGTTTGGATGGGAAGGTTTTGAAAATTCACGGATATTTGTTTAATTTTTCCAAATATAACCGTTTTGAAATTAGCTTTCAATTAGTATTTTGCAAACACAAATTATCGTAAAATTTATCGTTACAAGAATCATTGAATTTACCCTCTCCTATTCACCAAATAAACCCCTAAAATCACAATAAAGCCTCCCAAAATTTGCTCATTTCTAAGGGTTTCATTCAGTAAGAAAAAGGAAATTATGGAAGTCAAAACGGGTTGAATTAAAAGCGTTGGTGAGACGATGGCAGCGGGTAGAAATCCTAATGAATAATTGATACATAACCACCCAGCTAAATGACAAATTATCCCCGATGCAATGAAGGCATACCAAGTTTGATTATCGAAATGAAGCATCTGCAAATCTTGTTGCCAACAGATTAAATAGGAGAAAAACAAACAGGCAATTAATGACCATCCCATGAAATTTACGACATCAATACTTTCTCTAACTTGCTGAGTAATAAGTAAATAACCTGCATAAAATACGGCCGCTCCAATTGCCATGAGGTGTCCCGTTCCTAAATTAGAATTATAAAAAAAATCTCTTCCTGTAACGGTAAAAACGCCAACGGTTGCCACAAAAAGACCAATCCAATACACAACCGACAACTTCTGTTTGAAGATAATTAATGAACCTAAACCCACAAAAATAGAGGCATTATTTGCCAATAGAGTAGAGACAGAAGCAGAGGTTTTTAGGATAGAAAGATTCCATAATCCCATGTCGCAAACGAAAAGCAATCCTCCAAAAATAATCCATAAAAGGGTTCGTTGATTTGGTATTTTTATCTTTTTGTAAATCCAAATGGGGACTAATCCTATAAAGCAAAAAAAGTAACGATAAAACCCAGAAGTTAAGGCGGGGGCATCGGCTAATTTCACAAAAATTGCTGACCATGCAATGCAAAAAACGCCTAACAATAAAAATAAATAGGCTTTGAGAGGAACTATATTTGTTTCAGACTTCAAGGAGTGGTTTGTTTTGGGATGAGAAAAATAAATTATGTTTTTCTTTCGTAAATTTACTCAATTGATAATAATTTACAACCAAATTATGGTGAATGTCGTTAATAAACTAACAACCGATAACAAATCAAGAATGTCAGAAAACGAATTATTCAAATTATTAAAGCAAAAAGAATCTACACACTTGGAATTCAAAAGTAGGTTTGAAAATCCTCATAAAGCAGCCCGAATTTTGGCGGCATTTTCCAATACCTCAGGCGGTACCTTATTAATTGGAATTGGGGACGATAAATCCATCAAAGGCTGTTCTGAAATTGAGGAGATGACTAAAATTGAATATGCTGCTTCGGAATTAGTTGTTCCCCCAATTGAAATAAAATATAGTTCTTATAACCACGAAGGAAAACGTAAGGTGCTAATAATCAGCGTTCCAGAAAGTAAAAATAAACCCCACGAAGCCATTGATGAACAAGGTAATCATATCATGTATGTTCGTGCCAATGATGAAACCACCCCCGTTACCAAAGAAATGACCAAGATTCTTGACAAGGATGATACTGGAGTCGATGAAGAATTATTGGCTCAACCCAACGTGAAATTCTTGGTGAAATATCTGCGGAAAAATAACAAAATCACTTCCAAAGAATACGCAAAATTGGTAAATATTTCAGATTACAGAGCCAACAAATTACTGCAAGGATTAACCTACGGAGGCATTTTGCTAATGCTGGCAAAACAACAACCTACTCAATTTGTATTGAAGAAATGAGTTTTCGATGTTCGTTATTCGATGATTGATGTTCGTTATGCCGTTCACATCAAAGAAACTTTTTACCCTCAAAAATTGTCTAACATTCAGAACTAAATATAAAAAATATCATGAATTGGATTGCTTTAACAGACGTAAATCAACTACAAACCATCAAGGAAGAATCATTTAATCAGCCTGTCTTACTTCTAAAACACAGCACAACTTGTTCGATTTCTAAAACTGCTTTGAATCGTTTAGAGCGTAGTTGGAATCAAGAAAAAGTGGGCGAGTTGAAACCATATTATTTGGATTTATTGCGTTTTAGACCCATCTCGGCAGAAATTGCTTCAACATTCAGCGTAGAACACCAATCGCCGCAGGTCTTAATTATTCAAAATGGCGAATGTATTTATAATGCTTCCCACTTCGATATCTCCTTCGCAGAATTAGCCAATACGGTTATGGCGTAGTCACGCCTTTAAAATTGCACACGGATGACACAGATGCCTTCGGCAACACGGATTTTCACAGATTTTAAAAAATAATTTTTAGAAAATAATGTCATTTCTACATAAGGTTTAATTCTTGAAAGAAAAAAATCTGTGTTGCGAAGCATCTGCGTAATCCGTGTGCAATTTTCTTAAAATCCGTGTAAATCTGTGTTGCAAAGCATCTGTGTAATCCGTGTGCAATTTTGATACCCTTAACATTTTTTAACACCTCTATCCTCCACAAGCCAAACCTATTTTGTATTTTTGGTAATATTATTGCCACAATACCAAAAAGCCCCATTCCCCAAGGGGCAAAGCATATCAAAATCTCCCCGCTGGGGTTGGGGGTTTATTTCAATCATGAACAATTTTAAAAGAATCAATGACCTTACGGGTTGGGTCGTTTTTGCCATTTCCTTATTTGTTTTTACTGCCACCGTTGAACGTACAGCCTCCTTTTGGGACTGTGGTGAGTTCATCGCCTGTGCGTATAAACTGCAAGTTCCACACCCTCCAGGGGCTCCATTATTTTTGTTGTTGGGACGTATGTTCTCGCTTTTGGCGGGGTCGGATGTCACGCAGGTTGCCTATTGGGTAAACATGATGTCGGTGCTTTCGAGTGCTTTCACCATTCTGTTTATGCACTGGACAATTGTGATGATTGGACGTAAAATTTACAACAAACCATTCGCTGAACTATCAATGGGTCAGTCACTTACACTCTTAGGTGCTGGTATTATTGGTTCTTTGGCCTATGCGTTTTCAGACACATTCTGGTTCTCAGCGGTTGAGGCAGAGGTGTATGCAATGTCATCTTTCTTTACAGCTTTGGTGGTTTGGACGGCTTTCAAGTGGGAATTAATTGAGGACGAAGCAGCGGCAAATCGTTGGTTGATTTTGATTGCGTATATTGTTGGACTTTCCATCGGTGTCCATTTATTGAACTTAGTAACGGTGCCAGCTTTGGCGTTGATTTATTACTTCAAGAAAAATGCAAATCCTACTTACAAAGGCGGTTTCATTGCCCTTTTAGCAGGTTTAGTTGTTTTGGGAATAATCAACTCGTTAATCATTCCAGGTATTCCTTCAATGGCTTTTCAGTTTGAATTAATTTTTACGAACGGTTTAGGTTTACCCTATGGTGTTGGAGTTTCCGTTTTCCTGATCGTTTTTGTGTGTGCATTGGTTTGGGGTATTCGTTATTCAATTCAGAAAGGGAAGGTTAATTTGAACATCGGTTTGCTTTCGTTGGTGTTTGTTTTGATTGGTTATTTGTGTTATACCTTGGCTTTGGTTCGTTCAACTTACAATACACCAATTAACGAAAATGACCCAAGCAATATCTTGAATTACGTGAAATATTTGAAGCGTGAACAATATGGCGAGCGTTCATTATTATACGGTCCAATCTATACTGGAACAGTTGAAAGTGTTGAACAGGGCAATCCAGTCTATAAAATGAAGGATGGCAAGTATGAAGTTTACGATTATAAACAGAAATTAATTTACGGCAAAGACGGACAAATGTTGTTGCCTCGGGTATATAGTGGTACGCCTCAGCATATTCAATTATACGAGGAAATGTTGGGCTTAGCGGCTGGTGAAAAACCAAGTTTTGGCGATAATCTACGTTTCATGTTCACCCACCAAATGGGACACATGTATATGCGTTATTTCCTCTGGAATTTTGTGGGTCGTGAGAGCGATGTGCAGGATGCGGGTGTGATTGATTATACTCGTAAAGGAGAATTACCCGAATTATTAGCCAAAAATAAAGCACGAAACAATTACTTCTGGTTACCTTTAATTTTGGGTCTAATGGGTTTTATTCTTTTGGTTCGTAAAGGAGAAAAAGACTTTTTAACCACTACTTTGATGTTCCTTTTAACGGGTCTGGCTTTAGTGGTTTTCCTAAACTCACCACCTTCTGAACCTCGTGAGCGTGATTATATCTACGTGGGTTCGTTCTATTTCTTTGGACTTTGGATTGGTTTGGGTGTGATGCAATTGGCAGAATTATTGGGTAAATTCATTAAGAATCCAATGGTTACTGGTACGGTTGCAACGGTTGTAACTGCCGTAGTTCCAGCCATATTAATTCAGCAAAACTGGGACGACCATGACCGTAATCACCGTTATCAGCAAGTAGATTTTGCCAAAAATATGTTAAATTCTTGTGCAAAAAATGCGATTCTGTTCACTGGGGGCGATAATGATACTTTCCCATTGTGGTATGTGCAGGAAGTTGAAGGTTACCGCACAGACGTTAGAGTTTGTAATCTTTCGTTGTTAGGAACAGATTGGTATATCGACCAAATGAAACGCAAAACGTATGAATCCCAGCCATTGCCTGTATCGCTACCGAAAGACCTGTTGAGAGAAGGATTGAATGA
>JAYVIV010000048.1:0-14004 GCA_043769985.1 Arcicella sp.
GTTGTTGGTACTTAAAAACTCTTTAACAAAAACTATTGATAATCAATTAGTTATACTGTTTTCAACCGCTTAACAAATAGCGTACCGCTCAGTAATGAGGTAAAAAAGGAAAAGTAGAAAAGTTAATATTAGATGAAATTTGCCTTAAAAAATTCAATAAAAGACTCATTCGCCCTAAAAAAGATAGTGCTGAATAGGGTTTTAACCTCATTCGTCAAGTCGAAAATAGATTTTGTAGTAAAAAATTATTCGTTAAAATATTGATAATCAAGAACATGAGTATTTTAAAACACTTTTTGAAACCAAGACCGCCAACAATAGGACGTTGTACGCCCTGTACTTGGGGGGCGTTCGCCTTTTTCTTTTACTGATATATGATTTTAAAACGTCTTAGAATTCCTTAAAAACACCCTTTTAACGCCCTTATAATGAGAATATTAGTCTTAAATACAGGCAAACGTTTACAAGAACTAATTAAAGTTCTTGAATACGAAAATCTAAGTCATTATGTAGTAGATTTTGATGATTTATACATTCTAAACAGTGATAGTGTAAGGGATAAAATTAGGTTATTCACCCAGCATTTAGCTATCAGTAACCAAAGAAATATATTACACAATTTTGATACGATTGCATTTATTCAGCATGATGATAGCGTTAAAATTTTCTCTTTTCAGTTGTTTTTATATGGTATTCATAAAGGCATGGACAAAGTTGATGGTACAAATGAAACGGCTTTATTAGGTTCTTCAATTAAAAAATATGAGAACGATAAAGAATTTCATTATACCATAAATCAGACTTTGAGAAATGGAGAATACCCTATATCAGTTGATTATATATAGTATTTTTAAAGTAAAAATTAAATAATTTTAAATAACAAAATAATGAAATTAAATATTCTTATCCTTTGTACGGGCGTACCGTCAAAGCATTTAACCAAAGCAATCTTGGAACGTGGTCATAGTTATACCTATGCAGAGCCTGACGAATTGTATCTTATTATTTCAGACAGCGTAAAAGGTAATGATAGGGTTTATCTCAAAGACGGTGATAAAAAGCCCAAACGTTTGAAATTAGACGACTTTAACGCTATCATTACCCGTTTGGGTGCTTGCGGAGAATACGGATATACCGTATTGGAACATTTAACCAAAAATATGGGTATTTATTCGGTTCAAGATGCTAATGCAATCCGTATTGCAAGCCACAAAGGACACACAACTCAATTAGTGAGTATTGCAGGAATTAGAACACCCAAAACGGTACTTTATAAAAGTCCAAATGACATAGATTTTATGTTAGAACAGGTAAACGGGTTGCCTTGCGTTTTGAAAACTCCCAGGGGAAGCCAGGGGAACGGAGTACATCTAATTGAGACCAAAGAGCAAGCTAAAACCATGTTAGAATTATCTCATTCACAAAGTATTAGTACGTTATTACAGCAATTTGTTGAAGGTGGTGGAACGGATTATAGAGTGATTGTACTAAATGGAAAAGTGCTTTGTACGATGAAAAGAACGTCTGCGGATGGATTTAAAGCAAACCTTTCAAAAAAAGGGAAAGGGGAAATTGTTAAACTTTCAAAAGAACATGAAGAGTTTTGTATCAAAGCAAGTAAGGCTATTGGTTTAGAATTTAGTGGAGTTGATGTAATGATTGGAAATGAAGATAAAAAGATTTATCTGATAGAAATTAATTCTAATTGCGGCACTAAATCCATTGATATAACTAATCATAATTGGTTTGTTGATTGGGTTGAACTATTGGAAGAAAAAGTATTAGGCGGATTAGTGAAGAAAAGTAGTAGCCGTAAAGTTGATGCAAGCCAAATACAGAATAGTATTTCATTAACTGATAGAAGTCAGCAAGATATTTTAGCAGAAATTGGAGAAAGTAAAATAAATGATATGGTTTCTCTTTTTAGATAAAATCAATTTTCAACAAGAGTAAAATCTGATAAAATAAGATGAAAGCAAGTTCAATAAACGTTCCAAATTATTTTGATATTTCTTGGTTATCCAAAAAATCAAGAAGTAAGTTTTTAGAAGCAGTGGATAGCTATACAGAAAAACGATTTTGGGCAAAATGGAAAATTGATGAAGGTAAGACCAGAGAACAAATTTTTGCAGATGTTGAAACTCGTATGTTCTCCATGTGGAATACAGCAACGGACACATTAGAATCTAACTTTGATGATGATGATAAATTTTATAGGGAACAAGAAAAGCTATCAAGTTTAAATCAAGATATGAGAAAATCAGTGCTTGACCAATTAGACAAATATCGAATTGGAGGGATTTGAAAATATTATTTTTGTTAGCATTTTGTTACTTTTTAACATAAAATAACGTAACTATCTGATTATCAGTTATGTAGCGAAGCTCATTGGGCTTCGCTACATTTGTTTATAGCCCCCTCCGCCCCCGATGGGGGAACTGTTACACGGCTAATTGGACTCGAAAGTTCCCCCATCGGGGGCGGAGGGGGCTATAAATCTAATAATTTCAGCTTCATCCCTCGCATCAAACCAATGAAATTCATCTTGATTTTTGAACCATGTCATTTGTCTTTTGGCATATCGTCTTGAATTCCTTTTGAGTAATCTCACCATTTCTTCACGGTCATATTCGCCGTCGAGATGTTCGTAAATTTCACGGTATCCTACGGTCTTGAGGGCATAATGTTCTCGGAAATCCATAACAGATTTTGCTTCGGATTCGAGTCCATTGGCGAGCATCATGTCCATCCGTTTGTCTATTCGAGCGTATAATTCTTCTCGTGGGCGTTCTAATCCGATTTTTATCATCTTAAACGGGCGTTCTACTTTTTGATTTTTTCTAAAACTTGAAAAGGGTTGTCCCGTAGCCATACAAACTTCTAAAGCTCTTAAAACTCGTTGCGTATTCTGAATATCCACTTGTGCGTGATAAATGGGGTCGAGATTTTTTAGTTCATTCGTCAACACTTCAAGCCCTTCATTTTCAAGTCTTTGTGCTAAATTTTGACGTAAATCTAAATCCGCCTCTGGCATTTCATCGATGCCATCCGTTATTATTTTAATAAACATTCCAGATCCTCCTGTGAGAATTGCCACCTCTTTTTTCTGAAAAATCTCTTCCAAAACCACCAAACAATCACGCTCAAAATCACCCACAGAATAATAATCTTGGATAGAATGAGAATCCACAAAATGATGTTTCACGCCATTCATTTCTTCAAGCGTAGGTTTTGCCGTTCCGATTGCCAATTCACGATAAAACTGCCGTGAATCCGCTGAAACTATCTCAGTATCAAGGAGTTTAGCGAGTTTTACACATAAATCAGTTTTGCCAACTGCGGTTGGTCCAGCGATGATGATGAGGGTTTTCATAGTGCAAAATTAATGCACTATTCAAGATTTACAAACCATAAATTCTTGCCTCTGCACGGGCGTAGATTTACAAACTGCATCAAATTCTTCAATAGAATTAAACTTCAGTTGCTCAATGATTTTGTACTCATAAAAAACCGAAAATTTATCGTTTTTAAAACACCACGGCTCTATTGAAATCTCTTCATTTGGGGTATAAAAAGTCTGATTCATGTCTCCATCTGGACTCTTAGAAACCTCCATCCTCCGTCCTTCGGGTTGAATTTTATCCATACAAACCAGCAAAGAAAAGGCATCACACCACTCCATAAGTCGATAAAGACGATCAGCGTATTTTTTATCAATCTTTAAATCCTTCAAGATTTTGGCTCTATATTTCTCTTGTTCCGTCAGAAAATCATCTAAAATATTATCGTTTTTTCTTTTCTCGCTGTCATATAAAAATTTCATGTGGAGCGATGTAAGCAAGCCATTTACCTGACTTTTGGAGGATGATATTTCCATTACACTTAGTTGCTGAGTAGGATCAAATTTACTCACTTCACCTTTAACCTTAAAATGTCTGGGCGCCCCAGCATCAGTAAGATTTTGTTGTTGCATAGTCTCTTTCACGCCATCGTCATGTTCAGCAATGGCAACGATGGCAGGCAGTATAATATCATTTGGCAAATCAATATTGTACTGATAAGCAAACATGGCGGCTAATAATCCGTGGGAGCGTTGGTTAATAATTTTCCAACCTTTTTGGTGTGAAATAACAATCATGGGTTGATGAGTTTAGAAAATAAGTTCAACATATTTTATATTTGGCAATTGTTGGTTTACTAAAATCATACCAGTGGGAGTGAGGGTAAAACCTTTTATCAATAATATTTAAAAACTTTAATTTAGTAATGTAAGTTTGCAAGAAAAAAACCAAATCAATGAAGAACATTCCTAAAATTCTCTTTTGTATTCTCCTCATCTTTTTGTTATTCTATTCGCAAATGCCGGTCTTGCGATACGGATTTTCACAAATTGGCATTATCTTTTTAATTCTTTCAGTTGTCCTATTTCTGTTATCTACTTCCATGAAGTTTATACAAAATGGCAATGAAATTAGTATGGTTAAAGGAAAAAAAAATGCTCCTTCGTGGATTAAATACTTATTTATAGCAAGTTTATTCTATGTTATAATTCTTCCATTTATTACTTCAAGTCCATTATTCCATGCTCATGAATACCAGAAATTGATTGGTAAAGTGAATATTGGAAAAAAAATCTCAGACCATATTACCCCAATATCCTTAGAGGAAGTTCGGATTGTGGATAAGAGTTTAGCCAATTTAGTAGGAGAGAAGGTGCTTGGTAGTCAGCCCGCACTTGGCAGTCAGGTTGAACTTGGTGAATTTTGTATTCAAAAAGTCAATAATAGATTAGTTTGGGTTGCTCCACTCGAACACAGTGGTTTTTTCAAATGGTTCAGTAATCCTGAAGGAACGCCTGGGTATGTAATGGTGTCCGTAACAAATGAGCGTGATGTGAAATTGGTGCAATCTATCCAGAATAAACCCATCAAAGTAAAATATCAAGAAGGTGCATTTTTGTTCGATAACCTCCACCGTCATGTTTATTTTAATGGGTACAGCACAGTTGGATTGACTGATTTTAGTTTTGAGATTGACGACTCGGGTAAGCCTTTTTGGGTGATTACAACCTACGAAAAATCAATAGGTTTTGGAGGTAAAAATGCCAATGGAATCATTGTAGTAGATGCTCAAAATGGCGATATTCAACAGTTTGGACTAAATAATGTTCCAAAATGGGTTGACAGAGTACAGCCATCTAATTTTATTCAAGCACAAATTGATGATTGGGGCGAGTATGTGAATGGTTATTGGAATTTTGCTAATACTGATAAACTTCAAACCACCGAAAGGATGACTTTGGTGTATGGAAAAGATAATAAATCATATTGGTACACAGGACTTACTTCGGTTGGAAAAGATGAATCAACCGTAGGCTTTATGTTGGTTGATACCCGCACTAAAGAAGCAACGTATTATAAGCAAAGTGGGGCTACCGAATTGGCAGCACAACATTCCGCCGAAGGAAAAGTGCAAGAAAAGGGATACAAAGCCACCATGCCGATTCCCTATAATATCAACAATATTCCTACTTATGTGATGGCTTTGAAAGACAATGGAGGATTGGTCAAAATGTATGCGATGGTGGGCATTAACGATTATACGGTTGTGGGCGTGGGCAATACGTTGAGAGAAACTTTGACTTCTTTCAAAAATACCTACAACATGACAGGGAATAAACTTTCTGGAAATACCACTTCGTTAAAAAAAGAGTTTATTTCCACCATCGTCCGCATCCAAACCGATGTGAAGAATGGGAACAGTTTTTATTACTTTATCTTGAAAGATAGTCCAAAAGTTTTTGTAGGTTCTTCTAATATTTCAACGCAATTACCGATTTCCCAAATTGGCGATAAAATAAAAGTTACTTACGATGATGACATTGAGAAAGTAATTGATGTATCGAGTTTTGAGAATTTTAATTTGAAGTAGGAGAGATATGAAAATAAAACGCTCACCATAATTTCAAATTATGGTGAGCGTTTTGAAGAATGACATTTATTTTTTCGCCAAATTAGTTCGAATTTCCTTAATTTCATCTAATGTTAATCCTGTTACATCTGCGGTAAATTGGTCGTCTGAATCTTTCAAAATTAAGTTTTCTGCCAATTTTATTTTTTCGTCTTTTCTAACTCTATCTTCGGCTTCGGATTTCAAAGAAAATATTTCACTTGCTTTGTAACTTAGGTATTCCATGTAGCTATTGTAACTGTATTGAGTTTTATCTGGCAGTCTTTCCCTCATTGAAAATTTACGGTCTTTGAAAAAGCCGCTGAGTTCTTTTTCTTGTATTTTTGTTTGTGAACCTTGCCCACCAATAGCATTTACGTTCAAGGCTGTTTTGTTAGTTATCATTTCTTAATCAAGAATAAATCAGGGTTAAATATGCATTTACTTAGTCGCTTTCCTTTGGCGAGTGACGACTATTAACAGGCTTCCAGCCTCATGTAGAAGATGCTTATTAATAGTTGTCACTCGCCAGAGGCAAGCTACTGGATGAGTTTATTGGTTATTCGATTTTTAAATCGTTCGCTGATTGTTTTACTCTTGCCATTACAGTCCTACTTAAATTTTGTTCTTTTTTTACTATCCGCAAATTTGCTTTCTCCTTATGGTAGTTTACAAAATCCTCCATCAATGTTTTGTCTTTAAAAAGCAATTTATTCCCTTCATCGTAATCAAATCCAATTTTGTTAACGTCAATTTGCCTGACTTCTTTAAATCTATCAACAATCACTGAAAATGTGTTTGGCTGGCGATGGTCAACAACTAAATCAATCCACTTATGAAGTTCTCCTGTTTCTTGACATTTCACGTGTCCCTTTTTAGAGTTTAACTGAAAATATTTAAGTTTAACTAATCTCATATCATTTTGAATAGCATTTCTACAAGCTCTATCAAAATCCTTAGCAGGGTCTATTTTGGGTCTATTTAAAATTAGTAAATATGACATGTAGCAAGTTGTAGAGTCAGTATAAACAATTTCAAAACATTTTGATTCGTATTGAACTTTTGCTATTCGTATATCTTCAATAAATACTTCTTCCTCTTCATTTAAATTAAGCGTTTCACAATCAACGAGGTTAACTTCAATATTTATTGTCGTTTCTTCAACCTTATCAATGGTTGATTCCTTATAAAAGGAAATATCAAAATTAAGTAAGTCAATTAAATCATCAAAATGCTCTTCACTGACAGAATCGCCAAAATTGTAAGAATTTAGTATGGTCTGATAATAAGCTAAAGCGTCTTTTTTAAATTTATAACTTTTGTTACCGATTACTATTGGTGCTCTCATATATAATTTTAGAATTAATCTTGAATTGAAACGTTTTATAAAATATCAATCAACAAATGAATAGCAATAACTCAGCCCCAGTTGCCATCACTTTTTTTATTATCCCTCCAATTTAATCATATTTTCCAACATACAAAAAGCCATAAAACAAAACATCCTGAAAGTTTAAAACCTTCGGGATGTTCTAACAGAACGAAAATAAAGATTTATTCCAAAACCCCAACCGCAGTCAAGCTAACCTTCTCCAAAATCCCAGACACTTTTGGAGTCCAATTTTTAGTGGTAAAATAGCCATTTTCTCCCAAGTTTTGCTTTAATATCTTTAAACAGGTTCTTTATGAGGTATCAGTTTCGATTTTAACAAAAAAAAGAGATTGATTTCTCAGCCTCTTCAAAATTCTCTACAAACTAACCCCCCGTTTCCAAGGAATAAAATCATCCTGCCCGTTCCGCACGGCACAAATTTCAATTTCACCACTTGCAACCTTTATCACATACTCCAAAATACGTTCGCCAGCATCTTCAATACTTTCTTCGCCTTCAATGATTGTGCCTGTGTTGAGGTCAATAATATCCGACATTTTATGATATAATTTGGTATTCGTGGTAATTTTTACCACGGGAGCAATGGGATTACCCGTGGGCGTTCCTAAGCCCGTGGTGAACGATACTAAATTTGCCCCCGAAGCCACTTCTGCCGTGGTTGATTCTACGTCATTTCCTGGTGTGCAGAGTAAAAAAAGCCCTTTTTGGGTTACTTTGGTTGGGTAATCTAAGACCGAAGTAACGGGCGAAGTTCCTCCTTTTTTTGCTGCCCCTGCTGATTTTATAGCATCCGTAATGAGTCCGTCTTTGATGTTGCCAGGGGAAGGACTCATGTCGAAACCTGAGCCAACGGCTTTTGCTCTTTTATTGTAGGTTTTTACTAAATGACTGAATAATTTAGTATCTTCTGGGTTCATGCAACGGTCAGTTAATTCTTGTTCAACGCCGCACAATTCTGGGAACTCAGCGAGGATAACCGTTCCGCCCAAACCAACCAATAAATCGGAAGTATAGCCAATAGCAGGGTTGGCAGAAATTCCCGAAAATCCATCCGAACCACCACATTCCAAGCCAATAATTAATTTGTCTAAGGATGCTGGTTTACGAACGTTTTGATTAGCTAAAATCAAACCTGTAAACGTTTTTTTGAGTGCCTGAGCCATCATTTCGGATTCTGTACCGATGTTTTGTTGCTCTAAAATATGCAAAGGTTTCTGAAAATTTTTGTCTCTTTTGGCGATTTCTGCCTGCAATTCGCCCACTTGTGCATTCTGACAACCCAAACTCAAAACCGTTGCACCCGCACAATTGGAGTGCGTAATATAACCCGCTAACATTCCGCAAAGAGCCGTAGAATCTTGTCGTGCACCCCCACAACCACCATCGTGGAGGAGGAATTTTACGCCATCAACGTTTGGGAAAAGTTTCTGTTTTTGGGTTGAATATGAGGTGCTGTCAATATCAGCCGAAAGGATTTCTTCAATCGTTTTCCCTGCTTTGTATAAGGAAATTAAATTGTTGGTTTGGTTTTAATTACATTGTCGTTTGGGTGGATTTTTAAGACTTTGTTTTTCACTTTCTTATTATTTATGCTTTCTTAATTTCAAAAGAGGGTTTGGGGTTTGCTTTACTCAAAATTAATGGATTTAAGGTTTATGATTATACCTCAAATGATATTTATCTCTGAAATAAACCCGATTGGTAGTTATTCGACAGAACTTTCAAGCACAATGCCAAGTTTGAAAATCGGATAAAAGCCTTAACAAATTAATGATATTTTGGTGGCAATGGGTAAGTACGTTGTACATGAAAAATCTCCATCGTGAAGGCAGGCGACTATGAAGGTGCCGCCAGGAAAATGGCTGAGAAAATTAAATACAAAACAGGGGGCGGCTATGAAAGAGTAGCGGATTAGTTTTTGGGTGGAAAATAGCACCCGGTTGGGGACTGTTTTTTTTGTTGGTTTATTAGTGTGTTTGTTGGTTTGAGTGGAAATAGGTATTTTTATGGATTGTTTAAGCTATTTAAGTTGTTGTACTTACAAATAACTGTTTAAATTATGTAATAAATAATACAGTTATTTTGTGTGGCAGAAAGTCAGCAAAATATTATAAAAAAATCAAGAAAATGCTTGTTAAAGATTTTTATAGTGTGATAGATGAAGAACTTGATGTTCTTCTTGCAAAATATAAGGATGATAAATTCATCAAAAGACATAAAAGTGCGACTAATAATCAAAAATCGTATTCACTTTTAATTTGGTTTCTTGAATTCTATGGTAGAATATCTAATTATTCAGATTTTATTACAGATGGGGATAATGATAGTTCATGCGATATTGTATTTGATCGACTAAATAATCAAGGTAACAAAGTTTTCTATGTTGTACAATCAAAATGGAATAATTTAGATAATTCTGAAAAAGAAACCAGTAAGGACGAAATTCTGAAAGCACTTAATGATTTTGAAACTATTTTACGTGGAGAAAAGAAAAGTATAAATTCTAAGTTGAAAGTAAAGTTAGAGGAATTGGATTTGCACTTGAAATCAAATGGTGAGGTTAAATTTATTTTTCTTTCTCTTTCACAATATAAGGGAGGAGCTGACGAAAATATTAATGGATTTAAAAATAATGATGTTAAAACAAAATTTGAGGTTATTGATATTGATCGTATAAAAGTAGATTATATTGATAGGAATTATAAAAAAATAGACCCTATCAATCCTCTTGAAACTTACCAAAATCCAGAAGAAAGTCCAATCACTATTGAAATTGTTCAGAAAGGAGGCAGCTTGAAAATTGAAAAGCCTTTTGAGGCATATATGTTCTTACTTCGTCCAAAAGCAATTTGGGAACTTTTCAATAAATATGGATTTTCACTTTTTTACAAAAATGTTCGAAATCCACTTTTACAGTCTCAGTTTAATAAAGATATAGAAAAAACAGCACTTGAAAATCCTTCTTATTTTTGGTATTATAACAATGGGATAAGTGCTATAACTTATTTACTTCCTGAGATAGGTAAAAAGGCAGAGACAGTACAATTAACTGGATTACAAATTATTAATGGTGCACAAACTTTTTATTCCATTTATCGTGCTTATGATAGCGCTTCACCAACGAAACGAATCTAAATGGATACTGAGGCATTAGTAACTTTTAGATTACTTAAATCAGGAGGTAAAGATTTTGATTTAAATGTAACAAGATATACTAATTCTCAAAATCCTGTTCAAGATAGGGATTTTTGTGCTAATGACGATATCCAAATTGCCTTACAAAATGATTCTTATCAAACGAAAGTTTGGTACGAAAAAAGGCGTGATGAGTTCAGAGAAACACCAGATGGAGTAAGGAAGATACCAAACTTGTTCTTTGCAAATGCTTACTTAGCTTATCATCTTCAAGACCCTGTTAGTGTTTTAAAGAATTATGCACAACGACCTAAAAATTTGAATTTTATATCTCATAAAAATCATAAAGATGGTTTATATGAAAAGATATTTAATGAAAAAACTACTTTTAAAGATATGTTGTGTTCTTTTTATGTTTTTGACACTATCGTTGAAAAATCGAAATTTTCATTTAATGATACGTTTAAAACAAATCTATATCATTCAGTAGCTTTGTTCAAAATAGCATTTACAAAATATTTAGTTGCTAAATATGGGAAAGATATTAATGTAAATAACCAAATAATAAAGATTTACGAAAAAGGAGAAAAGGAAATTATAATTAAAACTTTCATGTTTATCAACCAATTTATTGGAAATCAAATTGAAATTTCAAAAGATAAAGAAAAAAATACTGAACGTTTAATTAAGTTTTTATTTACCTTATCCCACTACCAAAAAATTTATGATATTTTAGTGGAAACAGAAATATCTGTAAAAGATATTGAAAATATTGTATTAAAAGGTAATGAAGAAATTATAGACGGCGAAAAAAATAATGAGGATAACGAAATTGAGATATAGGCAGAATTATTTTTGCCGAATTTGCATATAGATTGAATTCTAATTTATTCTTAAATGAAAGAAAAAAAGATAATTTCTTTTCTCTTTTCATTTAAGAATAAAATCATCACTCCCCAACCAACGAATACCGCCCACCCTTCACCGTCATAATATCAAAAACAGACCCATCTTTTGAAGAAACTAATCTCGTTTTTCCTTCTAATTTCAACGCATTGGGCAATTTTAGTTTACAATTTCCCCCTAATAATGAGGTGATAACTAAACTCGTTATCTTCTTATTTTTCCAAGTAATATCCACTTCAAAACTGCCCTGTGCCTTCAATCCTTTGATTTCGCCCGATGCCCAATCGTCTGGTAAAGCGGGGAGAATGTTCAACAATCCATCGTGACTTTGGAGTAACATTTCCGCCATGCCCGAGGTGCCACCAAAATTTCCATCAATCTGGAAAGGCGGATGAGCACACAATAAATTGGGATATGAACCACCGCCAGAGGTGTAATTTGAGCCTTCCATGCCCGTCAATTTCAAGAGTTCTCGCACCAATTTATAGGCACGATTACCGTCGTGAAGCCTTGCCCAAAAATTGATTTTCCAAGATTTACTCCAACCCGTGCCATCGTCTCCACGGAGTTCGAGGGTTTTCTTAGCGGCATTGGCAAATTCGGGGGTTTTCAAAGGAGAAATTTGTCGCCCAGGATGCAAACCAAACAAATGCGAAACGTGTCGATGCTTTGAGTCAGCGTCTTCCCAATCCTTAAACCATTCTTGCAAATTTCCTTTTTTGCCAATTTGTAAAGGCAATAATTTTGAACGTTTTTCGATTAATTCCTTTCTGAAATCTGCATCAATCCCCAAGACTTCGGAGGCTTCGATGGTGTTCGTGAAAACATCCCAAATGATTGACATATCCATCGTGGTTGCCATTGAAACGGAACCTTTTACGCCTTTGTCAGTAATGAACATATTTTCGGGAGAAGTGGCTGGTGCCGTTACTAAATATCCCTTTCCGTCCTGTATGAGCCAATCTTTGCAAAAAATTGCCGATTCTTTCATTAAGGAATAGGCGGTGTTTTGTAGATATTTTTTATCTCCTGTATAGGCATAATGTGTCCATAAATGCTGACTCAACCACGCTCCACCCATCGCCCAATTTGCCCACATCGGTGAGCCTTTTCCCAAATCTCCCACAGGGTTTGAAAGCCCCCAAATGTCAGAATTATGATGTGCCACCCAACCATTTGCTCCATAAAAATTCTTGGCAGTTTCTCGGCCTGTTGCGGCAATATTTTTGATGTGATTGAGCAAAGGCGTATGCAATTCCGACAAATTACACATCTCCGCCAACCAATAATTCATCTCGGTATTGATGTTTATTGTATAGTTTGAACTCCACGGCGGACGAACGGAATTGTTCCAAATCCCCTGCAAATTGGCAGGTAAACCACCTGGGCGAGAACATGAAATCAACAAATATCGTCCAAATTGAAAATATAAACTCTCCAAAGCGGGGTCTTTTGCTCCTTCGGTATATTTTAAAAGTCGTTGGTCGGTGGGTAAATCTATACTCGGATTTCCATTCAAATTAAAACTCATTCGATTGAAAAATCCTTGATAATCAGCGATATGTGTAGTTTTTAGGGCTTCAAAAGATTTATTATTACTCAATTTTAAATAACCATCTGCCAATGCTTTTTCATTTTTCCCTTCCGAATCTGGACATTTATCGAAGCCGTTGAAACTACTTCCCACCGTCAAAATCAAAACCGCTTCACTCGCATCAGAAATTTCAATGCCTGATGTATCCGTTTTTACTTTTCCATCGGAGTATTTCAAAACTAAACGCCAGTCAAAACGAGTGCCATTGCATCTGTTTGAATCTGTATAAGTGACAGGGAATTTTTTTCCATTGACATAACCTGGCGTTGAAAGAGAGGGCGTTTTACCACGAATAACCATCTGATTATCAGCCAAAATAGTCTTCATAATTGGATGCTGACTTTGCGTTGAAGCCCTAATATTCAAGGCTCCTTTCACACTTGATTTCAGTCGAATCACCATCATTTGTGCGGGGGCAGACACGAAAAATTCACGAGTAAATTCTGTATTCTCAACCTTGAAACGAGTGGTAGAAATGGCATTTTCAATATTCAAATCACGGTAATAATCAGTGACATTACCCGTGAATTTTTGTTTCAAAATCAAATCTCCTAAAGGTTGATACGCCTCTGAATAAAGCCCTTGTAATTGCTTCGTGAGTTTCTCGGCTTTGGCATAATCCTCTGCAAAAAGGGCATTTCTGACCTCCCGTAAGTGTTTTGATGCCTCTGGATTTGGATTTCTATTTACTGGTCCACCCGACCAAAGCGTTTGTTCGTTGAGTTGGATAAGTTCATTTTCGGGTCGCCCAAAAATCATTGCCCCGATTCTACCATTCCCGATTGGCAAGGCTTCATTCCAATTTCGAGCGGGTTGTTTATACCACAAAGTCAATGGTTTTTGAGCTTGGATTTGGCTTGTGAAAAGGGAGATTAAAAGGAGAATTTGGAGAAATTTTTTCATGAGGATTTATTATTAAAAATAGTGGATTAGGAACGGGAATTAAATAAGTTATCCAAATCTATACGAAGTAATTTTTGAACGATTTGAGGTCTAAAACCGCAATTTAGCATCGCTAAATGAGGAT
>JAYVIV010000049.1:0-33469 GCA_043769985.1 Arcicella sp.
ATTGTGAATTTGCCTGTAAATTCTATTCTTACGCAAGGAACGGAGGTTATTGCGTACAGAAGTAAGCAATACAATCCAGCGGTTGATGTCTTTGAAAAGATGATTATTTATGAAGGTAAACTGTTGATATTAAATCAATTAACGGATATTTTTATCAATAATGGTTCAGAAATAAAAGCGGATTTTGTGCGAATTACCAAAGGCAGAACGTCTCAACCCATTACCGACAGATTCACGGCATTTTATAACGAATCTCAGATTTTTATCGAAGAAGGGGCGGATATTAAAGCGGCGGTTTTGGATGCTACGAATGGGGAAATATACATAGGTAAGGATGCCAAAATTCAGCCAGGGGCAATGATTCAAGGACCATTTGCCATTTGTGAACATTCGTTGGTGAATATGGGAGCGAAAATTCGACCAAACACCACCATCGGACCTTTCTGTAAAGTGGGTGGAGAAATCAGTAATTCCGTTCTTTTTGGGAATGCCAATAAAGGACATGAAGGCTACATGGGTAATGCCGTGATTGGTGAATGGTGCAATTGGGGAGCGGATACGAACAATTCCAACTTAAAAAACGATTATTCAAAAGTGGATTTGTGGAGTTATGTCACCAATCGTTTTGAGAATACCGGAATCCAATTCGCAGGACTCATCATGGGTGACCATTCAAAATGTGGAATTAATACGATGTTCAATACAGGTACAGTCGTAGGCGTAAATTGCAACATCTTCGGAGCAGATTTTCAACCTCGACACATTCCTTCGTTTTCGTGGAGTGCGGGCAGGGATGAATTTAAAACATATCATTTAAGAAAAGCCAATCAAGTAGCAAAAGCCGTCATGGAACGTCGTGGAAGGGTTTTTGATGAAGTGGAGGAGGGAATTTTGAAGGCGGTTTTCGATTTAACGAGATAGAGGCAAGTGAATAAAAAAGAACACGATTTTAGGATTAAAGTGATTACGAGTGATTGCAAAATTTAATCCTAATAATCACTTCAATCCCAAAATCGTGTTCTAAACAAAAATCACTCAATGCCTTTTCAATTCAATCAAATTCTGAGGAATAACCTTCGTATTCCAATCCTCATGAATTGCCAAAGCGGCACCCAAAGCCGTTGCCTGAGCCACTGAGGCAGCATATACTTCCATTTCGGGAAAAGCTTTTGCCAAGAGATTCATATAAATTTCATTCTTCCCGAAGCCACCATCCACAAAAAGTTTCTGCACGGGCGAGTCGTTTAAAGCCAATTCTGTTGAAACGGTTTGTTGTGCCACGGTGTCAATCATAAATTGGTGATAGGCTTCTTCGTAATCTGCGAAAGTGTTTAAATCTCTTCCACTAAAAATAGATTCTTGTAAAGGTGGGCGTTTTGCTTCTCTCAAAGATTCATTTTCGTGCAGGTTTTCGTGCTGTAATTTTTCTATTAATTCTTCCTTATATTTTACGGTTTTGAAGGAATCATTAGGCATCTGAAAATGCTCTGACAATCGTTTGGTTTGTTGCTCGTGTTCATAACCCGCAAACAAGCGTGATGCCTTCACAGGTTCGCCCGTGTATTGCATATATGAAAGGCAATCATACTGTAATTCTTCGTCCGTCAAGGGCGTATGGTTAAATGGATTGAGCGTAATGCACCACGTTCCCGTAGAAATTAAAACAAATCTTTGCCCTTTGAAAGTGGATAAATAAGGAATTAAAGCAGCTGAACTGTCGTGTAAGCCTGTTCCAATTGTTGAATTGTTGAATTGTTGAATTGTTGAAGATCCGATTGTTGAATTTATGGGGGCTAATTTCTCTGCAACTCCCTCCTTTTCAACCCATTCATGATATTGGTTTTCTTCAAAATCCCAAAGGTTAGTATGACATCCGATACTGGTAATATCTGAAAAGAATTTCCCAGTAAAAAGAAAACTAATGTATTGTGGCAAATGCAAGGAATAGTGAATTTGAGCAAAAATAGCTGGGTTTTCGTATTTTAACCGATACAAAACCATTCCTGAATTAAGATTTCCTAAGACGGGAGATGCGGTTTTACGAGCAAAAAGCTGTTCACCTCCATAGGTATCATAAAACTGTTTTTTTAATGTTTCATCATACGGTTTTAGATAATTATAAAGTGGAGCAATCACTTTTCCTTCTGAATTAAGATGCACAAAACTTGCTCCATAGGTTGAAAAATTGAGTGCTTTTATCTCAAAATTAGGGTTCTGTGCTACTTCGTTAAAAGTATCAAGAACCCATTTGCTCAACAATTCAACATCTTCACAAGGGTATTCATCTTCGTCGGTTATTTCGTCGAATTGCGTGGATTTTTCTAAAACTATTTCGTAGTTTTCGTTAAAAAGAAAGAGTTTTTTGTTTGTTTTGCCAATGTCAAAAATGGCGATGGTTGGAGTTTTCATAATACAATTTATTAAAGCCCCGTAGCCACTGTCAAACTCCCTCTTTCACCAATCAAATGCTCTCTAACTTTCAGGTTTCTAAATACTTGTAATGGATTCAAAGCTCCTCCTGCCCGTAAACGAGCCTCTACCACAATCGACCGAACGTCGGTACGAAAAGCATCTTGCAAAATCTCTTGACAACGTACTACATCGTTTTCATCTTGGGCAATTTTCAAGGCTTTTCTATCCACCAAAAGAGCCTGTGCATAAGCCGTCATGATAGCCTCAACTGATTGTAAAAGGTCTTCCAAGGGGTCCTTTACGTTATGTGAAGCATCAATCATCCAACCTAAATCGGTGGCGTGATTCATCCCTTTTGCATCCATTCCATCAACCAATTCACTGAAAATGAGGAACAATTGATAGGGTTTAATTGCCCCAGCCGTCAAATCATCGTCACCGTATTTGGAATCGTTGAAATGAAAACCGCCTAATTTGCCTTCCATTAACAATAAAGCTACGATTTGCTCGATGTTGGCGTTGGGTAAATGATGTCCTAAATCAACCAAAGTGAAGGCTTTTTCTCCTAATTTCTGCACGTAAGAATAAGACATTCCCCAGTCACCAACGGTGGTGGAATAAAAGTTGGGTTCAAAGGCTTTATATTCCAAAAATAGCTTCCAATTAGAAGGCATAGCGGCATAAATTTCCTGTAAACTTTCCAAAGTATTTTGATAAGCATGTCTGAAATTTAATTGTCCAGGGAAACATGAACCATCTGATAACCAAACCGTTAAAGATTCAGACCCCAATTCAATGCCTTGTTTAATTACTTCAATATTATGCTCAATTGCTTGCTTACGAATGGCTTTATTGACGTTCTGTAATGAACCAAATTTATAAGTATGCTCTTGGTCTTTTTGATCTTGGAAAGTATTAGAATTCACGGCATCAAACTTCAGTCCATGCTGAGCGGCAAGGGTTTTGATGGCGTTGGCATCGGTTGGAATATCCCAAGGAATATGCAAAGAAATCGCTCCTGATGATTGATTGAGGGCATGAAGTAAACCTACGTCTTCAATTTTTTCTTCCAAACTACGAGGTTCGCCCCCACCTGGAAAACGCCCAAAACGTGTTCCCCCAGTGCCTAACGCCCACGAAGGAATGGCAATTTGGAAGTCAATTAATTTAGAAATAATGGCTTCCATGCCGTCTATTTCTGATTTTAGGTAGTCTAATTTTTTGGTATGAGATTGTATTATATTGCTATTACTTTGTTCTATTAGCGATTTTGAGATTTGCATATTTGGGTGGGGTTGATGGCACACGGATTTAACGGATTGGACACGGATTTACTGTTATTTTTAGAAAATACATTTGTGTCTAATCCGTTAAGTCCGTGTGCTATTCGATTTTATGTTTTTCTTTAATTCATTATCATAAACTTTTCTACGTACTTCTGGTTTTTTACCAAAGTTTAGCAATAATCCTACTTCAATTTCAGTTCCACGCAGGTAATTTAATAATTGAGCATCATTTTCATCAACTAAACATTCAATGGCTTTTAATTCGAGGATAATAGTGTTATTTACAATTAAATCAGCAAAATAATCACCCACTTCAAAACCTCTAAACCATACCTTTATTTTTCGATTAGGCTCTACTTCTAATCCTTCTTCTTTTAAGGCTAAAAATAAAGCATTTTGATATACCCGTTCTAAAAATCCATAGCCTAATTCGTTATAAACTTGATAATATACTTTGATAATCTGTTTACTAAGTTCCTCATGTTTCATAAAATAGTGGTTTTGAGTGTGACTGCACACGGATTTAACGGATTAGACACGGATTTTAGTTAATATTTTCTAATTCTCAAATGTAAATCATTTTTATATAACAAATCCGTGTCTAATCTATCAAATCCGTGTGCATTTAAAAAAATCCGTGTCCAATCAATTAAATCCGTGTGCAATCTCGCAATCTACCTCACAAAAGCCATCGCCACGCCGCCATCTACATTCAAAACATTCCCCGTAGATTTACTCAAAAGTCCCCCCACGAAAGCGAAACAGGCATTTGCGATATCTTCTGGTAAGATTGATTCTCCTAATAATGTACGTTTTGCATAGTATGCTGGTAATTCCTCAACCGTGATTCCATACGCTTTCGCACGACCTTCTGCCCATCCACCTGCCCAAATATTTGAGTCGGCAATTACGGCATCTGGATTAACAACATTTACTCTGATTTTATCCGCTCCCAATTCAGCCGCATTCAATCTTGAAAGGTGCAATTGAGCCGCTTTTGCTGAACCATAACCCGCATTATTTGGTCCTGAAACTAAGGCATTTTTACTCACAATATTCACAATGTCACCCCCAAATCCTTGTTTTTTCATTACTTCAACGGCAGCCTGTGTTACGAAAAACTGTCCTTTTACTAAAATACCATATAATTTATCCCAATCCTCCGAGGTATGATTTTCGATGGTTTTTGAGATGCTTATTCCTGCATTATTAACGATAATATCCACCCCGCCAAAAGCCAAAGCAGCAGCATCCATTGCTGATGAAATGCTTTTGGCATCAGTTACATTCAACAAAGTTGTGGATACCGAATCTTTACCAAATTTCTTAATAAACTCTTCCTTCGCACCCGCCAGACGTTCTTCATTTATATCATTCAAAACCACGCAAGCACCTTCTTCAGCAAACTTCTTGGCAATGGCTTTTCCGATACCTCCCGCAGACCCCGTAACTATCGCCACACGTCCAGAAAGGGCTTTTGGCTTCGGTTGGCGTTGTAATTTTGCTTCCTCCAATAACCAATATTCAATGTTATATGCCTCCTGACGTGGCAATGCCGTATATTCAGAAATTGCCTCCGCACCTTTCATTACGTTGATGGCATTGATGTAATATTCAGATGCCAAACGAGCCGTATTTTTATCTTTTGAGAACGTAAACATTCCTACGCCTGGGTACAAAATAACCACGGGATTTGGGTCACGCATGGCGGGGGAATTTGGGTGCTTACAAGTTTCGTAATATGCGGTATATCCATTACGATATTCTTCAAAAACACTATCTAAATATCCTTCTTCCTCCAACTTTGCAGGCTCTAAAACCAAAGGAGCAATTTTAGTTCTTAAAAAGTGGTCAGGGCAAGATGTTCCGAGTGGAGCAAGTTTCGCTAAATCATTAGAATTGATAAATTCCAACACACGAGCATCGTCCGTGAAATGCCCTAACATTTTGCGATATGATGAACAATATCCTCTTAGAATTGGGGCAATTTTAGCGGCAATATTCAGTCTTACTTCCGAAGAAAGAGACGCTATTTTTTGACCTCCGAATACATTTTTATAGTTACTTTCTAAATATTCAGCACATTTTTCGATAACATCAAGCGTGTTCACGTAACTTTCAAAAGCAGTATCTCCCCAAGTGAAAAGTCCGTGCGAACCAAGCATAATTCCTTTTAATGTAATACCTTTTTCAGCAACTTCATTTAAGCAAGTTCTTAGTTGCAGACCTAAATCAAATCCTGGGCGTTGCCAGCCAACCCAACCAATTTCTCCGTTGAATAATTCTTGGGTAATTTTTGCTCCGTCTTTTGCCGCCGCAATAGCAATGGCAGCATCTGGGTGAAGGTGGTCAATGTGTTTGAAAGGAAGAAAACCGTGTAAAGGCGTATCAATAGAAGGGGCTTTTGAGGCTAAATCAAAGATGCAATGATTGAATAATTCGACCATTTTATCTTCCGTTTCAACGCCCTCATAAACGTTTTCAAGAGCCAATAATCTATCCATATATAAGCCAGCACAACCCGATTTGGTCAAAGTCCCGATGTCACCACCAGAGCCTTTTATCCACATTACTTCCACGTCTTTTCCCGTGAGCGGGTCTTTATCAGTAATTTTTACGGATGTATTTCCTCCACCGTAATTAGTCAATCGGAGATCAGCCCCCAAAAGGTTTGAGCGATAGATAAATAGGTCAACTTCATTAGTGATTTGAGCTGCTTTTTTCTCATCCCAGAGATAGGATACGTGTTTGTAAGTCTTCATAAAATTTTGGATTGTAATAATGTAAAACTAAAATTATGCCCTCCCGAAACCGTCCTGTACTATCATGTTGGAAACTTTAAGATACGTCAGAATTCAGAACAAGGAATGGAGAATGTAGAAAGCAAATAACCACTTCTACATTCTCCATTCCTTATTCTAAATTCTGACTTAAAATATTTTTTCTATTCATTTTTGCGTAATTCTTTATAAAATACTACCTTGTATTCAAACAAAATAAACTATGCAAAAAGGCTTAATTATCGTATTATTTTCAATGCTTTATTTCAATACAAAAGCACAACAGATTTTTGTGAACGGCAAAAGTCTGAACACCCTAAACGTTTCTTATTTCACCATAAAAGTGCAAAAAACATGGATGACAACTCGTTTTTCTGCGTTTTTGGATTACGGTCAAGGAACGTCTGACAGTCAGCAAGAAATGACAGATGCCACCAAGAAACCGTTGTTTTTCAAGAGTAAAGTAGAGATTTTCAACCTTTTAGACCGTAATGGTTGGGATTTGATTGATTCTTATGAGGAAACTAAAGATAGTAAGGCTTTTATTCTACACATATTTAGGAGAAAGAAATAAAAAACGGTTTATTTCATCATAAAACTTTACTAATTATCCTTAGGAAACAAGGACACAAAAGCAATAAATTTTGCTTAATATTATCACTAATTTCAACAACAAAGTTTTCATTTTCAAAACCCTTTTAAAAAATATGAATAACGTTAATAGAAGAGATTTTATTGGTAAAACAGCCTTAGCTTTAGGCGGATTTTATATAGTCCCTCGCCATGTTCTGGGTAAAGGCTTCATTGCTCCAAGTGATAAATTGAATATCGCAGGTGTGGGTATTGGAGGTAAAGGTTCGAGTGATATTAACAATGCTTGGAACAACGGAGCAAATAATATTGTGGCTCTGTGCGATACTGACCTTAATTATCCTGGGGCAGTTGCCATGTTCAATAAGCATAGCGGAGCAAAAAAATACCAAGATTTTAGAAAGATGTTAGAACAATCGGGTAAGGATATTGATGCAGTTATCATCTCAACGCCCGACCATACACACGCCGTGATTGCCATGGCGGCAATGGGTTTAGGCAAACACGTGTACGTTCAAAAACCCATGACGCACAACATCTACGAAGCCAGAACTTTAACCGAAACTGCCCGTAAACAGAAGGTAGTAACGCAAATGGGCAATCAGGGGGCTTCCTGCAACGAGCAAGTTCAGATTCAGGATTGGGTAAATAAAGGATTTCTTGGCGATATTCATACCGTGAATGTTTGGACCAATCGCCCTGTTTGGCCTCAAGGTATTAATGTTCCGAAAGAAAAACACGAAGTACCCGCAGGGTTGGATTGGGATTTATGGATTGGACCCGCTCAAATGGTTGATTATCACAACAAAGCATACCATAATTTCAAATGGAGAGGGTGGTGGAATTTTGGAACGGGTGCTTTGGGCGATATGGGTTGTCACTTGATTGATCCGCCTTTCAAAGCATTGGGTTTGGGTTATCCAACGGAAGTTCAATGTTCTTCGGGGTCGGTTTTTGAGAAAGATTGGGTACCTGAATATTTTCCAGAAAGTTGCCCTCCGAGTTCGGCAGTTCAATTGAAATTTTCAGCCACCGCAAAAACCAAATCTGACGTTACGATGACTTGGATGGATGGTGGAATCAGACCTTTTTTCCCAGACTTAGTGCCTTCAACCGAAATACTTGGATGGGAAGATGGAACGAACAACAACGGATTTATGATTCACGGAACGAAAGGCGTAATTACGGGCGGTTTGTTCGGGGCAAATGCCAAAGCATTCTTGAAAAGTGGCGATAAATTGGAGGTTGTGAAAGATGAGAATTACCGACCAAATGAATTCGGACATCAGACAAAATGGGCTGATGCTTGCAAGGCAGGGTTTAATTCAGCGGCTCACAAGGCTTTAACATCTTCATTCGATTATTCTGGACCACTTACTGAAACCGTTTTAATGGGAAATTTAGCGATACGTTCTTACATGAATCGAGTGACGGATGCCAATGGAAAACATTCTTTCCCAGGCAGAGTAAAAATGAAATGGGACGGTGCAAATATGAAAATAACCAATTATGATGCTGCCAATCAGTATGTTTCACGTCAGTATCGTGAGGGGTGGAAGTTGGTATGATGGCACACGGATTGAATGGATTAGACACGGATAAAATTAAAAAAAACCGTGTCTAATCCGTTCAATCCGTGTGCCATTTATTTTCGCCTAAACTCCACTTCCCCAGCATTCGGAAACGTTGCCACAATTTTATCAATATCCCCCTTCATATTCGTTGGAAAATTGAATGTTACGCCTTCCAAAAAGTCATTTCCCTCGAAAAAATCATAATGAAAATGTGTTAATTCTGTTTGTCTATTACGAAACACTACTCGAAGTCCACGGTCTGTTTTAAAAATCTGTAAATTCCCGTAGGCAGGATGCTCATAAACACCCGCATAATAGTCAATCGGGTGCGACATCATGGCTCCCATTTTGCGATTGGCATTGTGTTCTTTCTTCTTTTTTTCTTCTTCAAATTTAGCATCATCACGTTCTTTTTGCAGACGACTATTCCAATCTATCTGACTCATATTCAGAAAGTTATCCGAGATATAATTAGTAATAATATTTACAAAATTATAGTCAACTGCCCCTGTATTCGTGGTGATGAAAATACCAAAATTATTATTAGGAAAAACCGTCATTTGCGAACGAAAACCTTCAATTGAGCCATTATGTTGACGGCGTTGATTTCCTCTGTAAACATTCATATTCCAACCCATTCCGTATGATGAAAAACCCAATTCCAGGTATTTTGCTTCGGCTGGATAAACTACTTGAAGGGGTGTATGATTTTCCTTTAAGTTCTTTTCTGAAATAATCTGCTTACCATTAAATTTCCCGTTTTGCAATTGCATCAAAAGCCAGTTTGTCATATCCATCGCATTCGATTTCACCGAACCTGCCGCTCCAATTACATCAACATTACTACCAAAACCATTCTCTACCATTTGCTCATTTTCCAATTTGTAAGACAGAGCATAATCTGGATTTCTAAACATCTCTGGATAAGTCAAAACCGTGTTTTTCATGTCCAAAGGAATCAGTATTTTTTCCTTCACAAAACTCTCCCAAGTCTTGCCCGTGAGGCGTTCGACCAACACACCCGCAACGTTATACATAAGGTTGTTGTATTGATATTGTTCATATAAAGTTTTGGACGGTTTCAAGTATTTCATGTTCTTAAAAATACTCTCACGGTCGTTGTTATTAAACAACCAAACGAAGTCATGGCGGGGTAATCCCGTGCGGTGCGAAAGGATATCACGAGCCGTTACGGTTTTGGTTGCCACTTCGTCAAATAACTGAAAATCAGGCATATACTCTTTTATTGGCTTGTTCCAATCCAACTTTCCTTCATCCGCCAAAATCCCCAAAGCCGTTGCCGTGAATGATTTCGTACACGAAGCAATCGGAAACAAAGTATTAACGGAGGCGGGAAGATTTTTAGCGGTATTCTTCAACCCATAAGCCGAAGAATAGTAGGGTCTTCCGTCCTTCACAATTGTTATGGATGTAGCAGGAATTTTCCATTCTGCCATCATACTTAACACGAAAGAATTGATGTTATTGAGTGTGTCCGCTTGGGTAGAAACGTAACCTCTTTTTTGGGCAAAATTTGGGGTAATTGTAACGAATAAAAGGGCAAAAATTAGTAGTTTTATTTTCATTATGGGGTAAATTTTGTAATATTTGAAATGTTTTATAGTGAAATTTAGGATAAAAATAGGTACAAATTTTTACATTAAAGTCATAAGTTTTAGGTTCACATAAAGGAAGTATTCTGCAAAACACACTAAATGACTGGGGAATAAAGTTTTTTTTGCTGATAAAAATAAAAACTTGCATCCTTTTTTACACCTCTCCGTCTTTATTACAAAAACAAAAAAAAACCATGAAATACATTTTAAAAACTATCCTTTTATTGACTATTGCAATTAATATTTTTGCACAAAAAAATGCTCGTCCACTCACAACCATTAGCGGACATTATAAGGAATTATCCAAACTGAGCGGCAAACCAATGCCTGATTCCACCGACCGAAAGCAATTTCCTTTAGAAGGACTCTCACCCAAAAATACCTTAAAACTTTTGCTTAAACCTACTTATTTATTATTGCCAGTTAGTGAATTTAAACTACCAGATTTCCCTGCCAATAGTTCTATTCAAACAAAAGCGGAAATTGAATTTTTGTTGAAATTGCAAGCCACTGCACGCTCAGAGGAGAAGGTGAAGGAGTCATTAGAATTTGCCAACGTGTATTATGATGTTTTGGTAAAACCGACTGATTCTACTTATAATCGTTTCCAGAAAAACTTGTTTCACATTGGTCGTCAATTACCTTATTTTAGTCCTGAGAAATTACCAATTACCGCTAAATTAATGACTAATATTTGGACAGACTGCACGTATTATTTTTGGGCATTAAAATTTCAATATAACCGGACACGTCCTTATATGCTTGATTCTCGGATAAAAAACTTGAATAATACCAATTTTCAAGCCTATCCATCAGGACACGCTTCAGCATCTTACGTAGCAGCTTATATTTATCAAGAATTAGTGCCTGAACAGACCGAATTATTCGTAAAAAATGCCTACGATATGGCGTATTCTCGTGAAATTATTGGCGTACATTATCCCTCAGATTCAGAAGCTGGGCGTCTCTTTGCCCGCCAGTTTGTGAATTATTTATTAGAAAACCCTGTTTTTCAGAAAGACTTAGCTGAGGCTAAAATTGAGATGGGGAAGGTAAAAAAACAAATTAAATAAACAAAAAAATGAAATTATCAGAAGTTAAGAAAATATTAGAAAACGCTGAAAGTTTGCGTTTTGAGCTACAAAATGGAACAACCGTTCACGCTCATTTCCATGTAACTGAAGTGGGAATGATTACTAAAAACTTCATTGATTGTGGCGGAACAGTCAGAAATGAAAAGGTAGTTAATTTCCAATTATGGAATGCAAACGATACCGACCATCGTTTGGAACCCCAAAAATTATTGAATATTATTTCATTATCAGAGCGAGTTTTAGGGATGGAAGATTTGGAAATTGAAGTAGAATACCAAGCTGAAACCATCGGTAAATTTGATTTGGATTTTAATGGGTCAAATTTCGTACTCGTCAATAAACAAACGGCTTGTTTAGCAATGGATGCTTGCGGAATTCCTCCAACGAAAATGAAAGTCAGTTTGGCAGATTTGCAAAATGTTCCTGTATGCACACCTGGTGGTGGTTGCTGTTAATTTTAATTTAACTTTAAAAAATATCATGAAAAAATTATCTCTTTTACTTTTAAGTTTTTGTATTTCTCTTGATTTGTTTGCTCAAATCAACGCACCAGTTGAGAGTCCGAGTTCTTCTTTTTCACAAAAATTTGGTTTGACAGAAATCAAAATGGATTATAGCCGACCAAGCGTTAAAAATCGAAAAATATTTGGCAACGTTGTGATAATGGACAAAATATGGCGAATTGGGGCAAATGGTTCAACTAAATTTACAACAACTGATTCTATTACAGTTGCTGGCAAAGGTTTATCAAAAGGAAGTTACATAATGTTAGCCATTCCTAATAAAACAGAATGGACAATAATTTTCAATAAAAATCTGGATGTTAGTTATGAGAATTATAAGCCAGAATTTAATGTTTTAGAGGTAAAAATTAAACCTGAAACTATTAATCAATTAGTGGAAACTTTCAGTATTCAGACTACTAATATTACAAAAACTTCTTGTAATTTGGAGTTATCTTGGGAAAATACGTTAGTTAAGATTCCCTTAATTAATGAAGTTAACACTAAGATTATGAGTGAAATTAAACAAAAATTGGCAGGTCCTACAAAAGCTGATTATCAATCAATTGCAGGGTATTACTACGAAAATAACATTGATTTGAAATCAGCTCTTGAATTTATTGATAAGGGAATCGCACAAGGAGAAGGCTATGGTAATTTGAGAATGAAAGCCTTAATTTTGGGTAAAATGGGAGATAAAAAATCTGCAATTGAGTGGGCAGAAAAATCATTGGTGAGAGCAAAAAAATTCAGCAATTCAGATTATATCAGGATGAATGAGGAGTCTATTGCAGAATGGAAAAAATAGTTTAATTAACATATTTATGGAACTATAAAGAATTCGACACAACACACCCCATCCCAACCGAGCGACGGTTGCCCTTCTCCTTAAAGGGAAGAGTTTTAATCTGGCTTAAAGCCCCTCTCTTCAAGGAGAAGTAAAGCTGCCAAATAGTTTATAGTTCCGTATATTTAAGGCAGGCTTTACTTAAATCAAAGCCTACCTTAATTTTTTTATTCAATTCAAAAAAATGAACGACATTATTTCAAAATTCTCTTTCAGTAATGTTTCAGACGAAAGAATGGCTATTTTACAGCCTTTGATTGACTATATTCAATCAAAAAAAGACCAAAACGAAACTATTCGTTTGAACTTTATCTGTACGCATAATTCACGCAGAAGCCATTTATCACAGATTTGGGCGGCTACTATGGCATATCATTTTCAAATAAGAAATGTCTTTTGCTATTCGGGTGGAACAGAAGCAACCGCCATGTTTCCGAAGGTGGCAGAAACATTGGAGAAACAAGGTTTTGAAGTTTTGAAATTAAGTGAAAATCAGAATCCTATTTATGCTGTAAAATATGCAAAAGATGAACAACCAATCGTCTGTTTTTCAAAGATTTATAATGACGATTTTAATCCAAAAAGCCATTTTGGGGCGGTCGTAACTTGCAATTCAGCCGATGAAAATTGTCCAGTGGTATTTGGGGCAGAACAAAGATTTCCAATTAAATACAACGACCCAAAAGCATTTGATGGCACTGATTTAATGGATAAAAAATATGCCGAAAGAAGTCTTGAAATTGCCGAGGAGATGTTTTATGTATTTGGGTCGGTAGAATAGCAATTAGTTATCTACAAATTAGACCACGGATAAAGCGGATGTTGCGGATTCACACTGAGACGCACAGTCGGATTTTTCAATTTTTATCCGTGTAAATCTGTAACATCTGTTTAATCCGTGGTCTAATTTCGTTTGTTATTTTGTAAGAATTTTTTGATTTAATCGTTTGGTATTTATGAATAAAAAACGATTAAAATATTTGGTTTTTTTACTGTTAATCGGTTGTAGTAAAGCCTATTATCCACCCAATACCGAATACTTAACGGACAGTAAATTTATGGATATTTCATACATTGAAAACATTCATATTGTAGAGTTTTTGCAATATCTTGAAGCCGACACAACCTCAAAAGAATTGTTTGAAAGAATTAAGCCCAAAACGGCAATGGGTATCAATGGCGAATTGAATTTTGCGTATATGTATGAGTATTTACACAGGAATGTACCCGTACCCATGACGGTTGAATTAGCAAATCAATACTGCAAATGGCGAAGTGAAATCGTTACTTTTGAAAAGAATTTTGGAGCAAAAAATATCCCAAGACATTACCCCGATTTAATCAAGAAAAACGAAGAAGCAACAACCATCATCAAATTCATGATTCCCACAAAATTGGATTTGCATATTGCCAACGAATCAAGAACGAAATTTAAGCGATATAATCCTGTATTGACTCATTATCAAGTACTTACGAGCAATGTCGGGTATTTAGAAGGGCTTTACTTTTTGCGGTGTGTGGCGGTGGCGGTGGTTGTAAAAGAAAGAGCCTCAAATTAATGGATTTGAGGCTCTTTTTATTGAAATTTTAACCAATAAATCATTTCATCGGATAAATAGCGTGTTCATAATCAAGTAACAAAATATGAAAAACACCCCTTTTTCCAAAAAATCCTACTATTCTCGGAGCTTTAAGTAAATCATTATCTGTAAAAATTGCGAATTGATACAAGCTGGGTAGTTCGGATGGATTCATTTTTTTACCCAGTAATTCTGTAAATATATCTACAAGAAACTTCTTTTGGAAAACATCAATATAGTGAAAATGATATTTTCTTTTAATAAAACTGTTTTCAGTAAAATCTCGTATAGTGATTTTAGAAGCTAACTTTTTAAATTCATAGATTTTAATAAAATCTTCCGCTGATATATTGGGATTATTAAAACAATATTTTGTGGTATTGAGCGATAGATAGTCAAATGCAAATAATAACGTGTATTCATTAATATTGGGAAATCTTACATCATCATCGCCAATTTTATATTTTAAAGGCTCTATCTCATCCTCATCATCAAAAGTAAAAGCCATAAATTATGATTTTGGTAATCTTGATTTAAAATAACCCTTCATGGTATCTACATTAATTGGACGTTGAGAAACATCAATATCGCTTAACCCTTCACGTGCTTCAAGCCATGGGAGTTCACTGTGAGAACGCATTTCTAACTCAAATGCTGATTTGCCTCCATAATGATTTATAACATTACTAAAAAACTCTTGTTGATCTCTTGAAAAATTAAATGCTAAAATATCGGTTGTCAAAGAATTTATGCTTAAAGAATCATTCTTAGTCGAAATTGGACTAAACTTAAACTTTTTAAACTTATTATATACAGAAGGATAAACAGGTCCATGAACCCATGCTTCGGGAGTTTCATTAAATAACTGAGTATCAAAGTATGCTAAATGCCACCCCTGCACATAATAAAGTAGTTTTTGCAACTTTTTATTAGTTATTGGCTCTTGATAATAGTTAAAATGATTAACTAAATATTCAGAATAAGAAAGTATATCTATTTTATGTTCCATAATTTTAAAACACAAAATTGTTTGTTTTTATTACAATTTCATAATTTTTGATTCTATTTTAATCTATTTATATTTAGTCTAAATTACTTAATATTCATAAAAGCATAATAATTAAATATAGATTGAAAAAATATTAAACATTTGATAATAAGGCATTTACGTATCTAAATAATTATTGTAATATTTTGTCTTCCCAAATTAAAATAAATAAAAAGGGGCTAAACCCAAAGATTCAGCCCCTCCAATATATCAAACTAAAATCTACACATCAATCTTAGCATACTTCGCATTTTTCTCAATAAAATCACGTCTTGGTGGCACTTCGTCACCCATCAACATTGAGAATAAATGGTCTGCCTCTGCCGCTGATTCAATCGTTACTTGCTTCAAAGTTCTTGAATCTGGATTCATGGTGGTTTCCCATAATTGTTCTGCGTTCATTTCTCCAAGACCTTTATACCGTTGAATTCCAACTAAATCCTCACGCCCAGCTCCCAGACGAACTACTGCTTGTTCACGTTGAACTTCCGTCCAGCAATATTCTGCCGCTTGTCCTCTTTTCACTTGATAAAGCGGTGGTTGAGCAATGTAGATATAACCATTATCAATCAAATCTTTCATATAACGGAAGAAAAACGTCAGGATTAGGGTTCTGATGTGAGAACCATCCACGTCCGCATCCGTCATGATAATAACTTTATGATAACGCAATTTCTCCATGTTCAAAGCTCTGTCGTCGCCATCTCTTCCGAAACTTACGCCCAAAGCCGTAATCATATTCTTGATTTCTTCGCTTTCGTAAATCTTATATTCTGGTGCTTTCTCGACGTTCAAAATCTTACCTCTCAATGGCAAAATCGCTTGATACGCACGATTCCGTCCTTGTTTGGCAGTTCCACCCGCTGAGTCCCCTTCTACTAAATACAATTCACAAATCTTAGGATCACTGTCTGAGCAATCCGCTAATTTTCCTGGTAAAGAATTACCGCCCAAAATGGTTTTACGCTGCACCATTTCACGTGCTTTACGAGCCGCATGACGTGCTTGAGCTGCCAAAATCACTTTCGCCACAATCTGACGAGCTTCTTTTGGATGTTCCTCTAACCACGCTTCCAACATATCCGACATCGCTCCTGAAACTGCTCCCGAAACTTCACCATTACCCAATTTAGTTTTGGTTTGTCCTTCAAATTGTGGTTCAGCCACTTTCACCGAAATAACGGCAGTCAATCCCTCACGGAAATCGTCTCCTGCAATTTCAATTTTCAATTTATCCAACGCTCCCGATTTGTCGGCGTAGTTTTTCAAAGTACGAGTCAACGCTCCACGGAAACCCGCAACGTGCGTACCGCCTTCAATGGTGTTGATGTTGTTTACATACGAAACCACATTTTCAGAATATGACGTATTATACATCATCGCAACTTCCACGGGAACACCGTTTTTGTCGCCCTTCATAAAGATTGGGGCTTCGATTAATTTCTCACGAGTGGCATCTAAATACAACACAAACTCACTCAAACCACCTTCCGAGAAGAATAAATCACTTCTTGGCTCATCTTTTTCGTCTATTTCACGAAGGTCAGTCAAATAAATTTTTATGCCTGCATTCAAGAAAGAAAGTTCTCTCAAACGTCCTGCAACGGTTTCATATTTATATTCTGTAATCGTGAAAATTGATTCATCGGGTTTAAAAGTAACGGTTGTTCCGTGAAGGTCGGTCGTGCCAATTTCTCTTACTGCATATTGTGGTACTCCAATTTTATATTCTTGTTCAAATACTTTTCCATCACGAAAAACTTTCACTTTCAAATCGGTTGAAAGGGCATTTACGCAGGAAACACCCACACCATGTAAACCACCAGAAACTTTATAAGTATCTTTATCGAATTTACCACCGGCGTGAAGCACGGTCATAACGACCTCTAAAGCTGAACGTTTCTCTTTGGTGTGCATTCCCGTTGGAATTCCACGACCATTATCTTCAACGGTAATCGAGTTATTGGTGTTGATGGTTACCTTGATGGTATCGCAATGACCCGCAAGGGCTTCGTCAATTGAGTTATCGACAACCTCCCAAATGAGGTGATGAAGACCTTTGAAACCCGTGTCGCCAATATACATGGACGGGCGTTTGCGAACCGCCTCCAAGCCTTCAAGGACTTGGATATTATCGGCATCATAATTTGCTCTACTTTTGTCTTCTACTGGTTCTTGAAATTCTGACATATCTTTTGTTTGCGGCTTATGGACTGTTTGAGTAGGGATTAGGGGTTAGGCATTAGTGAATCAATCCATTATTTGGCTAACCCCTCAATCCTAACCCCTACTTATTTCAGTCTTTATCCTGATTTTGTATTTTTGTTTTTTGGTTTTATTTATCGTCGTAATGGTCTTTACACCGAATAATCATAATTTTTTCATCCGTTACATCATAGACTAAACGATGTTCATCTGTTATTCTTTGACCGCACGGGCGAACCCGCAATAACCTTGATAATCATGTTTAAGAGCTTCTGGTTTTCCAATTCCATCAAAGGGGTTCTTTTGAATAGCACTAATTAAATCAAATATTTTCTTGACGAGTTTAGGCTCTGAAATAAAATGTTCTTGAATATGATTTTGGGCTAAATCTTCTAAAATAACTCTCTTCATATTTTTATTTTTTCAAGCGTCTCTTTAACAAAGATATCCCACTCTTCTGGGGTATAAGTTGTAAGGTTTTTGCCTTCACGAACATTTTTAATGGATTGTAAAATCTCTTTGTGAGTGGTTTCATTACTCATTAAATATTCTGTATCATCTGCATATTTTTTCTTAGCTCTTTTGGGCAATCTAATCATTGCTTTGAATTCTTCCCGAACTGTTGATGGCATTTTTTCAAACACTTCATATAAACCCTGAGCCGTTGGATGAACTAACAATGTATCTTCCATAATTCGTTAATTTTTGATTAAATGTAAAAATACGAAAATTCCCTCGTACCTACTAACGTTTGGGGTTTTTTGAGGTATTTTTAGGCTAAAAAATGGGTATTTTTTGACATTTGTTATTTTGATTTTTGAGACTTTGATTTTAAGACTGAAATTGTGTTTTTCGAATCACTATTTTTGTTTAAAAATTAAGAACTCAAACAAACCTTTTACCTTTGTCATTGAAAATTTCTAAAACGACATTTTATGCCCAATGTTTTGTTCATTGCACCCGATACTGCAAATATCTACGAAGTCATTTTAGATGGTTTTAAAGCATATACACCAAATGTTAAAATAGATTTTATGCTGAGTACAGTTCCAAGATATAAATACAAAAATACAGGCGAAAAAATCAGTAATTTTCTTTCTAAAACCTTCTTAAATCAAAATAAAAAAGATGTTTATGAACGTCAGATTATTAAAAAACGATTAGAAAATCTAAAAGAAAAATATGACCTAATCTTCTTTATTCACCCCGATTTTTTCACTGATTCTGAACTCCAATTCCTAAAATCCAAAACCAATAATTTCATCGCTTACTACTGGGACACAATGGCTTTTTTTCCAAGAAAAGAAAAAATTATACCTTTCTTCAATAAAGTCTATTCCTTTCATAATGAGGACTGTAAGAAATATAATTTGGAATTATTGACTAATTTTTATTATTACGTTCCTGAACCCGTAGAAATGGAAAATACGCTGTTTTGTATGTCTCATTTAGAAAAAAGACGGTACGAATTATTCAATAGAATGGGTAAATATTTGGAAGAAAATAACATCAATTTTCGTTTTATGACACGCCAATCGGTTGAGAAGTTAAAGAGTCCGTACATTGAATACATGAAGGAATCGATTCCTTATCCTGATATGTTGAAATTATTGAATCATTATGCCGTAATTTTGGATATTGCCAAGCCCAATCAAGCGGGACTTTCGTTTAGAATTTTTGAAAGTTTAGGCATGAATAAAAAAATAATTACCAATAATCGGGCGGTGATGGAATATGATTTTTATAATCCAAATAATATTTTAGTCATTGATTTTGAGAACATTAATATCCCAAAATCATTCTTTGAAACTCCTTTTCAACCCGTTGATGAAAAGATTAAACAACAATATCATTTACGGTCTTTTGTTAGAAAGGTGGTTTCCAATATTGAATCCTAAAGGTTTAATCTCAAAATGAACATACTTTACTTAGTCTTCGGTGAAAACCAGCAAAATCATGCTCAGGCGTACTTTTCTATCTGTTCGTTCCTCGGGCAGATGGATGCTCATGACCGTGTGTATGTAATGACGGATGCCCCTGATTTTTATGAAAGATTGAACGGAAAGATTGAAATTTTAGCGATAAATAAAACGCAATTATACGATTGGCAAGGCTCACATCAATTCTTTTGGAGGGCTAAAATTAAGGCAATTGAGCATATTTGTAGGATTCATCCCAACGAATCTATTTTGTATTTAGACACTGATACGTTTCTATATTCAGACATAAAAGCCTTAAAATCTGACCTCGAAAATCCTGTGATGCACTTGAATGAAGGAGCATTATGTAAATTGAGAAGTAAAACCGAAAAATTGATGTGGCAACAGGTTGGTAATAAAACCTTTGGAGGTATTTTAATTCAGTCGCATCATGCCATGTGGAATGCGGGGGTGGTTGGTATTCCTGCTTATAAAGGTTTGGAAATCTGTCAGTTAGCCCTTGCTATTTGTGATGATATGTTAGTGGCAAACGTTACTCGAAGACTAATTGAACAGTTTGCTTTGGGGGTTGCCCTTTCAGAAAAGGGTGATATGAAACCCGCTGAAAGTTACATCGGACATTATTGGTCAAACAAAGAAGAATGGAGCGTTGCCATTCAACGATTTATCATTAATTCATCTCTTAAAAATAATAGTTTAGAAACTGATGTTGAAGATATTACACGATTTAACTTCAGTAAAATACCCATCTTGAAACGTATTCCAAACACGCAAAAACGTTTGAAAAAATTGGTTTCAACATGGTTTCCTTCCGAAAATATAGCTTTTATTACCTCAAAAAATACATAATTTCACCCCATGACCAAATTTTTAAATAACCTCAATCTCAAAAAAATCCTTTTGTTAGGGTTGTTTTTCAGAATATTAGCCACTATTTTCTCCAAAGGATATGCCTTCACCGACGACCATTTTGAAGTCGTTGAACTTGCCCAAAATATTTTAGAAAAAGGCGTAAAAGACTTATTTTCCAACATTCCCAAGGGTGAGGCGTATATTTTCAACCTCATTTACGTTGAAATTCATACCTTAATTTTTGGCTTATGTGAGAGCTTCGGACTGTATAATCCAGAAGGAAAAATATTGGTGGCTCGTTTGGTTCACGCTTTGTTTTCGATGATTACGATTTACGTGGGTTATTGCCTCACGGAACGTTTGAGCAACCGCCCAAATGATGCTAAAATTGCGGGTTTGTTATTAGCCATTTTCTGGGTTTTCCCATTCCTTTCTGTTCGTAATTTGCGGGAATTTGCCTGCATTCCGCCCATGATGTTGGGTTGTTATTATGCCTGTGCCAAAGAACTCAACACCAAACAAATCTTGTTGATGGCTTGGTGGTTTACGGTCGGTTTTGTGTTTCGTTATCAAATAATTTTTATACCTTTTGTGATTGGACTTTGGTGGCTTTTCAGTAAACAAAATTGGCAAAAAGCCGTTCTCTTTGGCGTTGCTTTTGGCGTGTTCTACATGCTTACACAAGGCTTATTCGATTACTTGACTTGGGGAAATCCCATTGCTTCCATTAAAACAAATGCAACCTTCAATATTGATTCTGCCAATATTGCCATCTATCCCAATGGTCCTTGGCATCGGTATCTTGGCACGGTGGCGGGTTTATTTTTGGGCTTTCCAGTTTTGTTGATATTGGCAGGATATTTCAAAACCGCTACGCAAGTTGGCAATCGAAAAATGCTGTTTTATGCTTCGCTTTTGTTTTTTGTTTTTCATTCTTATTACGCCAACAAACAAGAACGTTTTATCTTACCCTTTTTGCCCTTGTTTATCATCTTGGGAATCATCGGTTTTAGAGATATTTATGAAGAATATTCCTCCAAAAATTGGCTTCGTGGGTTCACGAAATTTTCGGTTGTTTGGTTCATAATATTGAATACCGTTTTGTTGTTTTTACTTTCTGTTACTTACACAAAACGCTCACGGGTCGAGAGTATGAATTATCTTCGAGAAAAAGGGGATGTGCAAAATATACTCATCCAAAACTATGAATCTTCCCAACCAGAAGCTCCATTTTATCTCCAAAAAAAATACGATTATTTCATGGTAGATTCCCCTGAGCAAATGGCAGAATTGCCCACGGAATTAAATTCAGGCAAGAAAACCAAGCCAAATTATATCATTTTAGTTGGAAATACTGATTTACAGAAACGAATCATTGAAGTGAAAAGGGTTTTTCCAACTATGCAACATGAAGTGGATATTGAACCAAGTTTTGTGGATAATTTGGCGTATTTAATGAACCCATCGCATAATCATAATGAGACGTTTTATATTTTTAAAATACCCTGACCATTAAATACCCAAAAAATGTCAAAACAAAACCAAAAGCAAGAAGCCAATATTTATGACAAAGTTTTCAAAGAAAATATTGATGCCGTTATTGATAATTTTATCCGAAAAATCTTAAAAATTGAAATTGTACATGCTGAAAAAATTATTGCCAAACTGCAACGAACCCGAGAACGAGAAGCCGATTATTTGGAAAAAGTGATTAACAAAAATGGTGAAGAATTTATCTTACACATTGAATATCAGACTCGCAATGAATCCAATATGGTTCATAGAATGTTGGATTATTGTTCGTTATTATTGAGGAAATATAAGTTACCTATTGAACAATACGTTATCTTTTTAGGAGACGAAAAACCTACAATGAAAACCAAATTAGGGTATCGAAATATTCAATTTAATTACCATTTAATTAATATAAAACATATTGATTATCAGACGTTTATAGATTCAGATGTTCCTGAAGAAATTTTATTAGCCGTCCTCGGGAATTTCAAAAAACAATCTTTGAAATCCGTTGTTGAGAAAATCGTAGATAAGTTAGGACAAACCGTAGATTTGTCCTTGGAAAGTGAAAAATTATTTCAACAATTGTTAGTGTTAGGAAGACTTCGTAACTTACAAGAAAAAATACAAGAAATCATGAATTCAATATCGAAATACATAGATATCAAACAGGACTTTCTTTATAAGCAAGGTTTGGAAGAAGGCGTAGAACAAGGTGTAGAACAAGGTATAGAACAAGGTATAGAACAAGGTATAGAGCAAGGTATAGAAAAAACCGTGGTAAACTTTTTAATGAAATCTGATTTATCAGTTGAACAAATTGCTGATTTTGCTGGCGTTTCATTGACGTATGTTATTGCTATAAAACATAAGCACAGTCTTTAAAATACATTTTACTATTCTCAAATCCCAATTTAGGCATCAGCAATATGTCTGGATTGGGATTTTTTAAATAAATCATCATGAAAATTTCAGGTTTTACCTTCGTCCGCAATGCCATAAAATTTGATTACCCCATCGTGGAAGCCATTACGTCCATTTTGCCCGTATGTGATGAAATGATTGTTGCCGTTGGAAATTCGGATGACGATACCTTGGAATTAATTAAAGGTATTAATTCCGATAAAATTAAAATCATTGAAACCGTTTGGGATGATACTTTGCGGGAAGGTGGAAGAGTTTTGGCGGTAGAAACCAACAAAGCCTTAGCCGCTGTATCAAAAGATGCTGATTGGTGTTTTTATATTCAAGGCGATGAAGTGGTGCATGAGCAATATTTACCTAATATTCGTCAAGCCATGCAGGATAATTTACACGATTTGAACGTGGAAGGTTTACTGTTTAAATATCAACATTTTTACGGTTCGTATCAATACGTAGCGGATGCTCAACGTTGGTATCGTCAGGAGATTAGAATTATTCGGAATCAGTCAAATATCATTTCCTATCGTGATGCTCAAGGATTTAGGACTATTACCGATAAGAAATTGATTGTCAGGTGGATAGATGCTTATATTTATCATTACGGCTGGGTAAAATCGCCCGAAATCCAGAAGGAAAAATTAAAAAGCTCGATTAACTTTTGGGCAAATGACCATGATGCTGCCTCCGTAAAAAAGCATTATGAAAATGATTTTGATTATTCGGAAATTGATTCTTTGACAACTTTCAATGGAATTCATCCCAAAGTAATGCACGCAAGAATTGAACGAGTGAATTGGCAATTTGATTTTGATATTCGTGAAAAAAAACTATCGCTAAAAAATCGTCTTAGAACTTGGATTGAAAAGTTGACTGGCTGGCGAATAGGTGAATATAAAAATTTTAAGTTATTGAAACCTTAGTCATCCCTGCCAAATCTCCCAAGCCTTCTCCGCCTGTCCGTGTAGCATTTCCAAACCATAATGAATGCCTCGCACGCCATGCTCTAATCCCTTTTTTAAGAATATTGTTTCCAAAGGATTATAAACAATATCATACAGCAAATGCTTGGTTGTCAGATATTTATAAGGAATTTCTGGAAAGGCATCAATTTTTGGAAACATTCCTAAAGGGGTTGTATTAACAATCAATAAATGTTCTCTCATTACCTCCTCCGTCAATTCTTCGTAGGTAATTGTATCTTCTTCTTTTCTTCGAGAAACGTATTGGGTTTTCAATCCCAAATCTTGAAGGGTTTGAACAATGGCTTTTGCGGCTCCTCCTTTTCCTAAAATCAAAGCTTTTTTAGGGTTAATTTCTTGGAAAGATTCCCATTTTTCGAGTGTCCAACGGAAACCCCAATAGTCGGTATTAAAACCTTTTGTCGTGCCATCTTCCAAGATTTTGATAGTATTAACCGCCCCAATTTTCAAAGCCGCTTCATCCACCGAATCCAAGAAAGGAATGATGTTTTGTTTATGAGGAATGGTCACATTAAGTCCTTTTAAATCAGACCCTTGCGATTTTAATAAGGCAGGAAAATCGTTGATATTTTCTAACTCAAACTTCTCATATACGTGGGTATCTGAGAGATTCATTTGCTGAAATTTCTCCGTAAAATATCCTTTTGAAAAGGAATGACCAAGTGGATAACCGATTAAACCGTAAATGTGCATTTGTTTAGTTTAGGGATTGTACGTAATTTTTGTCTGAATTTGGATTTGTCAGATTTATGGATTTTTAGGATTCGTTTCAGCTATAAATCCAAATAATCCATTAATCCAATGAATCCAAATTCAGACAAAATTGCTTAGAAAAACGAATCTAAATTCCTTCCTTCTCCATATAAGATTGTAAAATAATAACAGCTGAAATTTTATCAATATTGCCTTTCTCTCGACGGTCTTTTTTGGAATAACCACTCGAAATCATGGCTTGAAGGGCAATTTTAGATGTAAAACGCTCATCGTGCAAGTGTACAGGAATCTCAGGAAACGTCTTTTGCAATTTTTTGACAAAACCTTTTACGTGGGGCGTATTGTTAGTCTCTTCCCCATCCAAATTCACGGGCATACCCACCACAAAAGCCTCCACTTCTTCACTTTCGAGATAGGCTTTCAAAAAAACCATAACATCTTTACTATGAACCGTTTCTAAAGCAGAAGCAATGATTTTGAGCGGGTCAGTCACCGCCAAACCAACTCTTTTTGTTCCGTAATCTATGGCTAATATTCTGGGCATCTATTTAGGTATGAGGTATGAAGTCGTAGGTATGAGGTAGAAGATATAATTTAATTATACAAAAAATTGGCAAAATATTTACCTCATAATTTATATCCATGACCTTATACCTACGACCTCATACCTCATAACTACTACCTAATTTTAACAAAGTTACGTCAAAACGTTGGCTACGATTTAGTTTTTCGTAAATTAGTACTCCTTTTGAAAACAAATATTACAGCATGAAAAAACCACAAACGCCAATCAACAATAATTCAACTATCGTGAAAATACCAATCTGGATTGCCATTGCCTTAGTGGGTGGTGTTTTGTTGGGAGCAAATTTCTTTGGCGGACAAGCCAAAATGAATTCTGTGTCAAAAGGTTTCAATAAATATCGTGAAATACTTTCCCTAATTGAAACCTCCTACGTGGATTCGGTTGATACGGATTCATTGGTGGAATATTCCATTAAAAAAACCTTAGAAAAACTTGACCCCCATACTACCTACTTTTCAACCAATGAAGCCGCTGCGGCCCGTTCGCAATTAGAATCTGGTTTTGATGGTATTGGCATTGAATTTAATATTTTTAGTGATACTGTGTATGTGATGAATGCCATGATGGGTGGACCTTCTGAGCAAGTGGGTATAAAAAGTGGCGACCGTTTATTAAGAGCCGATGGTGTTGCTTTATTCGGCTCTAAAATTAGTAATAGTCTAATTTTTAGTAAGTTGCGTGGGCTAAGAGGAACAGAAGTAATATTAGAAGTGCTTCGGAATGGTGAAAAAGGCATTAAAAAATTTACGGTTGTGCGTGACAGAATCCCTTCATATTCTGTCACTGCAGGTTACATGATTGATGCTCAAACGGGATATATCAAGGTGGATAGATTTACGGAGTCCACTTTTGATGAGTTTAAAACGGTATTGACAAACCTGAAAAATCAAGGAGCAAAACGTTTAATGCTTGACCTCAGAGGGAATCCTGGGGGATACAAAGACCGTGCTGAAAAGATGGTGGATGAGCTTTTGGCGGGTGAAAAAATGATTGTTTATACCGATGGAAAAGGTTCGAAATACGACACCCAAACTTACACAAAAAGAGAAGGAATATTTGAGAAAGGTGCTGTTATGGTCATCGTGGACGAAAACAGTGCTTCCGCCGCTGAGATTGTGGCGGGTGCATTGCAAGACAACGATCGTGCTTTGATTGTGGGCAGACGCTCGTATGGAAAAGGGTTAGTGCAAATGCCTGTAAATCTGCAAGATGGCTCAGAATTACGTTTGACGATTTCAAGATATTATACCCCAAGCGGTCGCAGCATTCAGAAACCCTATTTGATGGGACAAGAAGAAGAATACGAAAAAGACTACGAAAAACGCATTAAAAGTGGTGAGTTTTTCAGTTCCGATAGCATTAAATTTAACGAAAAATTAAAATATAAAACCATCGGTGGTCGCACGGTTTATGGTGGTGGAGGCATTACTCCCGACGTTTTTGTGGCCCGAGATACCACCTATTTCACTAAATATATGAGCGATTTATGGGGAAAAAATATCATCCGTGAATTTGCCCTGAATTATGCCAATGACAATATAAAATCCATCGAAAAACTCACTTTCAAGGACTTCAATAAGTTTTTTGTCGTGAACGATGCGATGTTAATGGAGATGCAAAAATTAGCAAAACAGGCAAATGTGAAGATGCGAGCCAGAGATTATGAGCGTTCGATGCCTTATATTAAAGCCCAAATCAAGGCGTATATTGCCCGAAACGTATGGCAGAGAAAAGTATCTGACGGGATGAATAATGAGTATTTGCAAGTCATGGCTCCGTATGATGACACTTTCCAGAAGTCATTAAAATATTTTGACAAAGCCGAGAAAATGGCTCGTGGGGAGTTGGTTGAGACGATTTCTCATTCGGTTAAGAAATAGTTATTGGTTATTGGGGAATTAGTTATTAGGAAAAATAATAGAAAGGGCTTTCAGAATCATCTGAAAGCCCTTTTACGTTCTGCAAACCAGTAACAAATAACTGATAACCAGTAACTATTCCCCAGCAATATATCCTTTATCTCTCAAAATTCGCTCCATTAATTTCTTATCATTATCATTATTGAAAACCGTAAAAGGCAAATAAATGAACTGATATTGACCCATATCCAACACATACGCATCTTTATCTTTACGAGCCGTTTTAATCATATCCCACTTAATAACTCCGCCTTCAGTATCGTTCAATTTCATCAAAATCTGACGACTATCAATTTCATACCGATACTTTTGAAAAAGTTGTTTGTACTGCTCTAATTGCGTTACACCCGTAAACTGAATCGCCCAGAAGGCTACATAAACCAAAGCTCCCAAAACCGTAATGACATAAATCCAGTAATTTGGGTAAACTTTTGTGATGTTCAAAATTGCATTAATCAAAATCAAAGCCAAAGGCACAAATCCCCAATACCACTGTTTTCTAACGAATTGGAGCATATTTAGGGTAATGAATTTATTTTTTTCAAGAGCAAATTTCTTCGTCTTAATCGCTAATGGATTACTTGGAATTGCCTGTTGTACTCGTTTTTGTTGTCCGTGTCCTTGTGAAGAGTATCCTTTTGCCATTTTGGTTAATTAATTTTATAAATTGGACTGCAAAGGTAGAGAAATTAAAAATTAAAAGTTAAAAATTAAAAGTTTTTCGTTTGTTGATAACAGTAAAAGAATATGGATTTAGTGTTAAATTTAATAATTTTAACAATATATTCAGTCTTGTTTTCGAGAATCACAATTTTTAACTTTTAATTATTAATTTTTAATTGAACAAAAGATGGAATTAACCGACAATCAAATCCTCAATCATACCCAAGTTCTCCAAAAAATCAGGAGAATTGCTTTTGAGATTTATGAGAACAATTTTGAAGAAACCCAAATTGTTATTGCAGGCATAAAAGGGCAAGGACACGCTTTTGCGAAGAAATTGACAACTGCCATAAACGAAATTTCAAGTATTGAAGCAACCACAGTTTTGATTGATGTGGACAAGGACGTAACCTATGACAGCCCCGTGGAATTCGACTGTGATGAACGTTTTCTGGAACATAAAGCCATTGTGGTTGTGGATGATGTCTTGAATACGGGCAGAACGTTTGCGTATAGTCTATCACCTTTTTTGAGTATTCCTGTCAAAAAAATTCAAGTGGCGGTGATGGTGGATAGAAATTACCGTAGATTCCCAATTTTGGCGGATTATGTAGGTTATCAATTATCAACAACGTTGAGTGATTATGTATCGGTTGAATTAGGTGATGAAGCGGAAATGGGGGTTTATTTAGGTATGAGATTGTAGGTATGAGGTATAAGGTCGTAGGTGTGAAGTCGTAGGTATAAGGGCATTAATAAGAAGTCAAAGGAGTTTTATTTGTATGACTTTGTAGCTCATAATTTATACCTACGACCTCATAACTCATACCTACCAACGACTTCATAATTCATAGCTAAATTAAAGGTAACTAATCAAATCCATCAACCAATCTGCTTTAAAGAACAGTATCAGAATTGGTAAAACCAGAACGATTGCCAAAAAGTATTGCTTTGAATTCAGTTCAAACGTCTGATTTTCAAGGGGTTCTTTAAAAAATAGATAAAATGGAATTTTCAAATAAAAGAACAAAGAAATGGCAGTATTCAATAATCCAAAAATGAAAAGCCACAACAAAATGGGTTGATTAGTATTCTGATACGTTTCCCACAAAGCCGAAAAAATATTCAATTTCGCAAAAAAACCTGCCGTGGGTGGAATACCCGCCAAAGAAATCATGACAATTAACATCATAATGCCATAGAAAGGATTGAGTCTGCCAAGACCGCTGAACTTAGTTATTAGAGATTGGTTATTAGTTATTTGGGATTCTTCTAATAACTGATTACTATTAACTAATAACTGTTCCGCATAATCCACTAAAAGAAACGCTGCAAAATTTGTAAAAAGGGTAATAATTAAGTAGAAAACTACACTCGTAACACCTAATTGCGACATCGTTACTAAGCCAATCAACATAAATCCTGAATGAGCAATGGTAGAATATGCTAATAATCGTTTGGCGTTATTTTGCCACAAAGCCGAGAAATTTCCGAAAGTAATACTTACCATCGCTAATACCGTCGTGATGATTTGTAGATTATTGGGTACGGCATAATAAAACCGAATTGCCACTAAAAATCCTGCAATTTTGGGAGCTACCGAAAAGAAAGCGACCACCGACGTAGGGGCAGATTGATACACATCGGGTGTCCATACATGAAAAGGTGAAGCAGATACTTTAAAGAGAAACCCGCTGATTGTCAACACAATAGCCACCGTTGAAGCTACGGAATCAATCAGAGAAATGCCCCTTGAAAATTCGGAAGAAGTAATATCCAACGTTCCTGTCATGCCATATAATAAAGACATTCCATAAAGCATAACTGCCGAAGCCGAAGCTCCAAAAAGAATATATTTCAAACCACTTTCTGTACTTTTTCTGGTTTTATCAATCGTTGTAAGAATATAAGAAGAAACGGAAACGATTTCGATAGAGAGATAAATCATTAATAAATTTACCGACATCGTCATTAAGCACAGTCCAATCACCATGCTAATCAGAATTGGATAAAACTCGGCAATAAACTTTTTCCCCGTCACATATATGTGGGCAAGTATAAAAATGGTGGAAAGAATAATTAAAAATTTGAATAACACTGCTTTTAAATCCAATACCAACATCCTGTCAAAAAGAAACAAATTCTCAGGGATATAAAACTGTTGGACTGTTTGATTTAGAACTATTATCACTGAAATCAAACAAAAACCAAATATTACCGAGCTCGTTTGAGCTATATTTTCAATAAATTTTTTCTTACTTTTATAGTTATGATAGAGGACTAAATCTATCAATATCATTAATAAAAAAGAGGTTGATAGAAGCACTTCTGGTAGGAGTGCGTTCATACTTTCAAGAATTTGCTTCAGTTGATCGGGAAGATACAAGAAATTAGTCATTATTTTTCTGCATAAACTTTCTACATTCTACTTTTGTTAGTATTTTTGAGTAACATTTATAAAAATACATCCATGGTTAAGAATATATGGTTCTGGTTAATTCAATTATGTTGTTGGCTATTTATCGCTTTCATTTCACTTTCATACAGCCCTTTACAAAATAGCGATACGAAGATTCAAATAATATTTTTTCTTACATATCTTTTTGTCGGATTAGCAATTGGTAATACTTATCGCTACCTCATTGAAAATATGAATCCTGATGAATTTACAACTTCTCAGTTTTTGCTATATCCTTTTATAGGTAGTTGTTCAATTGGGTTTTCATTCACGGTAATTGATATTACATTGGGGCAATTTGGGATGAGAAATCCATTAATAGATTTTCTCACACTATTTTTTGAAAATACTTGGGTTGTGATTCCTTGCTTTTTCTTTTATCATTTGTATCGATTTGCCACAATTTATCAAGAACGGAAACAACGAACAATTGTGGCAGAGAATCTTTTACAAATATCCGAATTAGAAAATCTTAAAAAGCAATTAAATCCACATTTCTTATTTAATGCCTTGAACAGCATTAAAGCATTAACGCTTTTTGATGGTGTGAAAGCTCGTGAATCAATCATCCAACTATCTGATTTACTGCGACTTTCATTGAATTTAGGAGAGCAGCAAAGAGCAACCCTAAGCGAAGAATTGAAACTTGCTGAAAATTATTTAGCCCTCGAAAAGTTACGGTTCGACAGTCGACTTTCTTATGAATTTAATATCCAAAGAGATTTAGATAACGTTTTAATTATGCCCATGTCCTTAAATACACTACTCGAAAATGCAGTAAAACACGGAATTGGACAACTGAAGTCAGGTGGAAAAATTGTTACCTCTGTGACAGCAGATAAAAATGTAATTACGATAATGGTTCAAAATTCTGGCTTCTACGACCCAAAACCAAAAAGTAATGATGGAGGAATTGGCTTGGAAAACCTTCACAAAAGATTAGAATTGCAGTTTGGGGACAAAGCTTCTTTCACAATCACAAACAAGGATAAAATGGTTATGGCTACGATTAAAATGCCATTTTAGATGCGACCGACGCTTCGGTTCGTTTTTCGGTGCTTGATGTTCGTTAAGTCCATCCAAAACGAACATCAAACAACGAAAATTAAAATAGCTTTATCAATTCAGCCAAAGAAAGATTCGTTATATCAAAAATCAATTGTGGAAATATTCCGAAAATCAATGCTAAAATTGCCAAAGGGTAAAGCATGATTTTCTCTCTGGAAGTTAAATCATGTAGTGTTTCTTCAAACTGCCTTACCCAAAATTTTCCGAAAAATATTCGCTGCAAAGTCCATAGAAAATATCCCGCTCCGAGTACCAATCCAAACGTTGCTAAACCCGCTAACCACCTGGGAATCAATGGACTATTGAACGCTCCCATCAAAGTAAAAATCTCTCCGATAAACCCTGAAAATGCGGGTAAACCCAAAGATGCAAAAAAAGCGATTGCAGTCATTAATGTAAACAAAGGCATCTGACTGGCAAGTCCTTGGTAGGAGTCTATTCTTCTGTCGTGGGTTCGTGAATACAACACGCCAACCAAAATAAACAACATTGAAGACAGAATTCCGTGGGAGAACATTTGGTAAACGGCTCCATTGAATCCTTCGCTGGTGAGTGAGCCAATTCCCAACAACACAAAACCCATGTGCGAGACAGACGAGTAAGCAATCATTTTCTTTAAGTCGTTCATTGCCAAGGCGTTGTATGCTCCATAGATAATTGACAGAACCCCAAATCCAACAATCCAAACGGCATACTGGTTAGCGATTTCTGGAAAAATTGGGTAGGTAATTCTCAAAAATCCATAGCCCCCAATTTTCAAAAGAATCCCTGCTAAAACCACTGAAACGGGTGTTGGGGCTTCTACGTGTGCATCGGGCAACCATGTGTGAAAAGGCACGACGGGTAATTTTATTCCAAAGCCAACCATCAAAAATATGAATGATAAAGAGCGTAGAGAAATACCGCCAACCTTATTAGCTGAGAAAATATTCAACCAAGCGTCTATAACATAATTGCCTTGATCAGGCATAAAACGAAGGTCAAAAGTATGAACAATTGACTGCGAAGGCAACTCGCCCTCTGCCAAGAGACTTTGGATTTGGGTAATAATCTGCGGCGTTACATCGGAGACAGAATTTATCAAACCCATTTGTACGGCTGTCTCAACAGGGTCAATGACGGAAAGATAAAGCCCAATCATCACAATAAGGATGAAAATTGAGCCTACGAGTGTGTAAAGAAAGAATTTGATGGACGCATATTCCCTTCGAGGTCCTCCCCAAAGACCAATCAAAAAGTACATGGGCAGAAGCATAAACTCAAAAAACAAGTAGAACAGGAACATATCTAAGGCGATAAAACAGCCAATAATTGACCCTGCCAACAAGAGATACAACGAAAAATATCCACGAGATTTATCCTTAATTTCAAAAGAAGAAATTGCACCAACGAACATTACAATGCCCGTTAGCAAGACCATCGGGAGGCTGATTCCGTCAACACCTAAGAGATAATCAATTGAGCCAATACCGAGATTACCCAAAGGTAAAGTTATCCAATCGTATTGTTCAAGAAACTGATAATCAGCTACTTGCCTGTCAAATATGAGATATAAGTAAATGCAAAACAACAACTCTACACCCGTAACCATGAGTGTAATCCATTTGAAGTAAGGCACAAATCGTTCAGGCGTAAACGCTAAAATAAGCGATGCGAGGATGGGGATGAATATAAGTAATGATAAAATGGGCATTTGATTAATAGCCCCCTAACCCCCGAAGGGGGAATTTTAAAGAGCTGTTGTTAGAGTAAAACCCCCAATAGAAATATTATGAACTTTCTCAAAAGAGTAGTTCTGAAATTCCCCCTTCGGGGGTTAGGGGGCTAATATTATAAAAAGCAATAATCCAATCAATCCTAAAAAAGCCAATGCAACGTATAATTGCACTTTCCCGCCTTGTGCTGAACGAGTAACTCGCCCGATAATTCCAGCTGAATAAACCGTTCCAGTGGGAATTCCGTCAATGACTTTGGCATCAAACCAGCCAATGAATTTAGCAATAAATACTTGTAAATCAGCTAATAAGTTTACTGATGAATCAAGAATTCTCTGGTCGAAAAATTGGATAATATTGGATAGTTTTAGTGTTGGGTTTACGAATATTTTGTTGTAAAAATTATCGAAAGTTGGAATTTGAAATATAAATATTCTATGACGAGTTAAATACCCTGCCGTGATCCCGATTAAAGCGAATGACGTTGAGAGAATACCTATCCAATGGTTTTCTTCAAATTTTCTTCCAATAAAATCACCAAACCAACCATGATCAATACTTAATGGATTTACACTAAAAACAAAGCCCGTTGAAAGTAT
>JAYVIV010000050.1:0-13562 GCA_043769985.1 Arcicella sp.
CAATTTTTTATGGTTGCCATTAATCCTACGCACGGAGAAGCACATTACAAACGTATCGAAACGCTCATTTCTACCAATCATATCGGAGGTTTGATTTTCTTTCAAGGTGAACCATATTCTTATGCTAATCTTAATAATCGGTTTCAGTCAACCACTAAAATTCCTTTGTTAGTCGGCATTGATGGCGAATGGGGTTTGGCAATGCGAGTGAATTCCACGATGGCGTTTCCAAAGCAAATTACTTTGGGTGCAATTCAAGACAATACTTTAATTTATAAAATGGGAGGCGAAATTGCTCGCCAATGCAAACGCTTAGGGATTCACCTGAATTTTGCTCCTGTTGTTGATATAAATTCTAATCCAAATAATCCTGTAATCGGTTATCGCTCCTTTGGTGAATTGCGTGAAAATGTGGCGTTGAAAAGTAGTGCCTACATGAAAGGAATGCAAAATAACCAATTATTAGCTTGTGCAAAGCATTTTCCAGGGCATGGCGATACGCAGGGCGATTCGCATTTTACACTCCCCCAGGTTTCGTACACGGCTGAACGTCTGAAAAATGTGGAACTTTATCCCTTTCAACAATTAATCAATGATTCGATAAAAACGGTCATTGTTGGACATCTTCAAGTACCGTTCTACGACTGGCGACCTGCCACACTTTCCCAGAATATTATTACCAATTTATTGAAAAATGAAATGGGATTCAAAGGTTTGGTAATTACCGATGCTTTGAACATGAGAGGTGTTCATCACGGACAAGGAATAACATCGGGAGAAGTTGATTTACAGGCATTTATCGCTGGGAATGACATTCTTTTGTACTCAGAAAATATTCCCGAAGGTATCCGTAAAATCAAGGAAGCCATTAATGCGGGTTTATTACAACAAGATGAAATTGATAATCGAGTTAGGAAGATTCTTCACGCCAAATATTGGGTTGGATTAAACCAGTTTAAATACATTGATAGCAACAATTTATACCAAGATTTAAACACGCCCGAAGCCACCCAAATCAAGCAAGAATTGTATAATAATGCTATTACGGTGGTAAAAGATGCCAAAAATATTTTACCGTTTGCGGCGACTGAAAGCAAGTTTGTTTCGATTGGCTTAGATGTTCCCGTAGGCAATCGTTTTCAACAAGAATTAAGTAAAATTTCGCCTTTTCAACACTTTGTAAGTTCGATTAAAACCGATGAAGCCTTCTTCAATTCGGTGCTTCAAAGTGTAGATTCGACCACGACTGTTGTGTTGAGTGTACATGATATCAATAAAAAATCTGCTAATAAATTAGAGGTCGGTTACAACGTCCAGAATTTTGTAAAACGCTTGGAACAAAAGGCTCAAAAAGTGGTAGTTTGTGTGTTTGGGAATCCGTATAGTTTGAAATATTTTCCAGAACCAAGTGCCTTAATTTGTGGCTATGAAGACGATCCAACGGCTTATCAGGCAATGGCGAGAGTACTTTTTGGTGAAATTCCTGCCGTAGGAAAATTGCCTGTTTCAGTAGAAAATATCTTCAAAGCGGGTGATGGAATTAACCTTTCGACAGCAGGGAAATTAAGCACCGCCTCACCCGAAAGTGTAGGGATGAAATCGGTAGAATTATCCATCATTGAGCCATTAATTCAGTCGTCAATTGCTCAAAAAATATTCCCAGGTTGTCAGATTTTGGTGGCTCGAAAAGGGAAAATTGTGTACGAAAAAAACTTCGGAAAATTATCGTATGATATTAATAGTCAGTTAGTTAATTCCAATACAGTTTATGATTTAGCTTCTGTTACGAAGGTTACGGCAACCTTACAATCGCTGATGCTTCTATACGACCAGAAGAAAATAAATTTAGAAGATAAAGTGTCTTATTATTTACCCGAATTGAAAGGCACAAACAAGGAAAACGTAATCATTCGAGACCTACTTTGGCATCAAGCGGGATTGGTGGCGTACATCCCTTTTTGGGAAAGAACTCGCATTCCTTTGGGGTGGAAAACGGAATATTACAACGCTAAACAATCCTCAGAGTGTACGTTATGCGTTGCTGACGGAATGTATGCAAAACCAGCCATCAGAGATTCCGTGTGGCGATGGGTGATTAAGTCGCCATTAATGAATAGAAAAGATCGAGACGGATTGTACCCTTACGTGTATAGCGACTTAGGCTTAATGATTTTACATCATCTCGTCGAGCGATTAACGAACCAACCTTTGGACGTTTTTACGACAAAAAATTTCTACGAACCTTTGGCGATGAACACGACGGGTTTCAATCCATTAAGTCGTATTTCAAAGTATCAAATTGCTCCAACAGAAAACGATAACTTGTTCAGAGAGAGACTCTTGCAAGGCACAGTGCAAGATCAAACTGCCGCCATGTTGGGCGGAGTTTCGGGTCATGCAGGTTTGTTTAGTTCCGCTTCTGACTTGGTGAAATTACTCCAAATGAATCTCAATAAAGGAAGTTTTGGCAATAAACAATTTTTGAGTGAAACCACGGTAAATCTCTTCACAACGAATCGTTCGGCAAGAAGTCACAGGGCTTTGGGATGGGATAAATTGCCGTCTGATGGAGAAAGTAATTTCGTTTCAGACAAGGTTTCTCCAAGTTCTTACGGACACTCAGGCTACACAGGCACACTCGTATGGATTGATCCAGAGAAGGAATTAGTGTTCGTTTTTTTATCAAACCGAGTAAACCCATCGGCAGCAAATAACAAGATTAATACCTTGAAAATCAGACGGAAGGTGATGGATTTGGTTTATGGGGCGATGGAGTAAGAGTATAACAGGTTTCCAACCTGTTGAGCGTACTACATCAATACTTCTGTTTAAATCAAAATCATTAAAACGATGGAAAATAAGAAAAAACTATCAACCGAAGAACGAGAAAAAATATTAGTAATTGTAAGAAAATCAGCGGAACGTTATAGAGAAACAAATCATATTCTTGACATGATTTTACCTGACTTTCCAGAAAATGAGTCTAATTTCCCACATACATTTGCCAAAACAGAACGATAGCTTTATATTTGAAAAAATAGCTATCGTTTTTTATTTCACGAAGAATTTTAAAAATGAAAATTTCAAAAATACATATCAAAGATTTTCACCAATTTAAGGATTTCACCCTTGATTTGACCTATCCACAAGGACATGAAAAGGCAGGACAACCTTTGGATAAAGTGTGTTTTATTGGAAAAAGTGGGACAGGGAAGACTTCCATTTTGGAATTGATACCATTGTTTTTATACAGCTATGAAACTAATTTAGTTGATAAAAGTGGACTCCGTGATATTGTAGAAAATATAGAAGTTTTTGCAACATTAGGTTATAATAATGAATATAAAGTTAAAATTAATTTGGAGAAACAAGATGGTGATTTTGAGATATATAATTGGCATTGGTGGGAACAAAATATTAATGATAAGGCAATAGTTGATTTTAAAGATAACGAATGGCTTGGAAAAGTATCATCTAAACTTATCTACTTTCCTGCGGACTTAAATTTTGAAATAGATTTAGAACCAAACAGTAAATTAGACGATAGAATGATTATTGATTTCAGTCACGATAAAATTGCTGCTGTTTGGAATTTAATCCTTGAAAAGATACGAACATATCAAGAGCAAGAGTTAAATTTTAGACAAGATATTTCAAAAGTTGCCGAAAAGTCTGCAAGTAATGTTAAAGCTATTCAAGAAGCAGTAAAAAAATTAGAAGATTGGAAAATAACTGCGTTTAATCCTATCATAGACTTAGCTGATAATTGCCTAAATCCCTGGTTACTTAAATCTCATTTACGAATTAAAAAAGAATTAGACTTCAAAACAAAAGATGATATAGGTTTTATTAAAATTGAGGATTTCCACGGAAATGAAATTCCTCATGGACTCTGGAGTACTGGTACAAAACAAGTAATTCTTAGCGTTTTACCCTTATACTTACTTAGACCAAAACATACCATTGTCATTTTTGACGAACCTGAACGCTCTTTATATCCAGATTTACAAAGGAAGGGAGTTGATTATTATGCTTCTTTTACAGAAAACTGTCAGCTTGTATTTGCTACTCACTCACCTACAATAGCAGCAAGTTTCGACCCTTGGGAAATCGTTGAATTGAAATTTGATAGTAGAAATAACAATAAGGTTTATCGAGAGACGTATTTTGAAGGAGAGAACCATGTTGATAATTACAAATGGAATCCAAAATATATGCGTTGGGACGATATTTTGCAGCGAGTTTTTGATTTAGAAGACGACGGTTCGCCCGACCGTAAAATTAAATTAGATGAATTGGCAACCTTGAATGTAAAATTCAAAAAGCTAACAAAACAAGGTCAGGAACATTCTGTGGAGGCTTTGGAAATTATCAAAAACATCGAAAAACTATCGAAAGACCTTTCAAAGTGGGACTAACCAATGCAAAAAATAGATAAAAACTACAACACTATTCTTTCAACCAAGTACAAAAAATGGGTTGATAATTTAGAGAAGAATAAGAAAAAACATCCTGATTCAAGAACCTATTACGATGATATTGTTATGGAATTGTATCGTTGTCAGAAGGGCGTTTGTACATATACGGAAAGATTTATTTGTGTACCAAGTCTCTATGAATCAGACAATTGGACTGATGGAGATTATAAAATTTCAGACCAAGCTGAATTCAAAAGAACAGACCACGCAGGCGAATTAGAGCATTTTGATCATCATTTGAAAGAAAATCAATATTGGCTTTGGGATAATTTGTTGATGATTGATTCCACGATAAATAGTAGAAAATCTAACAAAGATATTGTCTATTATCTTAAACCAGATTCAGAAGATTATTCGCCCGAAAAGTATTTTGATTATGATGAAGAAACGCATCGTTTTATCCCAAATACCGATTTAGATATTGAGCAAAGAACAGAAATAAAGGATATGATTGATAATGTATTTTATCTAAATCATGGTGTTATTTTAAACGACAGAAGAGATTTTATTAACGAATTAAGAACAAAAATTACCAACAAATCAAGTTATAAATTCGACCGATTTTTTACCGCTACGAAAATGTGTTTAGAGAATATTCTCCCGTAAAAACCGTTTTTCAAGTAGAACAAGTTTCCAACCTGTTCCTGTAAAAATGCAAATCTCAACAGGTTGGAAACCTGTTGTACTAAAAACAAATGAAAACACAAAAAACAGCCCTAATCCTCTTATCAATTTTCGTCCTCTCGGGCGTGGCAGTTTATTTTAAATCTTGTCAAAAACCTGCGGAAATACCCACAGAAGATGTTTCTTTAATTCCTTCACCAGATTTTAAGGCTGATTCTGCCTATGCTTATGTGAAAGCACAGGTAGATTTTGGTCCGAGAGTTCCGAATACGAAAGCCCATAAAGATTGTGGGAATTATCTCATCGCAAAATTGAAGCAATTTGGTTGTGAAGTCATCTCGCAGGATTTTGTGGCAACAAAATATGACGGTACAAAAATGAACGCCCGCAACATCATCGGAAGCATTAATCCAAGAGCTGAAAAACGCATTTTATTAACCGCACATTGGGATTCTCGTTCGGTGGCGGATAAAGATTCTGTTGATAAAAACTCACCAATTGATGGAGCAAATGACGGTGGAAGTGGCGTTGGTGTTTTATTGGAAATCGCTCGTTCTATTCAATTAGCAACTCAAAAACCAAATGTTGGCGTGGATATTATTTTCTTTGATGTGGAAGATCATGGCGAACCAGAATTTTATAAAGGAGAACATAAAGCTAATTCTTGGGGTTTGGGTTCACAATATTGGGCAGCCAACAAGCACAAAGAGAATTATACGGCTTATTACGGAATTTTGTTAGATATGGTTGGAGGAAAGGGGGCAATCTTTCCGCATGAAGGTACATCCATGCAATATGCCCCTATGATTGTGAGAAATGTTTGGGATATTGCCAGTCGTTTAGGCTACTCAACGGTTTTTGTGGATGCAGATGGAGGCGGTTTAACAGACGACCATACGGCAGTAAATGAAGTAGGCAAAATTCAAATGATTGATATTGTAGAACTTCACCCAAATAGTCCAGAGACGTTTTGGAAATACCATCACACACATGGTGATAATATTACAAACATAGACAAAAACACGCTCAAAGCGGTTGGGCAAACGGTTTTATCGGTTCTGTATCAAGAATAAATATAGATGTATAAATTTATAACCTGATAGCCATTTCATACTATCAGGTTTTTTCTTGTACTTTTGTATCAACAACAACCAATCTTTTATCAATGGAACAAACTGAACAATTACAATTCGTACACCTTAATGACCTTCACGTGGCTCTTGGAGCAAAAATGGTGCCTTTTGCGGGTTATTCGATGCCCGTTTTATACACAAATCTTATCCAGGAACACTTGGCAGTTCGTAATTCCGTGGGCGTTTTTGATGTCTCTCACATGGGCGAATTTGTGGTTAAGGGCGAGCGTGCTACGGAGTTTTTGCAGTACGTTACTTCAAACGATGTTTCAGCTTTGGTTGATGGAAAAGTGCAATATTCATGCTTTCCGAACGATAAAGGCGGTATAGTAGATGATTTATTGGTGTATCGTTGGAATGAGAACGAATATTATTTGGTCGTAAATGCCTCGAATATTGAGAAAGATTGGAACTGGTTACAGCAAAATAATACCTTCGATGTGGAAATGGAAAACATTTCTGAGGGATTGAGTTTATTTGCCGTTCAAGGTCCAAAAGCGATTGATGCACTCCGTAAATTGACTGATTTAGACTTGGATTCGATGGAATATTATACCTTCAAATCAGGTACAATTGCAGGGATAGAAGACGTTTTGATTTCCACCACGGGCTATACAGGGGCGGGAGGATTTGAAGTGTATGTTTGGAATAAAGATGCCGAAGCGATGTGGAAAGCCATTTTTGAGGCTGGTGCAGAGTTCAATATTATGCCTGTTGGTTTGGGTGCAAGAGATACGTTGAGAACAGAAATGGGCTATTGCCTTTACGGACATGACATTGACGATTCAACTTCACCAATTGAAGCGGGTTTAGGTTGGATTACGAAGTTCAACAAAGAATTTATCTGTTCTGATTTACACAAAAAAATTAAAGAAAATGGCGTTACTAAGAAATTAGTAGGCTTTGAAATGATTGATCGGGGCATTCCAAGACAACATTATGAAATTATGGATGCCGCTGGGAATATCATTGGCGAAGTAACTTCAGGAACACAATCACCATCCTTGAACAAAGGGATTGGCATGGGTTATGTGGCAACGGAATACGCCAAAAATGGTGCTGAAATTTATATCAATATTCGTAATAAATATTTGAAGGCAGTTGTAACAAAAATGCCTTTCAGCCCCCTGACCCCCGAAGGGGGCACAAAAAAATAATTACCATTTTAGATTTACATTAAAGACTTTATCCTCTTAAATTCCCCCTTCGGGGGTTAGGGGGCTGGTATTATGAAAAAAATAGACGTTTGCTTAACCCCTGAATTATTACATCTGCACGACATCGAAAACTCAATTGTGGTAGTCGTGGATATTTTTAGAGCCACTTCTTGCATGACAACTGCATTTGCCCATGGTGTGGAGGCAATTATTCCAGTTGCCACGCTTGACGAATGCGTTTCTTACCAACAGCAAGGCTATTTATCGTCCGCTGAAAGGGACGGCAAAACGCCAGAAGGCTTCGATTTCGATAATTCTCCGTTCAGTTATATGACCGAAAAAGTGCAAGGTTCAACGATATGCGTAACTACTACCAACGGTACTTTGGCAATCACAAAATCAAAAAATGCCGTAAAAGTTATGATTGGTTCGTTCTTGAATTTAGGAGCATTGGCAACTTATCTTAGAGACCAACAATATGATATTTTGGTGCTTTGTGCAGGTTGGAAAGGCAAGCCAAATTTAGAAGATACGCTCTTTGCAGGAGCATTAGTAGAACGCTTGAATGATGAGTTCATGGTTGAAGAAGATGCCGCTTTGATGGCACAACGTTTGTATGCCCAAGGGAAGAATGATTTGCTCTCATTCGTAGCGTCATCTTCACACGTGAAAAGACTGCAACGCCTTGGCATTCAGAAAGATATAGCCTATTGTTTGCAACATGATTTGTACGATGTCTTGCCTGTTTTAAGGGGGAACTCTTTAGTTAAGATGTAAGAGCAACAATAAGCCCAAAATACCCAAATCAATTTATTCAATTAAATAGTTGAGTGTGTACTGTTACAAAAGATACGGAGTTAATGGCTCAAAATAAAACTACCATATTTCAAGATTTAGGATTGATAGATTACCAAACCGCTTGGGATTATCAAGAAAAACTTCATGCTGAAATTGTTGCTATTAAACTTGAAAATAGAAATTTATTATCTGATAATCAAGTAGATACGCCCAATTATATTCTTTTTTGTGAACACCATCACGTATATACCTTAGGCAAAAGTGGTAAACCCGAACATCTTTTATTGGATGAAAAAGGCTTGGAAAAATACGAGGCTAAATATTATAAAATCAATCGGGGAGGGGATATTACTTATCATGGCAAAGGACAATTAGTGGGTTATCCGATTTTGGATTTAGAAAACTTCTTTACCGATATTCATAAGTATATGCGGTTTTTGGAAGAAGCCGTTATCAGAACTTGTGCAGATTTTGGGATTGATGCAGGACGTATTCAAGGACTTACGGGCGTATGGGTGGACCATGAAAAACAGGAAAATCCACGTAAAATTTGTGCGATGGGCGTGAAGGCAAGTCGTTGGGTAACGATGCACGGTTTTGCTTTGAATGTCAACACAGATTTGAGTTATTTTAATCATATTGTCCCTTGCGGAATTGACGATAAAGCGGTAACATCTATGGAAAAAGAATTAGGGCAATCGCTTGATTTTCAAGATGTTTCGGATAAAATGTTAGGGCATTTAAAGGATATATTCACAGCCCCCTAACCCCCGATGGGGGAATAAAATGTGCTTCCAAAATTCCCCCATCGGGGGTTAGGGGGCTTCTTACTATGAAAAAAGACATAGAATTTCCAGTAGTTGAAGGCATAAAAATTACGATTGCCCGAAATATTAATGAAGAAAACGGAGCCGAGTGGAACGTTTATCTAATCAATCGTTCAAAGACTGATATTGATACGGTTATGGTAACTTCTCGTGGTTATGGATTCAACAAAAATGGCGAACATATCAAAACCTCTGAACTCCGTCATTTTCATAAACATTGTAGGGCGGGTGAAATTATCAAAATTGAGATGATTACGCCAGAGGTTTTTCATTTGAATAATGAATATTGGGTTAGTTATTATATTGGTAATCAGATATTTGACAAAAAATTTATCTTCGTGCCAGATAGCATTCGAGAGGAAAATTTAATTCTTATTGACGACCTAAATTTGGAAGGAGTTTTGCATGAATGAAAGTTAGGTATGAATTATGAGGTATAAGTTATGAGGTAAAACTTGAACATCTTAATTCTGATCTTACTACCTCATAATTCATACCTCATACCTAAAATAAACACATGGATTTCAAAAAACTCGCCAAGAATTTATTATTCATAGACATTGAAACGGTTTCTGCGGAAAGTAATTTCAATCATCTTTCTGATAGAATGAAGGCTCTATGGTTACACAAAGCCAGTTATTTGAGCAATCCTAATAAATTAAATGAAGAAGAATTTTACTTTGACCGTGCAGGAATTTATGCTGAATATGGAAAGATTGTAACCATCGGCGTAGGCTTTTTTCATTGGAATGAGGAAGATGAAATATGTTTAAAAGTAAAATCAATAAGTAACGATAGTGAAGAAGATATTTTGAGAGAATTTAAGTTTTTAGTTGAAAAAAAATATAAACCAACTACACTATCGCTGTGTGCCCATAATGGAAAGGAGTTCGATTATCCGTACATTTGTCGAAGGATGCTGATAAACAATATCGAAATCCCCAAAGCCCTTCAAATTTCTGGACGAAAACCGTGGGAAATTCCACACTTTGATACATTAGATATGTGGAAATTTGGGGATAAAAAACACTATACATCATTAGAATTATTAGCTACACTTTTTAATATTCCAAGTAGTAAAATTGAACTTAGCGGTGACCAAGTTAATCACACTTATTATATCGAAAATGCTCTACCAAAAATAGCCAAATATTGTCGTGAAGACATTATTGTGTTATCTCAATTATTCCTTAAATTTCAAAATCTGCCATTGGTGAAGGAGCAAAATATTGAGAGAATTTAATCACAAACACCCTGATTAAATGACCACAATCGCCTGTTTAATAAATTATCAAATGTTAAATATGTATTATTTAATCTCAATCATATATTACTAACCAATATGAAACAATTTTACTTAACCCTAATTTTTACGGTTATTTGTGTAACGGTAAATGCACAAATCTTTACTCAAACAAAAGCCGAAAAAGCCCTTCAAAATTACCGAGATAACTTAGCAATCCTAAGGAAAGAACATACAAATGGAAGATATTTACCAGTAGTTGATTTCTTTTTATTTGGTATGGGCGACCGTGTCAAGATGGTCTATAAAGATGGTTTACTTTATAACGCCAAAACAAGCAAAATTCTCCGAAGATGGAAAATAAAAACTGCCACTATCGTACCTTCCGAATATTTAGTGCATCTTGAACTTGAAAATGGAAAATCGGTTGATATTCAAGAAGACTCGCATGGTGTTTATCTTTATGAGAATAATATGCAAGTGATAATGGCGGAAAGTAATTTGGCTTTACCCTCATTTGAAGGCAAAAGATTTGCCCCTATCCTAAGAGTTTTACATCAGGAAATCTTAATGAATGTTGACGAAGGTTTGCCTTTACCTAACTTTTTAGTTTACCAAAAGCCTAATTATCGCACAGCGGCAATGATGATTATGGTATTGAAGCAAACAAATAATCTGAATTTAATTTCAAACTGGGTCACAAACTTAAAAGAGCCTTACGATAGAAGTATTCAAGGAAATCCAGAAATTGATAATTTGGGTGAAGTATTGTACATTATTTCCACAGTTTCAGACAGTAATCATCCACTGATTGGGAAAGTTCTGGAAGAAGCGGGTGGGTATAAAAATAATGATTATATCGAAGGAAAAACAGATGATTCTTTTCATCCAGTTTATCAAACTAAATGGATAAAATTCGGATTAAAGTCGCTTGGAATATCAGACAGTTATAAAATCCCCCTGATTTACGATAATTATTCGCCTGTATTTTGGTTGGACTTTAAAACTCAAAATGTTGTAGGTGGAAGGCAATTCGATGAGGCTATGAGTCTACATTCCCCCTATCTCACTTGGGCAGAAGACCATACTTTCAATCAGAAAAAAGGTGTTGTTTCTTTGGCAGATTATCCACTCACTTGGGAGGCAGACAGTAAAATGGCTAACTATTCTGGGATGAATGCGGTTGACCAAGTTTATGCTCAATCAAACATCTGTGCAACGCATGGTTGGCACGCTGCAGAAATGTTTTTGTTGTTGATGGAACAGAAGTAAGTTTGCAGTAGGTAGTTTTTAGTAGGCAGTAAAATTGGATAATATAAAATAAAAAGAGTGTTAATTCGGAACTAATATTTCCAAATTAACACTCTTTTACTGCCTACTGCCTACTGCCTACTGCCTACTGCCTACTGCCTACTGCCTACTGCCTACTGCCTAATCATATTTCTTGGGAGCGTACAAAAACCCAAAAGCTTCAGCTCCTTCACGGGTGTGTACTTTGTGGTGAACGTAATGAGCTTTCATAATTCGTTTCATATATGGATGCTTTGCAATGAATTTTATTCTAATTCTTCTATGGACGATAATGTCATGAAATACAAAGTAAAATATTCCGTAAAATGCCACACCCATACCAATCCAAAATAGAAACCAAAGCCCATCAACATAAGTCCCCAAGGCAAAAGTGGTAATCGAAACTACTGCAAAAACAATGGCAAACAGGTCGTTTTTTTCCAGAGGGTCGTTGTGATGCACATGGTGCGATTTGTGCCACGTCCACATAACTCCGTGCATGATATATTTGTGCGTAAACCATGCCACTCCCTCCATAAAGAAAAACGTACCGACTGCTAACAAGATTTTTACTAACATAATTAAATATTTTTATAGATTTATTTATCAAATTTCGTCACTATTTGCCCTTTTAACCAAACGTTTTGAAATTTTGTTTCATACAAGACAGTTAAAAATCTCAGAAAACAAGGAATTTCTTACCTTTACGACATGAATCAGATATTACTCATCTTTATTGGGGGAGGTTTAGGAAGCCTTGCTCGATTCTCTTTAAGTAAATTTATTCAAGAGAATTTAGATAAAATATTTCCATTTGGTACATTGGGAGTAAACGTTTTGGCAAGTATTATTTTGGGTATTTTTGTGGGAATGGTTGAGATGAAAATATTGACAAATCCTAACTACAAATCCCTTATTGCCATTGGCTTTTGTGGAGGATTCAGTACATTTTCAACTTTCTCTAACGATACCTTACAATTGATTCAAAGCAATAGAATTTTAGAGGCTTTAACCAATATTTTATTGAACGTAATCTTATGTATTTTAGCAACTTTTGCAGGAATAACTTTGGCAAAAATATGAATTCAAAAATAAAGATGGTTAGCCACCAAATCACGAAGTTACCAAATTTTTTTCTTAGAGCCTTTGTGTCTTCGTGGCAAGATAGATTTCTCATAATACTTTTCACAATGATTTCATTATCAAATACTAATGCTCAAGACTTAGGTAAAGTCCTTCACGATTCACATGATTATTTCAAAGAAAAAACCATTACGAAACGTCGTTTTGGGTATCAAACTTTGATGAATAGAATTGACACATTAAAGAAAAATTCGATGTTTGAAGTATCACTTGCCACAAAATCAACAGAAGGACGAGATATATACTTAATTAAATGTGGTTCGGGCAAAACAAAGGTCATGTTATGGTCGCAAATGCACGGAGATGAACCCACGGCAACGATGGCATTGGCAGATATTTTTAATTTTTTGGAAAATAAAAAAGATAGTTTAAATCAAGAAATAAATCCCATTTTAGCCAATCTCAGAGAAGAATTATTGAAAAATTGCACCTTTTATTTTATCCCCATGTTAAATCCAGACGGGGCAGAAGCATGGACACGCTACACGACTTTGGGAATTGATATGAATCGTGATGCCTTGGCACTTCAAACCCCAGAAGGACAGTTATTAAAGCAATTAATTTTTGACATAAAACCAGATTTTGGCTTCAATCTTCACGATAAAAATAGACGATATTCAGCGGGGCAGTCGGGCAATTTAGCCACAATGTCGTTCTTGGCAACGGCTTATAATCAAGAAGAAGAAATTAATCGTACTCGTAAGCGAGCCATGCAAGTGATTGTGGGAATGAATCAAGCTGTGCAGACGTATATTCCAAATGCAGTGGGACGTTGGATGTCAGATTTTGAGCCAAGAGCTTTTGGGGATAACATCCAAAAGTGGGGAACAACCTTGATTTTGATAGAATCGGGCGGATATAAAAATGAC
>JAYVIV010000051.1:0-15623 GCA_043769985.1 Arcicella sp.
GCCGCAAATGGATCACCTTTTGCGAATGCTGGGGTATTAATTCTTTGTTCGTCGTGATTCTCCAAAAATCGTAACATATTTTGAGAAATATCGCCCGATTCATTTTGCCAAACTTTGGTAATATCTTCAACCGTTGCTTCTGGTTTTTGCTCAACTAAACGCCTCAGGGCATCGTATAAACCAACTTTATCGTATAAATAATCAAACCCACCTACTTTCACATAATTATGATATTCTTTTGGTTTATAAATTTCAGCGATAAAAATAACATTCGGATAATCAACTTTAACCTCCTCGGTGGCATATTTCCAAAACTCAACTGGAACCATTTCAGCCATATCACAACGAAAACCATCAATTCCTTTTGAAGCCCAATATTTTAAAATTTCCACCATTTTTATCCACGTCGGAGGAACAGGATTAAAATGCGTTGTACGACCATGTAGAATATCAACGCCATAATTTAATTTGACTGTTTCAAACCAATCGTCAATCGTAGGTTTTGCCGAAAAAACATCGTTTCCAGATACTTTGGCAGGTATTTCAAGGTAAGGAGCATCTGGCTTTACTGGCGATAAAACCCCCTCTGGAATTTGAAATTGAGTATTGGGTAGGTAATAAAAATTATTGTAGGGGGCAAATGCTTTTGATTTATCGTCATCTTCGCCAAAGTCTTTTATGGTAGCGGGCTTCATATCAGAATGATAAATTCTCGCTACATGATTTGGCACAAAATCCATAATCACTTTTAATCCATTTTTGTGTACTCGACCAACCATTAATTCAAATTCTTGCATCCTTTTTTTGGGGTCAGAGGCAAAAAAAGGATTTACATCATAGTAATCTTTTATGGCATAAGGTGAGCCACAACGTCCTTTCACAACATCGGGATGGTCTTTGGGAATTCCGATGGACGTGAAATCTTCCATCGTTGCGTGTTCAATTAATCCCGTCATATAAAGGTGAGAATAACCGAATTCCTTTAATTTTTGAATGGCTAAATCAGTAATATCTTTAAACTTTGTTACACCATTTTCTTCTGCCGAACCATTAAATTTATTCGTTGTGTTTTTATTCCCCCACAAATGAAACATCATTTGATAAATGGTTAATTTATTATTGTTCATAAACTTAGTTGAAGTTTTTTTGCTTGATTTTTCTTTAACAATAGTGTCTCTTGTTTGTTTTGTGGTATTCATTTGTACTTTTGAATTATAAATTTTCGTTGAATCTCGGTCAGATTTAGTGTTTTTGACCTCTTTATTATTGCGAGAAGATTTATTTGAATAACTTTTTTTGTCGTCGGAATTGCTACTTGGCTTATTTATTGAAGGTTTCTGATTTTTTTGAGATTGTGAAAAATTTAAGTTGGGGTTAAGTAAACAAAGGAAAAAAAAAGCTTTGAAAATTGAATTTTGATTCATTTTTGAGAGATTTTTGTTGAAAAAGAATCTTACAACGATTGCTACATATTTTTAATCTTCAAAAGTAAGCATCATTTTTCTATGATAAAATAATGGTATTGCTTTATTTTGGGATTTAGTTAAATCAGGTTTTGGGTTTTAGGGTTTAGTTGTTAGTTTTCAAATAAGTAAAAAAAGAAAAATATGGTAGTAATTTTGTTTTTCTTAATCCTCAAACCAAAGCATTAAAACTTAGGAAAATATCCATTAACCAACCATTTATATTACATGAAAAATATCATTAACTTGTGGATTGTAATTTATTCACTTTTTTGTGCTGTCCCTTCGCTCGCACAAACTCCTTTTGTCCAACGCATTGACCCAACCAATTGGTATGTAGGTATGAAAAACCCTAAATTGCAATTATTGGTTTATGGAAAAAACATCAGTGATTGTGACGTAAAAATCAATTATCAAGGGGTTACAATCGAAAAAATCAATAAAGTAGAAAACCCTAATTACCTTTTTTTAGACTTAAATATATCGCCTGAAACAAAGGCTGGACAAATGGATATTGAATTATCAAAAATAATTCAAGTTCAGAAAGGAAGAAAAAAGACGATTGATCAAATTATTAAGATTACACAGCCTTATCAACTCAAAATAAGAGATAAAAAACCGCAAGTCATTGATTCAAAAGACTTTATCTATTTAATTTTACCTGACCGTTTTTCAAATGGTGACCCGTCCAATGACAAATTTTCGGATATGGTAGATTCAGAATCTGACCGCAAAAACCCCTATCTGCGTCATGGGGGAGATTTATTGGGAATTCAAAATCATTTAGATTATTTCTCAGAATTGGGCGTAACCACACTTTGGCTTAATCCTGTTATTGAAAATAATCAACCACAAACCAACGAAGGCGGCGTTATGCGTTCCGCTTATCACGGCTACGGATTTACTGACCATTATAATGTCGATAAACGTCTTGGAGGTAATGATGCTTACAAAAAATTAGTTGATGCCGCCCATGCAAAAGGGTTAAAAATTATTCAGGATGCGGTCTATAATCATGCGGGTATCAATCATTGGATTTTGAAGGATTTACCGATGAAAGACTGGTTAAATCAATGGAAAACTTATACCAATACCTCTTATCGAGACGAACCCGTGGTTGATGTTATTCACGGAAATAAATATGATTTTGATGTTCAGCAAAATGGTTGGTTTGTACCTTTCCTACCTGATTTAAACCAAAAAAATACTTTTGTCGCCAATTATTTAATCCAACATGCTCTTTGGACTGTTGAAAATTTTGGCATTGATGGATGGAGAATAGATACTTATCAATATAATGATTTACCTTTTATGAATCGTTGTAATGATGCTTTATCAAGCGAGTATGGCAATATGTTCATAACGGGTGAAAATGCAGTTTCCAATATTTATTCACAGGCTTATCATGTAAAAAACAATATAAATTTACCCTTTAAAGCAAATTTACCTTCTGCCAATGATTTTGTTTTGGAGGGTGCGATTTTGGAAGGATTAAACCAAAATTTTGATTGGGGAAAAGGCTTCAACAAAATTTATTCCGTTTTATCAAACGACGCTTTATATCAAGACCCAAATCTGAACATGACATTTTTGGATAATCATGATCACGATAGATTTTTTTCTGTTATTGGTGAAGATATAAATAAATATAAATTAGGGATAGGCTTTTTATTAACTACTCGGGGTGTTCCTCAATTATACTATGGAACCGAAAATTTAACCAAGAATTTTAAAAATCCATCAGATGCCGAAGTACGTAAGGATTTTGAGGGCGGTTGGGCAGAAGATAAAGTAAATAAATTTTTGGCTTCTGGAAGAACTGAAAGGGAAAATGAGGCTTTTAATTTTGTTAAGAAATTGGCAAATTATCGAAAAAAATCAGCTGCTTTGACCACTGGAAAATTGACACAATATCTACCAACAGATGGAATCTATGTATATTTTAGACATACCGATAATCAATCTTCCATGATAGTTATGAGTCAAAATAAAGAAGACAAAAAACTTGACACGAACCGATTTATGGAGAACATTCAAGGATATCTTAGTGCCAAAAATATTTTAACGGATGAACTAATTTCAGATTTAAAAAATTTAAAAATACCAGCAAACTCTTTCACAATTTTAGAATTACAAAAGTAGAACAGGTTTCTAACCTGTTTTTGAATTGATAAGAACAGGTTAGAAACCTGTTCTACTTATTAAAAAAGACATGACAACAAAAGCCTGCCTATTCGACCTTGATGGCGTAATTGTGGACACAGCCGTATATCATTTCCAAGCCTGGAGACGATTGGCAAATGAATTAGGATTTGATTTTACCGAACATCAAAACGAGCAATTGAAGGGGATTTCGAGAATGGAATCCTTAGAATTAATATTAAAATGGGGAAAAGTTTCGCTTTCAGAAGATGAAAAACTCGAATGGGCAACTCGTAAAAACGCATGGTATTTGGAATTGGTGATGCAAATGACACCAAATGAGGTACTGAAAGGTGTTCCAGAATTTTTAAAAGAATTAAGAGCAAACGGAATCAAAATTGCTTTGGGTTCAGCCAGTAAAAATTCGAGATTAATCCTCGAAAAAATCAAAATGATAGAGTATTTCGACGTTATTATTGATGGAAATAATATCACAAAAGGTAAACCCGATCCACAAGTATTTTTAATGGGTGCCGAAGCAACTAATTGTAAACCAGCAGATTGTGTAGTTTTTGAAGACGCACTTGCTGGAGTACAAGCAGGAAAAGCTGGTGGGATGAAAGTTATTGGCGTAGGTGATTCTCAAATCCTCCACGAAGCCGATTTTGTGATAAAAGGTTTTGAAGAAATGACAATTGATAGACTATTTTAGTAAACCTTAAAAAACACGTTAGCACAGCAAGGTGTTTTTTAAGGTTTAATGTAAATTTGCAGATACAGTCTTAACCATTTTTGATGATTCAATACACTTTTTAATGAATTTTCTGAATCATTTCAACCCTAAAATAATAGATGAGGGGAACTCCCAAAAAGTAAAAATGTCTTTTAGGAACGACGAAATAACTTATTAAACAGTGCATTTAAAAGAGGTGGAATGAAAATTTTAAGCTACTAATTTTCAAGTTGATAAATTAATAGGATAACAACTTCTTCAAACCTCTGTAAATTTTATAAACAAGTATGAAAAATTATCTAAAACACGATGAATGGTGCATCATCGAAGAAGGATTTAATCGGGATTTTAATGAAATCACGGAATCTGTGTGTTCGTTAGGGAACGGGCGAATGGGGCAAAGAGGGAATTTTGAGGAAACTTTTACAGGGAAAACGTTGCAGGGAAATTACGTTGCAGGGGTTTATTATCCTGATAAAACTCGTGTGGGTTGGTGGAAAAACGGTTATCCAGAATATTTCGCCAAGGTGTTGAATGCAGCGAACTGGATAGGCATTAAAGTTGAAATAGAAGATGAAACTTTAGACTTACAAAATTGCGAAGTAACTGATTTTCAGAGAGTTCTGAATATGAAAGAAGGTTATCTTCAACGTTCTTTTACGGTAACTCTTCCATCTGGAAAACAGTTAAAAGTCAATGCAAAACGTATCAATTCAATCGTTGATGACGAATCTGGTGTATTGCGTTATTCAATAATACCTCTAAATTTTGATGGTAAAATTACCCTCACTCCGTTTGTAGATGGAGACGTTAAGAATAAAGATGCCAACTACGATGAAAAATTCTGGGACGAAATTCAAAAAGAAACGGCTTTTGCAGAAGGATACGTTGAATTAAAAACCAAGAAAACAGGCTTTCATGTGGTTACTGGGCAACGTTTTGAAATTTTTCAGAACGGCAAATTACTTGATTTCCAAAGCCTTCCAATTAAAGCAGAGAAATATGTGGCAAGTCAAGTAACACTAAATGTTAATGTCAATGAAGAAACTGTTCTCATAAAATATGCTTGTAATCTTTCATCTGAAAACCATAAAATTGAAGATTTATTAACCAATTCAAAAGCGTATTTGAAACGAATTTCTGAGAAAGGTTTTGATTTAATGGTAGAAGAACAGGCAGAAAAGTGGGCTTCAAAGTGGGAAATGAATGATATTGTGATTGAAGGAGATATTGCCGCTCAACAAGGAATTCGTTTTAATATTTTCCAGATGAATCAAACCTATACAGGTGAAGATTCAAGACTAAATATAGGTCCGAAAGGTTTTACTGGTGAGAAATACGGTGGTTCAACTTATTGGGATACTGAGGCGTACTGTATTCCTTTTTATCTGGCAACCGCCGACCAACAAGTTGCTCGTAACCTATTGATTTACAGATGGAAACACTTAGAAAAAGCTATTGAAAATGCCCAAAAACTGGGCTTCAAAGATGGTGCAGCTTTGTATCCAATGGTAACCATGAACGGTGAGGAATGTCATAACGAATGGGAAATAACTTTTGAAGAAATTCATAGAAATGGTGCCATAGCTTATGCCATTTATGATTATGTAAATTACACAGGTGATAAAAAATACTTAGCTGAATATGGTTTTGAAGTGCTTTTAGGTATCGCACGGTTCTGGTCGCAGAGAGTTAATTGGTCCGAAAACAAAAAGCTATATGTAATGTTAGGCGTAACTGGCCCAAATGAATACGAAAACAACATTAATAATAACTGGTACACCAATTATTTTGCTGTTTGGTGTTTGAAGTATGTGATGGAAGTTGCAGAATACGTAAAATTTTCTGACTCAGAGCGTTATGATGAGTTAGTCTCAATTACAAATCTGAATGAAGGTGACGAATTTGCTAAATTTACTCATGTTATTGAGAATATGTATTTCCCTGAAAGCAAAGAATTAGGTGTGTTCTTACAGCAAGACGGATTTTTGGATAAAGAGTTAATCAAAGTTCAAGATTTAGATTCTTCGCAACGACCAATTAATCAAAAATGGTCATGGGATAGAATATTACGGTCATGTTTCATCAAACAAGCCGATGTGTTGCAGGGAATGTATTTCTTTGAAGATGATTTTGATATAGAATCTTTAAAAAGAAATTATGAATTTTATGAACCCATGACCGTTCATGAATCATCTTTGAGTCCTTGCGTTCACTCTATTATTGCGGCAAAATTGGGAGACAAAGTACATTCTTATGAGTTTTATACCAGAGCAGCTCGTTTGGATTTGGATGATTATAATAACGATACTGAAGACGGTTGTCATATTACTTCAATGGCTGGAACTTGGATGTCGCTCGTGAAAGGTTTTGGTGGCATGAGGGTTAGAGATGGGAGGGCTTATTTTGCTCCATTTGTTCCAGAAAATTGGACTTCATTTTCTTTCAAGGTGCATTTTAGAGGGAACTTACTGAATATTAAAACGACAGGAGAAGAGGTCACAGTTGAGAATTTATCTGGTGGAGAAATCAGTATTTTCTTATACGATGAAGAACAAATCTTGAAAGAAAATTCAAGCATTGTAGTCGAACAGAAAGATTTTGTCTTGGCTTAATAACGCAAAATTTTGAATCCAGACCTTCGATAAATAAAAAAAGCCCCAATCGGGGCTTTTTTTTACGGTCTTTAATTTCTCGGAAAATTAGGCATTTGCATATTCTTTCTGAACAATCTGCACATCTGGGATTGAAATATCATCCAAGCCTACACGTCCTCTCTCCTTTCTAACAATTCTTGAATACAACCCCACTTCTTGACTGAACAAGAACGTAAATAACAATTTCACAAATGAAGTATGATATTTCAAATTATCATAAAACTCAGGAGCTGCCGCTTTCAATTTTGGAAGATTATTCCATGGAATTGAAGGCATATCGTGATGCTCGTTGTGATATCCTACATTCATATTGACACCATTCAAGCCACCATAATAACTATATGTTTCTTGGTGTTTATCCAATACTAAATAATGCTCCTGTATCCATCTTGCTCCAAGTGGGTGCAAACCAACTGAAAACATAAAACTTGCTCCCATATACCCCAATGCAGGCCATCCCATTGTATAAACGATGATTGCATTAAAAGCAATTTGTCCAACGATATTCATCACAACCCACTTATCAACGATGGCTAATTCTAAACAGCGAAGCGTTCTGATCGCTTGAAAGACAGGGAAGAATAATAACCATGTTGCTTTACCGATGAAAAAATTATTAATCAATTTTGCTTCCCAAGCGTCTGGCAGGTCAGCATCTAATTCGTGAACCCCTTGAAAAGCATGGTGTTTTAAATGGTAGTTCTTAAATGAAATTGCAGTAGGTGCTAACGAAGGGAAGTTGGCAATAATTCCAGCGTACACATTCCATGAAGGCTTTTTAAAAATTAAATTATGAGCTGCCTCATGAATACAAATAAATAAAGTGTGAACTGGAAATGCTCCAATAAACCATGCTGCGGCAAGAATAATATACCAAGCCTGGTCTTTCACTAAATACGCCATCACTAATTGTATTGATACACAAGCCAAAATCCAAACCATGGTCATTGGATTTTTTGAAATCAATTTTTTTACTTCTGGATGTGCTTTTAATATTTCACGTGTTCTAACACGATGTGGTTCGACACCCTCTACTCGGGTAAAATCTTGTTGATAAGCCATTGATGATTATGTTTATTATAAATGTATAAGGATTTGCAAATCTTAAAAAAGTCCCACAAATATACAACGAACAGCACGTTCTAACAATTTGTTTCATAAATAATACAATTTTTAAAATTATTTTAATTCTTCAAAATTGATTAATAAATGGTAAGAAACGGTTTCTAAATGGGAATGAGGTAATAAGTTGATTTTCAGAAATTTGTGTAAATATATTCTTAACTCTTACCCTTATAACAAAAATAAACCATGAATATTCAAAATCATTTAAACCACCATGGGTCTTTTACTTCTTGTGCATTAATTAAATAGGCTTTCTGTTTCAGAAATCTTTTAATTGCCGACGGTCCCATTCTCGTTCCTCCAATTCCTGACATTTTGAAGGAATTTTTCTCTGCTTCGTGCATTATAGCTGTGAGAGCCGCATCATTTATTGAAACTGCCCCACACTGCATTTTTCGGGCGATTTTCATGGCTTCTTCTTCTGAACCGGCAAAGACAGCTCCGCTAAGCCCATATTGGGTTCCATTAACAAATTTAATAGCTTCATCCACGGTTGAGTAGGCCATGACTGGCAATATCGGACCAAAGGTTTCTTCGGTCATCACTTTCATGTCATGCGTGACATTCGTCAAGATTGTAGCTTTGCAATAATAGCCACCATTCAATACTTCACATTTTCTTGACCCCGCTTTAAGGACAGCTCCTTTTTTGAAGGCATCATCCAATTGGTTATCAATTATTGCGACTTGTTTTTCGGAAATAATAGGTCCAATTTTACCAGAATCCATTGTTGGGTAAGCTAATTGCAATAAATTGGCTTTACCAACTAATCTTGATAGGAATTGATGATAAATATTTCTGTGAACGTAAATACGCTCAATTGATAAACATGATTGACCTGCATTTGCTACACTTCCCCATAAAATTGCGGATGTAGCTCGTTCAATATCAGCAGTTTCTGTAACTACCACTGCGTCTTTACCCCCTAACTCTAAAAATACTGGAATGAAATTATCGCAAGCGGCTTGATATACTTTTTTCCCCGTTTCAGTTGACCCTGTAAAACAAATAATATCGGTCAACTTACATAAATCCGCTCCAGTCTCTGCTCCTCCCTCTGTATAATTCAGAATGCCTAACAAATCAGGAACTTGATTGATAGTTTTTTGAATAACTTCAATAAATCTTGGCGTAATTTCAGAAGGTTTGACGATGACAGCACTACCTGCCAAAAGGGCAGGAATAGTATCAATTAAAGAAAGCAATAGCGGAAAATTCCATGGACTAATTACTCCAACAAGCGGATATGGCTCATAACCTTGTTCTATTTCTAAAAATGGGATAGATGATGTTCTTCTCTCTGTGTATGAAAAAAAATCCCTTGAAATAATTGACCACCTATCAATTGATGAAGCAATCAAATCAACTTCTAAGAGGGTCTCCCACTTACGACCAGTATCCATGCAAATTGCATCAATTAACTCATCCTTATTTTGATTGACAATTTCCTTCCAGGCTTGCAATGCCTTAATTCTGTGTTCAATTCCTGACTCTTTCCAAGCAATTTGCGATTCACGCATAAAGTTTGTCTTGATAGATAACTCTTGGAATGAAGGAGGAAAAATCTCGTAATAGTATTGTCCCGTTCGTGGATTTTTTATTTTCATTGTTTTAAGGTATGAGTATTGAGCATTAAGCTTTACTAAAATTTACTGATTATATCTTTAATCACCTCAACCTGTGTCTCCACAAAATGTTGTCGAGTTACTTCTTTTTCGAGTAAGGTATTCGGTGGGTAAAATGAATGCTTCTGATAACTTTCTGCGTACAATTCAAAACGCTGACGGGCTAATAAATTGCCCATGGCAGGACGATTTCTGAAATATCTTAAAGCAGGTAAATCAATATCGCCATTGGCCACCATACTCTCACCGTAACCAGCTTCTGATAGCACCAAACCCTTATAATCTACCACTTTCGAGGCTCCATCAGTTGAGGCAAAAGGAATTGATATACCACTCATACCCGCTGAGTTTGCAGAAACAACATACGCCATTGACTCAATTGCTCTTGCCAATTTTGCCACATTCTTTTGGGTTAAAAGATTACTTCCAACCTCCGAAGAGGAATGACAAATTACCTCCGCACCACGCATTGCCAAGCATCTGGCAATTTCTGGATAAAGTATCTCTTCGGAAGCAATGCAACACAAATTACCTATTTCAGTTTTGATGACAGGAAAAAGTGCCTCATATCCATAAATTTCTAAATAACTATCCCAAACATCGTGGGGCGTTGGGGCAAACATTGAATTTAATCTCCTGTATCGCAAAATAACTTTTCCTTCGGGTGAAATAATAAAACTTGTTTGAAAATAAATTTTAGGAAAGTTTGGGTCTAATTCATATACATTTCCAGCAAGATAAATCTGATTTTGGGATGCAATTTTACCTAACTCTTCATACTCCCAACCATCCATTTTCACACAGCCTTTTTCTCGCCACTGTTCAATAGTTTCTCCCATTGGAAAACCCGTCAAAAAATATTCTGGCAAAACAACTAATTTTAAATCTTGCCCAAGAAATGCCTTTGAGGCTCTAATTTGAGCATTAATCTTAGTTAGCGTTTTTTTAAATACAATTTCAACTTCCTCTTTTGATTGACAAGAATTAATAGTTTCGCAAGTTATTTGTAAAGCTAAGGCTTTGTATCTTTCCATTTTGTGGTACGGACAGCCTTGTCCGTGGTCGTTAAATTTAAAAACGGACAAGGCTTTCCGTACTACAAAATTCGTTTGTAAATTATTGGCGTAGTGTAAGAAATCATTGATTTTCCGCCTTTTTCTAATAATTCCATCACCTCAAAAGAGTCTTTTCCAATCGTTTCCTCCAAAGTGAATTTCATTCCGTTCGGTAAATCCACCGATGATTTGATGTAGAAGCCTTTTTTGGTTTTGATGTATGTTGCAGGTTTAAAAGTAGGGGACTCCACCAATTCAACATAATTCAGAGATAATCTTTTATTATCATTCTTCAAATCTTTTATCTGAATACTCTTTGGAATCTGGAGAGAATGCAACTTGATTTGTCCCTTTGAGGTTTTTTCAAACCAAAACAAATAGGGTTTTTCCTCCATTGGCTTATTTGGGTAGGTATAATAACTTTCTTCCAGAATATAAAAGCCGTTGTGATTTTCGGGTAAGTTTTTAATCTTACCATCCAAGAGCCGATTTATGTGCTTGGCATAAGGGTGAATTTCTTTCCCATCTTTAATTTCGGCATTGATTTGTTCTCTATTATCTAAATCCCCTTGAATATAAGTTTTAAACAATTCAAAATCAGACAAATTACTTTTAATTTTAGGATTACAAGAAGAAATTAAATACCCAGTTATTAATAAAAATGATACTTTTTTCATTCAAAGATTGATTTTAAAACTTTCAGTGAAGTTTTCATGACAATTTATTAAATGGTGTTTCAACTAATTCAAATTAATTTAATGGCAGGTTTCTTAACAAAAAATGTAGCCAACAAAGTAACGGCACAAAGAATAAACATAGTATCAAAGGCATGAAGATAAGTGCCAGAGAATTGACGATTTTTACCTACTAAAATAATTCCAACGCTTCCCGCCAAAGTATCAACCATCGTAAAAATACCTAAAATAGTTCCATAATTTTTACCCATATAGAAATCAGCAATTAAAACCTGAATCATCGTAAAAGCCCCACTATATCCAAATCCATAGACAATTGCCACCCATTTCACCATGTCTGGATTAGATAAAGAGTTCTTCAATAACCATGACCCTATTAATAAGTTTGCAATTGAAACAATCATAATTCCTTTTTTGCTGAATTTATCGCTCATAAATCCAAAGAAAATTTTTCCAATTAAACCACACAAAAAGAAGAGTGAAGCGAAATCTCCACGCTCAGCAACGGTTTTTTGAAGATCGTTCAAATAAGTATCTTTGTTAAATAGTAAGCCATTAATGCAATACCAAAGTGTTCCAGTAATTAATAATAATAAATAAAAACTTGGTGTTTTTGCTGCTTCTTTCAACGTGATATCTTGATTAACAAGTCCATTATTGAGCAGAATAATTTCACTTTTAGGTCTATTTTTGATTAAAAACCATGGAATAATTAGTAAAAAGCACATCAAAACCGCTATTGTCATTTCTGCATCTCTCCATCCTTTTACAGCAATTAAGCCTCCTGCCCATTTGTTAAAAACCACAGCTCCGAGACTGGACGCATTTAAGAAAATTCCAACGGCAAGCCCTCTGTTTTTATCGAACCATTTATTGATTAAGAACATACTGGTAACAATTCCGCCAAAACACAAAAATACTGCGTATAACAAATAAAATATCTTTAATTCATTAAATGAGGAAATTTTAGAGAACCCTAATAACAAGCCTGAAAGTCCAATTCCTCCAATTAACATCATTGTTTTGGGGTTCCATTTGTCTAACATATAACCAAAAAGCGGGGATAGGAATGCTACCAAGATGAGCATTAAAGAAGGTGCCTCAGAAATTTTACCTTTGACTAAATTAAATTCTGCAGTCAGGGATGGATACCAAAGTGGCAAGGTATTAAATCCGAAACCATTACTGGCAAGATAAATGAAGAATAATGCAAACAGAATTATCCAGGAATACGGAATATTTTTCATGTGATTAGCTTAAATTTGAGACTTTAAGCAATATACAAAAAAACATAAAAGGCTCGCAAAATGAGCGAGCCTTTTATGAGATTTAGTAATAAGTTTTTCTTAGAAACTATAAGTTAAATTCGTTCCTACAGAGAAATTTCTTGGTAATGATGGGTTAAAATATGCCCCATTATTATCATTCACACGTACAAAACCTGAATATTGAGTATCTGAGAGATTATCAACGTTTGCGTAAACCCTCAAGCCAATATTACCGAAAGTTTTCTGGTAACCTAAGGCTAAGTTGATGATTGAATAAGCATCACGATAAGTCCTTGAGACTGTTACTGGCACAGCAGGAACAGTGGCTGTTCCTGTTCCCGCCACAACGGTTCTTTGACCCGTTAATGCACTTCGTAGTGTTACAGCTTTGTTCCCATCAAATAATTCAGTTTTGTCCACAAAGTTATAATTTGCAGTAGCATATAGTCCCATTTCGGATTCAACATCAAAACCTAAATTGAACATCACTGGGGCATATCCAGGTATAAAGTTACCAGAAAAGTCTTCAGTTAAAACCCCTCTAATCGCATTTACATCACGGTAAGTACCATTTGCTTGCAATTGAGACTCAACGCCCTCACGTCTAACAGGTTCTCCTTCTTGTCCGTATCTTGAAATAAGAACAGCTGGTAGTGTTGTTACATTATATACAGTTTCCTTTTTATAGTCCTCATATTTAAAATTCTGTGAAGTGAAAGAGGCACGATAACGCAATAAAGTAATGGCTTGCTTATCTTCTGCTTTAATTGCTTCATAAGACAGGGCAACCTCAAATCCATTACGCTTCGTTTTAGCGGCGTTACGAGCAATAGGCGTAAAATCACGAGTTTCAGTGACTAACTCATTATCAATTTGCATATTGTAATAAGCCACGTCGTAAGTCAATCTTTTCTTAAACAGGCTTCCTCTTGCTCCAATTTCAAGTTGTTGAGAAGTTGAAGCATCCAAAGTTGGGATAAAATCACCTGAAGTTGCACTAAATACTGCCTCATTCAAAATTGGAGGCGTAAATCCTTTACTTAACGATGCACGCAAAGCCAAGGCATCACCGAAGTTATGATTTAAAGCTATACGTGGAGCAATCTGATTATTGAAATCCTTATTACTCGTAACATTATTTTTCAACTTGTCAGTTCGGAAGTAATTATAAGATATAAAACCAGTACCAACCGTCAAAATTGTTTTTGGCGATAATTCAGCCTCAGCTTGAACAAAATAAAGTGTATTTGACCCTCCATTTACCACACTTGCAGCTGGAGAAGAGGCTTTCGAGTTATCAACCGAACTTACAGAAAAGTTTTGACCATCTTGTGTAAATGTTTGGTACTCTACACCCGCATTAAACGCTAACTGAAATTTATCCATTTTGGGCTTGAAAGTAAAAATAGTTCTGACACCTTCACTTGACCCCAACGAAGTAAACGTCGTAGCTGGACCCGTTAGACTATTAGAAGTTTGGTCGTTTCTTCCTCCAAAATAACTCGCAGAAAATTTCAAAGCATCAGAAATTTCATATTTAGCATTCACACCCCATCGACTAAAAGTTTGATCACGCCCTGCATTATAAAACGAAGCTCTTCGGCCACTTGGGAGTGCAGTAGATACTGCAGTTACCAAAGCATCTTGTGAAGCGTCGGCTCTGGATTGGTCGTAGGTCAATGCCAAAGGATAACGAACATTATCACGAATACGAGCGAAAACAGTATTGATAGATAGTTTTGACGTTAAGAAAAACTGTCCAGCAAAATTAACATTATCTCTGTCAGAACGATTATTTGCACGGTATCCATCTGAGCCTTGTGATGTTGCAGAAGCATAAATATTCGCTTTATCTGAACCATGTTTGAAAATCATACCTGTTCTATTTAATCCATAAGAACCTAATAATTGCCCAACTTGGAGACTTGTTCCGCCGTAAGGTGCTTTTTCAGAGTTAAAATTCATAACTCCTCCATTGGCGGTACCATATAAAGAAGAGGCAGGGCCTCGAATAATTTCTACACGACCAATTGTTGTAAAATCCAAAGCCTCTAAACGAGTATAACCGTCTGGTTCTGTCAGAGGAATATCATTAAAATAAACTTTGATTCCTCGAACGCCTAAATTCGAATTAGCACCAATACCTCTGATGGTAACACGTTGGTTATCAAGTCCTGATTGATCAATTCTGATACCAGGCAAATTATTAAGTGATTGAGTCAAAGACGTTGCATTTTGCTTCGATAAATCCTTGGAGGTCAATAACGAAATAGATGCAGAAGTTTCTTGTAAACTACGCTCAGTGGCAAAACCAATAACTTGAACCTCATTCAAATCCTCAGTAGAGGCTACTAATGAAATAGTTAAATTTTGGGTGATAGCACCTAATTTTATTTTTATTGGTTCATATCCAATAAAAGATACTTCAATGGCACTGGCACTGGCATTAGCATCCATTCGGATTGAGAACTTGCCATTCGCATCAGTAATTGTACCTTTATCAACTTTACCTTTCACGGTCACGTTGGCACCGGGAAGTGCTTGCTGAACATCAGCATCTACAACTTTTCCAGAAACCACAACTTGTGCAAAAGATGATACTGAAAAAATGAGTAAGAGAAGGGTTAGGAAATTTTTCTTCATTTCTCTGGGGTTTGGGTGGTTAAAATTTTGAATAAAATATTTATTAGTTTGTATTTGAAAACTTGTGGTTAATTTGTGTTTAATCTCTGTTTTTGTCATGCAAAAACGTATTTCGACAAAAATACGAATTACTATTTGAAACAATGTAATCAGTTATGTTATTTAATTGAATACATTTATTATTTTAGCTTTTGGTTTTAAAAGTCCACTAAAAAAA
>JAYVIV010000052.1:0-5796 GCA_043769985.1 Arcicella sp.
GACACTGACAACAACATCAAGCCTGACGGCTATGGTGGAAAACACCGCACAACGGCACGCCAATATTTTTGCATGGAAGGAAGACCAACAAAGGCATAATTGTCGCATCAAAAAGGCAATGGATGTACTTCTTTCTCTTCTATAATAATTTCTTCGTCAATAATTACTCCATTTTCCACTATTGACAATACTTTACTTGAATAGTCATACTCTTTATTCTCGTCCCTTTTTATATAATGGTAATGCTCAAAGTAAGTTAAAAATTTTCCCGAAAACCACGTGGCGGGAACAAGGGTAGGATTGCCTTCTGCATCTTGATAATTTGAAAAAAGTAGTTGATAACTTAACTCCCTTCCTTCCAATGAACCTTCAACATCTTTAAAATACAGTTTACCGTCTTCAATAACCCATGAAGCACGATAACGCCTTCCCCACTGATTGTATGGATTCTCTGCCCCGTAACCATAATCCTTTTTTTCTTCCAGTTGAAAACGTAGTTCCAATACAGGAATTAATGGCATTGCCATTGTGGCATAAGAATATTTGGAATCAGTACCAATATATACTCTGTCGCAATAATCTTCAAATTCTCCTAATGGGGACATATAGTTTTATGTAGGTTAAAAATTATAAAACAGCAATTTGGGAGCGTAACCCTTATGCTCATTTTAAGATTGAGCCATATTTCTAAATAATTCATTCCTTATTTGGTAGAACCAATCCGTCTCACGTAAGGGAGTGTCTCCGCTATTCATCACACGTCAGCAACATAATTATCTGATTATCAATAAATTACGAGAAAAATTAAATGGCGAGTTGCTGACGCAAGATGGACGGTGGGGACACCATCCACGGGATGGAGGATGTTCTACCGACCAAGGAAAAACAAATAAATTTTATCTTCTTGAAATCAAGATTCCTTAATTTTTATTTTCCTAATTGAATCTTCTGATGGAGCTATTTCAGTTATTTGCTTTTGGCATAATTTTACAATTTCTACTTTTATATCTTCTATTTTTTCAATAGATTCCTTACAGCTTTCCAAATATTCAACGAATTCTTCGGCTGTCTCATCGTTATCTCTTGCAATTTGTGATTCGTATTCATCTTTTATTGTATAATAAATTTCAAATAAGTGATCTTTTTTACCAATAATACCTAATATGTCATTATCAGAATTTATGCCAAGCAATATCCTCAATTTCAGAGAATTAGACTCTAAACTTGTGCCATTTTTATTGGGTTCTTTGAATGATTGAAATGCTTTTTCGTGCTTTTCTTTGAGAATATTAAAAGCTCCACTTAACTTGAAAAGTTCACTATCACATTCAACTTTATAACCTCTAAGTTTTTTAATAAATGATTTCCACGATTTAAGGAGTTCTTCAAATGATACAAAAAGGTTGTCTAAATCTTGCTTTTCATATTTTTGAAAGTAGGCAGTAAAAAACGATTCTTGGTCGATTTTATTGACAATTTTATTGATTTTATTGTGTTTAAGTGTATTATCATCTTTAAAAAAAACAGCTTTCTTTTTCTCCAATGAATTGTCTCTCATCAAATCATTTACACCGGCCTTAAATGCTTCTATTTCAGAAAGGGATTGTTTTACTAAAAAATCTAAGTAAACAAGTTTATTATCTGCCTTATCAAGTTTCTCTTTCTTTTTTAATTGTTGCTCACGATAATAAAGCCACAATTGAACCCCAATTGTTCCAAGTAACCCTAAAAATGCAAAGCCTGAAACAAAAGCATTTAATCCTCCATACATATCTCCGTATGTGCCAATTCCAATATTTCCCCTGTTTTGATTTATTCCAGTTAGGTGGTATTTTACCCAAAAAGGATAGTAGAATATGATAAAATTAAAGAACTTGTATAATATAGGTATGCTTAAACACAGCAATACTATTAATATGGTTATCGTGAACCACTTATTTTTAAAAATTTCCATTTGTTATTTTATTTCCCAAATGTTCCAAAACAAAATTTACATTTCAAAATAATAATCTTTTTTAGTTATATGGAGCAAAAAATTATAAAATATTGATTATCAGACATTTATGCTTTTATATAATACGTATTTATTACATAAACTAACAACTTATTGTTACTAAACACCTCATATTTCAGCCATTATCTCATCAATAAACTCATCATTTAATAGCGGTTTGATTACCTTTTCATAAATACCGTTATTATGACTAAATTTATACCAATCCCATTTATCATTATATTTTTCAATTAATTCAATAGACCACGGTAATTCAGGATTCCCCGATAATTTATACCAATCCCATTTATCTTTATATTTTTCAATTAATTCAACTGACCATAATAAAGATTTATTTATACTCAAATTTTTCCAATCCCATTTACCCTTATATTTTTCAATCAATTCAATTGACCAAGGCAAGAATTCGTTTTTACTCAACGTTCCCCATTCCCATTTATCATCATATTCTTCAAGTAATTCGATAGACCATGGTAAGGAATTGTTACCACTCATTCCTTTTGTTAAATAATAATCACCATCAAATGATATTTTCCACTTCCCCCAGTCCCATTTATCTTCATATTTTTCAATTAATTCAAGAGACCATTTCAAAGATTCATTTAGACTTAACCATTCCCATTCCCATTTATCTTCATATTTTTCGATTAGTTCAATTGTCCAAGGTAAGCCAGTATTCTCACTCATTCCTTTACGCCCCCACTCCCATTTATCTTTATATTTTTCAATTAGCTCTATTGACCATGGTAAGGATTCATTGACATTGAGTCCACCCAGAATACCGGTCTGCCAATTCCATTTATTTTCATATTTTTCAATTAATTCAATAGACCATGGTAAATATTTATTCCTACTCAATTTTCCCCAATTCCATTTATTTTCATATTTTTCAATTAATTCAGCAGACCATGGTAAGGATTCATTCTTACTTAAATAAGACCACTCCCATTTATCTTTAAATTCTTCAATTAATTCAATAGACCAAGGTAAAGATATATTATTACTCAACCCATACCACTTCCACATATCTTCATATTTTTCAAATAACTCAACTGACCACGGCAATGCTCCCTCCCAACTTAAACTTTCCCAGTTCCATTTATCTTCATATTTTTCAACTAACTTAAAAGACCACGATAAAGATTTATTCCTACTCAATTCTTCCCAGACCCATTTATCTTCAAATTTTTCAATTAATTCAACAGACCATAATAAAGATTTATTCCTACTCAATTTTCCCCAATCCCATTTATTTTCATATTTTTCAATTAATAAATTGGAGATTTGATAAAATTCACTAATCATTTCAGAAAATAACATTCCCCAATTTTCATCCCATTTAAAGGTGATTTCAAATGAACTTATGTCGTGCGTATCTCTCATTTTCCATCTTTCAAAATTATTAGAAATAACACTATCTTTTTGTATATAATAATGATACTTTTTAAATATATTTAGGCGATATTCCCTATCAATCGTACTAAAATTAACATAAAAAATTTCGTCTTTTGTTCTAATAAGATTGTCAAAGCTTTTTAAGCCATTTGATATTAAAAATGGATAAACCTCTATATTTTTTTCACTTTTTATTATTTGTATTAACTTCTGCCTCTCAAACTCCGATTTTCCATCCTTCTGCCCACCCACCAGCCAATTAATCCAAGCCACATCTTGCAATAAAGGCATTAAATCAATGGCGTTCGAATTATTAAGATTTCCCTGCAATTGGCTCAACAGTAACGGTATTTTTACTTCTGGCAATTGCCATAAAATGGTTTTTATGGGGCTTTGGGCAAAGTTTTGATAGTCGGTATCTTTCAAAATAATGCCGTCACCGTTGTAATGTTCCGTAAAAAGTTTGGGTTGGTGCTGTAAAGCTAAAAGCGTTATTTGGATAACCAGCAAGCTAAAATCATCTAAGTTTTTATCAAAAAAATAGGCATCCCTTTTGGGGTGTTGGTAACAAGGACTACCCATTTCGTTGGCTTTTCGTCCACGCAAGGCTGGTACAAATACGCCATCGTAATCAATCAGTTTTAGTTTTTCATCGGGCGTAACAATCAAATTATCATGCTTTATATCGCCGTGGGCAATGGGTTGTTGTTGCAGCCACCAAGCCAAATTGCAAAACTGAAAATAGAGGTTTTTGAGGGCGGGCGTATTGTTTTGGGTACAAATTTGTTCCAAATAATTATCTAAGGTTTTGCCCTCAACCCATTCCATCAATACCACGGGGTAGCCTTGTCCTTCGTCGTTGTCGGTTTCTACCCAAAGTTCATTTTCAAGGTAAGTAAAATCCACAAAATACGGAGAAGGGTTTTGTTTGAGGTATGCCGCAATGAGTCCCAAACGTTCTTGGCGTTCGTTGGCTTCGGTATAAAAACATTTGAGGGCGTAAAGTTTGTCTTTGCGTTTTAGCTTAAAAACAATCGCCAAACCACCCGTAGAGTACCAAGGTTCATCGGGATAATTGGGGTTGGGTATCACTTCCACGCCTTCCAAAGTACGGAAAGAGTCCTGCCCAATCATGAGCGATATTTTGTATTCTTGGGTAGTAGGGAGCATCTATTAATTGGTTTTAATGGTTTTTGTGCCAATGTCTAAGCACTTAATCATGTCACTCACCGAGGCTTGGAAAGTCATTGCCACGTATTCGGTACTTTCTCGTAAATCCGTCTTTTTCACTTCCGTAGCAATCCGTTGTTTAAACGCCATCGGCAACATACTACTCATATCATAAAGCAAACGAGACTGTTTATTTTGCGGTAATTCGTCCATACTTTCTGGAAAAACAACCGATTGCTCCGTTGAGGCAGAAATATGAACGTTAAACAGAAGCGTTTTGCCGTAATGTGTTTTGGTTTGGCGTAATTGGTAGGCTTTTTCCAATAATTGGTCAGGTTGGCAATCCGTTTGCTCGCCATCGGTAATATTGATGACAATGGGCGGAAAACTATTGGCGTGTTGGCTCGTCCAATCGTTTAAGATTTCGGTGCATTTATCAAAAGCACTTCCCATGGGCGTAAGAGATGCCGCCACGGGCGAAAACCAATAAACCACGGGTATTTTTACTTTGGTTTCCCCTTTGAAAGTACGCCTAATTACTTCAATTTCACCATTATTGCCCGTAGGATTTTGTTTTAATTCTGCGGGAGAAACAAAGGTTTTACCAGCAAGATTTCCTTCCCATAAAATTTGAGCCTCTTCTGATTTTTGACCATAGCCAATCACCGCAATATCAAAATAGTGGCGTGGTTCGGCTTCGGTTTTTTGGCAAGCATTGATAAGCTCATTCATGGCATTATTAACGTATAAAGCCACCATTTCAGCCTTTGATTTTGAAGTATCGCCACCCCAATTATCTTTCATGCTTCCACTTTGGTCAATCAGAAACACAAAGCAAGCGGGTCTATCTCGATTGATACGGGTTTCATAATCAGTTGTTTGCGTTTCAATGAGGATATTTTCTCCAATTTGGGATAGCGATTGAGCGGTAGTTTTTTGTAGGGATTGCATTGGAAGGTAATTGTGGTGTTATGATTTCTTTGCAAGATAGTGGATTTACTTTAAAGTGGTTAATTGGAAATGTGAATTTAGTTTTTATATATTTTGATGTTTTTGTATTGTTATCAAGTTTCCTGATGTTGCATTGACAAACTTTATCTCCCAAAAACCAAAATTGGTCGGCAGAAAATAATGACACGTGTTAATCTGTTTTTCCTAAACCCTAAATTCGTTAGATTTGTAGAAAATAATTTCAATGCAACCAACCACACTTCCAA
>JAYVIV010000053.1:0-11839 GCA_043769985.1 Arcicella sp.
GGCAGGAAAATTCTGGAAATTAACCTTAGAAGTATTCCTCCTAAGCTAAATTGTAAAATGTTTCTCATGGGTAATTGGGTTTTAATTTTCTACAAAATTACCATCGGGGTTTAACTACACTTTTAGAGGAATATTAATAGACTGTGAAGATTTATAAGGCGTATAGTGTTGATTGTTAGGGAATTGTTAAGGGTTGTTCGTATTTCGATGCGTCCGACGCTTCGGTTCGATATTCGGAAAATAACTAACTGATAATCAGACATTTAATCCAAATTTAAACGTCGTTTAGATTACATTGATGACTTATTATTGCATTATGCCATTCGAAATAGCGTTTTTATATAATAAGTAAGTTCAGATTTGATTTGCTAACCAATTGATAATATTATCCTAACATTCAACATGAAAGAGTAAGGTAATTTTGTTCCGTAAAAATGATTTACGAATCGATTTCCCGAAATCATCAAACCTAAAATACAAGATAATATGTTCAACTTTTCCTTTCCCAAATCCTTAAACTATTTATGGATTTTCATTTTCTTACTATCAATAAATTCAGCTTTTTCTCAAGACAGGCTTGAAAACATTGCCGTTTCTGGAAAGGTAATTGCCTCAGATTCTAAAGAAGGAATTCCAAGTGTAAGCATCAAAATTAAAGGCACTACCAAAGGCACAAATTCTGATGTAAATGGCAATTATACCATCGTAGTTCCAAATTCAAAGGCAGTTTTAATTTTTAGTTTCGTTGGATATCTTTCCAAAGAAGTGTCTGTTGGTTCACAAACTAAATGGGATATTTCTTTAAATCCAGACACAAAAAATCTTTCGGAAGTTGTTGTAATTGGTTATGGTTCGGTTAAAAAATCCGACCTGACTGGTTCTGTAAAATCCGTAAAAAGCGAATCATTCAACAAAGGAATCGTCAATTCTCCCCAAGAACTTTTGCAAGGAAAAGTGGCGGGCGTGAATGTCACTTCCGCAAGTGGCGAACCTGGTTCGATTCAAGGAATAACCATTCGTGGACCGGGTGGAGTCAGAACAGGAAGTACCCCCCTTTTTGTGGTTGACGGATTGGCTCTGGATAATTCAAGTACGGGTGGAGCAACCAATCCATTAACGTTTTTGAATCCTCAAGATATTGAATCAATGGATGTACTGAAAGATGCTTCGGCAACGGCAATTTATGGTGCAAGAGGGGCAAATGGAGTCATTTTAATTACAACCAAAAAAGGCAAAGCTGGGGTTTCAACCATTAATTATTCATCTTCAGTCGGTATTTCAAATCTGACGAGACCAATTGAAGTTTTTTCTGCTGATGAATACCGCAGACAAGTGCCAAGTGTTGGTGGTGTATTGGAAGATTTGAAAGGGAATACCGATTGGCAAAAAGAAATTTCCAGAACGGCTTACACAAAAAACCATAATTTGACTCTCACAGGAGGAGCAGATAAATTGACTTATTACGCTTCATTTGGTTTGCAAAATCAGGAAGGCATTTTGAAAGGAAGTGATTTGAACCGATACACGGGAAGAATTAACGTTACCCAGAAATTTTTGGAGGACAGACTAATAGTAGATGCAAATTTGAATGGTACCTATACAGATAATACTCGTCCGCCAATTCAAGACATGGTTGCCGATGGAATTACTACGAATCCAACATATCCAGCATACTCAACGGATGGGAAAGTGGCAATTTATCCAAACATCGTGAACCCTTTAATCAGGGCAAATTTGTACAAGGATATTACGAACACCAATCGTTTAATTGGCAATATCTCGCCTTCATTCAGAATTGCCAAGGGCTTAGTTTATAAGTTGAATTATGCCATTGATTACTCCACATCCACTCGAGATTTGCAAACTTTGCCAAACGCTGTGCCTTTGCAATTGGGGCGTTTAGAAACCATTACACAGAAAAACAGCAATAGTTTAATTGAAAATTATTTGACTTATTCTCACGAAGGAAATCTGCATAATTACTCTGTTTTAGTGGGGCATTCTTACCAAAATATTTTCTTACAGAGCCGCTCTTTCAGCATTGATAGATTTCCCTTAACAGGCGTTGAACCAATTTTTAACCCAGGTTTGGGGCAGGATTTATCTTTAGCAAATAACAGACCATCGGGTGGAGCCGTAAAAAATGAATTACAATCATTTTTCACCAGAGTAAATTATCAATATAATGACAAATATTTATTGACCGCAACGCTTCGTGCGGATGGCTCTTCAAAATTTGGTGCGAACAATAAATACGGTTTTTTTCCATCATTCTCGGCGGGTTGGAAGATTTCAGAAGAGGAATTTTTGAAGTCTTCGGCAGTTAGTAATTTGAAACTCAGAGCGGGTTGGGGACAAACTGGAAATCAAGAAATTCCCTCAAAAATTACTCGGGCATTGTTTACCTCTGTTGTTTCTGCTACAACAAGTTACCCGCTTGATAACGGAACAAATTATGTGGCAGGAACAACTTATACTCGTTTAGCCAATCCAAATATCCAATGGGAGGTTTCAAATCAAACCAACATCGGGCTTGATTTTGGTTTTCTGAAAGGGGCGTTAACAGGTTCAATAGATATGTTTAGCAAGGTTTCTAATAATATTTTATTGGAAGTTATCCCTGCCGACCCTGTTCAACCCGCTGGTACTTTTTGGACGAATGTGGAAGATATGACCATCACCAACAAAGGTTTAGAACTGGAATTAAGTTATCGTCATAAAACAGGAAATGGACTAAGTTACGAAATTGGAGGGAACGCTACTTTTATCAGCAATATCGTTAATAATTCGCCTTACACCGTAATTCCGTCGGGTAGTGCATCTGGTTCGGGATTAACTTCTGCAACCATCAATGGCTACATCAACGGACAACCGATTGGTACATTTTTCCTAAGAGAATTTACGGGTTTCGATGATAAAGGTATCAGCACTTTTAGAGATAGTGATGGCGATAAATTGGTAACGGACAGAGACAGAATCGCCGCAGGAAGTGCCTTGCCAACGTCAATGTACAATTTTTATGCAAATATGGGTTACAAAGGCTTTGATTTATCGGTTAATTTTAACGGTGTAAGTGGCAACAAAGTATATGACAATACTGCCAATTCAAATTTCTATAAAAACAAAATCTCAAAGGGGCAAAATACAACAAGCGATGCAGTTGAATCAACGGTGGAATCCATCAATAACTCAGCTCCAGTTTCAACCAGATATTTGAAAGATGCTTCTTTTTTAAGATTGAATAACATGACTTTGGGTTATAATTTCAACACAAAAACCTTAGGAATCAATCGTTGGGTTTCAGCTTTGAGATTATCAATTACTGGTCAAAATTTATTCGTTTCTTCAAAATATAACGGCTACGACCCCGAAGTAAATACTGACAGAACTATCAATGGAGTTGCTTCTTATGGTATTGATTATTTAAGTTATCCAAAAGCCAAATCGTTTGTATTTGGATTGAATGTATCGTTTTAAAATCGTTTTTCGATGTTAGTTTATTGATGTTTGGTAAAAAATTAGACCGAACTTTTGGCATTTTAGAGTCCTTCGAAGTCCGACCCGAAATTCCGCTGTTTGAGCGTAGCGAGTTTCGGAATTTCTTGATTTTTTTGCGACCGACGCTTCGGTTTCTTTTTGTATCAAGACAAAAAGAAAAAGAACTTAAAATACAATAAAATAATTTTTGGAAATTTACTATCCGTTTGAAAATCATTCAAAATTACTAAAATGAAAAAGAAAATATATCTAATACTGATGCTTTTGAGCATCTCAATCATAGAAAGTTGTACCAAATTAGAAGAGCAAATTTTGGACGAAACAACTTCATCAAACCTCAACGCAAAGCAAGCCGCAGACGGCATAATTGCCCCTGTTTACGCTCGTTTGCCCGATTTGTATTCTCATACAGTTCTTTTTGCGATTCAAGAAATCTCAACTGATGAAGCGATTTTGCCTTATCGTGGCGGAACAGATTGGGGCGATAATGGAATTTATATTTCCCTTCATCAGCATACCTCACAAAGCACTGACCCGAATTTAAGAAATGCTTGGCTTTTGATTCAGCAAGGAATGTCGAGGGCAATAACTGCCATGAATACATTACCAAATAATACAGACCCAAGTGCAAAAACCTATTTGGCAGAAGCAAGAGGAATGAGAGCTTACTACAATATGTTGAATTTAGACCTCTTTGGAATCGTTTTCGTGAAAGAAGATGTTGGCGAAACTTCAAAAATCATTCGTGGAGAAGAGGCTTTTCAATACGTGAAAAACGAACTTTTGGCGGTTGAACCTAATTTAGACAATACAAATACTAACCCAGGACGTTTAACTAAATCTGCCGTTTGGGGGTTATTGGCTCGCTTATACATGAATGCGGCAGTTTATCGTGATATTTATGCCGATAAAGCCAACTTCAAAACGGAAGATATGGATAAAGCTATTGAATATTGTGATAAACTCATTAACTCGGGTCAATTCCAATTAGCGAAGGATTATTTCTCTATATTTGGGTCTGATAATCATTCTAATAAAGAGTTGATTTTTGCGGTTGATCAACGTGCAGAATTGAATGGACATAATCGTTTGGCGTATTTTTCATTGTCTGGTGACCAGTTCCCATTAACAGAATTTCCAGCCGCTAATGGTACAGATGGACCCGCCATTACTCCAGATTTTTATCAGACTTGGGCGAAAGAATACGCTCCGAAAGACCCAGCAGGGACAGACCCAAGGTTTTACAAACAAAACATGGGAATCTACACCAATCCGTCTGATTCGTGTGTGGCTGCAAAAGATCACAACATTAATAGAGGTATTTTGAGAGGTCAACAATTTGGTTTAATCAGAAAAAATGGCGTTTTCTTACGTTGTAAAGATGGAAATTTTAAAGTAGGAAGGCTTTTTAATGAAATAAGAAACAGACCGACTTTACCCGTAAATTTTACAGAACAAGTTGATTTTACCACGGCAGGTAGTGATTATTCAACGGGTTATAGAGTTGGGAAATATGAGTTCAGTAAGAAGTCTGCCAGTGGTAGAAATTTGGGGGAAGCCGATATTATAATTCTTCGTTTGGCGGATATTTATTTGATGCGAGCCGAAGCAAAAATGCGTAAAAGTAATGATGTTTCAAGTGCATTATCGGATGTAAATTTGGTGAGAGCTTCCAGAACAAATCCTGCACCAGCCCTGAAAGAAATGAGTTTAGATATTTTGTTTAAAGAGCGTGGGTTTGAATTTTATTGGGAACATCAAAGACGTACAGACATGATTCGATTTGGAAAATATGAAGGAATTTGGACCGAAAAAAATAATACCGATAAATTCAAAAGAATCTTCCCAATTCCACAGACTGCGATTGACGGAGCTTCTAATTTGCCTGGTTATTTGAAACAAAATTCGAGTTATTAATCTATGAAAATGTATTAATTTAGAAAATGGAAGTCGTCCTTTTGAAGGACGACTTCCATAATTTTCAGTTGAATTCAGAATGGAATCTGAAACTCAAAATAAACACATATCCTTTAAAACCTATGAAACTAAATTTTTACATAATCCTATCCATAATTGTCTTCAATTTTATAGGCTGTAAAACTATTCCCAAAACAAATAATGATTCTATCCAAAAAGGTTTAGAATATGATAAGGGTACGCTTTTTTCAGAAACTTCCCCTTACTTGATGCCCTACAATCGCATTATTGATGGCGTTGGAACATCGGTAAATTTTGGAAATCCAGACTATGAAAATCATAGTTTAGATTTGGTGATGATTCCAAATACGGAATTGGTGGTTGTGGAAGACAGGTTCGGCATTGCCGTTTTTAACACAAAATCAAAATCCTTAATTAATCGTTGGGAATATCGTCAAAATGCTGATTATAAGAATCTTATGAGTTCTTTCTCAGGAATAAAAGCAATTGTTCATAAAGATTCAACCTATATTTTTTGGGGAACTGGCGGCAGAGAAAAATCAGATTCTTATGTAATGCAGGCTTCGTGGGATGGTAAAGAAATTAAGATTATAAAGGCTTTTCCATTCAAGGCAATTGCGCCTGCATTGGTTTCTTTACCGAATGAAATTTTTGTAAAGGAAGAAAATAATGAGCTATATCTTTATACTGTTTTAAACGGAAATAATCAATTAATCAAGTCAAAAGTTAGTAACATGGAGCAAGTTTGGGCATCGCCAACTGGTATTTGTCCTTACGGATTGTGTGAAGTTGATGATAAGATTTTTGTGAGCAATTGGGCAGGTCCAGTAACTAATCCAAACGATGGACTCGAAACAGCTGGAATTCCTTGGGGCAGTGCCTACATAGACCCAAAAACAGGAGCAATGTCTCGTGGAACGGTTTCAGTAATTGAGGCAAAATCTGGCAAATTTATCAAAGAAATTGAAGTAGGGTTGCACCCAAACGCCATTATTTCAAGCAAAGACGGGCAAAATATTTTTGTAGCCAACGGAAATAGTGATAATATTTCAGTAATTGATATAAAGAAATTGGAAGTTGTTGATTCCATTTTTGTAGGATTATTTCACGAAAATAAAAATCTAATTGGGAGTTCACCAAACGCACTGGCATTAGACGAAACTGGAAAAACGCTTTTCGTGGCAAACGGTTTAGATAATGCCATTGCAGTAATTTCACTCAAAAATTATACTGATAATCAGACACTTACCGAAAATATTGTGAAAGGTTTTATTCCTACACAAGCCTATCCATCTGGAATTGTGATTAATAAAGATGAAATGTATATCACAAATTTGGAAGCAATTGGAGCGAGAGCCGAACATAAAGTAAATGATGTTGCAAAGGCAGAGAAAGCGTATAATGCTCACAAACAATTGGCTTCGATTTCATTTATTCGATTGCCAAATGATGAACTTCTAAACAATTATACAGAAAAAGTAAAAAATCAAAATCTTTATTATCGGGCAAAAATATCAGAACAGTTACCAAGAAAAAACATAGCTGCAAGACCAATCCCTGAACGAATTGGCGAACCTTCGATTTTCAAATATGTCTTATATATCATCAAAGAAAATAGGACATACGACCAAGTTTTGGGGGATATGAAAGAGGGAAATGGCATGGCTTCTTTGTGTATTTTTGGGGATAGTATCACGCCAAATCAGCACCAATTGGCAAAGGATTATTTGTTGATGGATAATTACCACGTTTCTGGAAAATCATCTGCTGAAGGTCACCATTGGGCGAGTGCTGGAATGGTTACGGATTATACCGAAAAGAGCGTCAGAGCGTGGTTTAGAAGCTATCCACACGTTTTGTATGATGCGATGGTCTATAACAAAAAAGGGTTAATTTGGAATAATGCCCTCGACCACGGCAAAACCGCAAGAGTATATGGGGAAGCGTGTACGTGTGAATTTGATGAGAAGATTTACAGCTGGAAAAATCTTTATGAATTGCAACAAAAAGGAGAAAGTTTTCCGTATAAGAATACCACTACAATTTCCAGAGTACGCCCAATTTTAGCGATGGATTTCCCTGGTTGCGACAATGAAATAATTAGCGATCAAATGCGTGCAGATGCTTTTTTGAAGGAATTGAAGGAGATTGAAACTAAGCCAGATGGACAATTACCAAACTTAATGGTGATGTCATTGCCAAACGATCATACGGCTGGCATGAACCCAAAATATCCTACGCCAAGAGCAATGGTGGCTGATAATGACTTGGCGGTTGGCAGAATTGTTGAGGCAATTATGAAAAGTAAATTTGCTGATTCAACGGTCATTTTTATTAGTGAAGATGATTCTCAGTCGGGGTGGGACCATATTAGTGCCTATCGCACAACGGGTTTCGTGATTAGCAAATATTCAAGATTGCAAAAAACGATTCACACCAATTATAACCAAACGTCCATTTTACGAACTATTGAACAGATTTTAGGTTTGCCTCCCATGAATATTATTGATGCAACGGCTTCGCCCATGTTTGATTGTTTTACGGACAAACCTGATAATAATTTTCAATATTCCATCCGAAAAAATCTAATTCCTTTGGATGAAATGAACAAGCCCGTCGAAAAACAAAAAGGAGCTTCCTTAAAATTCACGAATCAATCCATCAAATACGCTTTTAACTTAATTGATAGAGGAAATGATGAAATTTTGAACAGAATTCTCTGGTTTTCAGCCAAAGGAAATAAGCCCTATCCTGCAAAAATGGCGGGCAGTGATAAGGAAGATGATGACTAAATATCTAAATCAAAAATTTAAAAATAACCCATGAAAATTTCCATTTTAGCCCTCGTATTGTTTTCATTATTGGCATTCACCAATTTTCAAATTGAGGATGATCTGCCCTTAAACCATTATCAATGCATCGGTTCTCACAATAGTTACAAGGAATTTATCGACCCACAGTTAATTAAAATAATTGACAAAACTGATACCAGTCGAAGGACAACAAAAGGTTTAGAATACCATCACATTGGCTTATCAGAGCAATTGAATTTAGGATTAAGAGCCTTAGAAATAGATATTTATGCTGATGAAAAAGGCGGAAAATATGCAAATCCAAAGGGTTTGGCAATGGCAGGAAAACAAGCCAATAGACCTTATGATGTGGAAGGAGTTATGAATGAATCTGGTTTCAAAGTTCTGCACGTGCAGGAAATTGATTTCAGAAGTAATTGTTTGACCTTCAAAAGATGCTTGCAAGAATTGAAGATGTGGTCGGAGAATCATCCAAACCATGTGCCAATTTATATCACCATGAATGCCAAAGATGATACAATTAAGTTGCCAGGCTTTACAAAACCTGAGAAATTTACACCAGAAGTTTATGACCACTTGGACAATGTAATCTTATCAATTTTGGGAAAACAAAAGCTCATTTTTCCAGATGATATCAGAGGAAATTTTTCAACACTTGAAGAGGCAGTATTGAAAAAAGGATGGGGTAAATTGAGCAAATCAAGAGGTAAGTTTTTGTTTGTTCTGGATGAAGGGAAAAGCAAAACGGATGATTATATTAAAAATCATGCTTCGTTAAAAGGACGAGTTCTATTCACAAATTCGCCCGTAGGAAGCTCAGAAGCTGCTTTTTTGATTATGAATAATGCCATAAAAGATTTTGAAAAGATTAAGGAGAATGTTAAAAAAGGGTACATTGTTCGCACACGTGCGGATGCTGACACTCGTGAAGCACGAACAAATGATTATCGAAGTTTTGAAGCAGCAAAAGCTTCGGGAGCTCAGATTATTTCGACCGATTATTATTTAAAAAGTACCTTATTCCCTTCGGATTATTTTGTGAATTTTGAGGGGAAAATATATTTTAGAAAAAATCCTTTATTTTGATAATCAGCTATTTATGAAATTTTATTGTCTAATATTTCGGAACTATAAACTATTTGGCAGATTTACCTCTCCCCAACCCCTCTCCTTAAAGAGAGGGGCTTTAAGCCAGATTAAAGCCCTTCCCTTTGAGGGGAAGGGTTGGGATGGGGTGTTGTGTCGAATTCTTCATAGTTCCGTAATATTTTTAATGCTATTTTCTTTTTCATCATTAGCACAAAAAAGTGATTCTACCAAAACAGAATTACTGAAAGAAGTCATAGTCAGTAGTCAAAGAATCTCTGAAAAAAACCTAAAAACTGCCGCTTCCATTACTGTTTTGTCTTCCAAAAATCTTCAAAATTATCAATCAAGAACAACCCCGGAAGCCTTGATGAATTCTGCTGGCGTGTTTATTCAAAAATCTACGCATGGTGCGGGATCACCGTTTGTGAGGGGACTAACTGGAAATCAAACTTTGATGTTAATTGATGGTATTCGGCTGAATAACAGTACTTTCCGTTATGGACCAAATCAATATTTGAATACGATTGACCCATTTTCTTTGGATAGAATTGAAGTTTTGAGAGGGAGCGGTTCAGTTGCTTATGGCTCAGATGCCATGGGAGGGACGGTTCAATTATTTACGTTGAATCCAGAATATTCAGATGAATTAAATGTTCATGCCAAGGCTCTTTCAAGGTTTGCTTCGAGTGAAATGGAGAAAACTTTTCATACAGATGTTACGATTGGCAGTAAGAATTTCGCCCTAAAATCAGGATTGAGTATTAGAGATTTTGGAGATATTGTAGGCGGAGATACCACAGGAAGGCAATCCCCAAGTGGATATAAAGAATTAGCTTATGATTTTAAGGCTAAATTTAGATTCTCAGAAAATTGGGAAACCATTGTTTCACATCAATTTTTAGCACAGAACAACATTCCTTTATTTTATCGATTAAAATTAGAAAATTTCGCCATCAATGAATTCAATCCTCAAAAAAGAAGTTTGTCGTATTTTCAGCTGAATGGAAAAACTGATTTTGAGTTATTGAAATCAATCAATTTTACAACTTCATTACAGCATACGTTTGAACAAAGAAATAGTCAAAAAAATGGCAGTAATTCACTCAGAATTGAAACTGATAAAGTTCAAACGTTGGGATTAACAGCAAACGTAATGTCCTATATATCAAAGGATTGGACGGCAAGTTCTGGCATTGAGTTTTATCAGGATGTTGTAAATAGCGATAGAACAGAGCGTAATATTAAAACAAATTCTGTCATAAAAAGTAGAGGACTATATCCCGATAACAGCAAATTTCAGAGTTATGCTATTTATTCTTTGCATCAAATTAAAAAAGGAAATTGGCAATTGAATTTTGGAGGTCGATTAAACAGATATAAAATAAATATTAGCGATGATAATTTAGGAGATGTGGTTGTTGAACCGAATGCACTGGTCGGAAATGCTTCGGTTTCTTTTGGGTTGTCGGAAAATGCTAATATTTATACCTCTTATTCCACAGGTTTCAGAAGTCCCAATATTGATGATTTAGGGACTTTGGGCATTGTAGATTTTAGATATGAACTACCAACCTATAATCTAAAACCTGAAAAATCATATAGTTTTGAAATTGGTTACAAATTGAGAACTCACAAGTTCGCTACATCAATTGCCTTTTTTAATACAGATTTGAGAGATTTGATTACCCGAATTAAAGTAGAAAATCAGCAAATAAATGGCGTGAATGTTTACCGCAAAGAGAACGTGGAAAACGCATATATTCGTGGATTTGAGACAGAAATTGAATATTTACTGAATAACAAAATCAAGGTTTACGGTAATCTGAGCCACACTTTCGGACAAAATATCACAAAGAATGAACCCGTTCGCCGAATTCCTCCTATGAATGGAAAATTGGGAATTGAATACCGAAAAAATAGCTTTTTTATGCGTCCAGAAATATGGTTTGCTTCAGCTCAAACTCGTTTAGCACAGGGCGATATGGACGACATTAGAATTGGCAAGGAAGGAACAAAAGGGTGGCTTACCACTAACATTTTTACAGGTTTTGACCGAAAAAGCTATTCCATAAAGCTTTCCGCCCAAAATATCAATAATGCCGATTATAGAACGCATGGTTCTGGAATAAATGGGGTTGGGCGAAGTTTATGGCTTACGATAATTGGTAAGATTTAGGAGAAATTATTCATTGAAAATGGGAACTATTGAAGATTAAGTATGTGGACATAATTACTCATGGCATGACTAATCTCACAAACTATTGAGAATGAATAAATTACTATCAGTCATGCCATGAGTTTCGTTCAAACAAATGGTGTGCAGGTACTTAATTAACTGTAAAGTGTTACTAACCAGATACTTAATTGATTTTAAATAACATGATTTTAGATTTTAACCTTTTAAGTAACGGTAAAACAATAATTTATAATTTTTATGCGACTCTTTTACCGCCATTTTTAGTTAATTTTTCATTAAATAGCGTTGCTATTCGCTTCAAAAT
>JAYVIV010000054.1:0-9118 GCA_043769985.1 Arcicella sp.
AAAGGGCTTCTACACTCGTTAGGAAAGTCCTTCCCTTCAAGGGGAAGGATTTAGGATGGGGTAATTCGTATTTGCGACATTAAGTATATAGTTCCGTAATAAAATCTAAAAAGGTCGTTGATTTGCCAATCAACGACCTTTTTTAATTAATTAAAATGAGCAGTTTTGTAGTGCTTAGAGTCCTCTGCATAAGGTGCTTACGCAAGTATTGTTGGTCTGGGCGACCCCGTCTGGGCGACCCCGTCTGGGCGACCCCGTCTGGGCGACCCCGTGAAACACACAACAACGGCAAGCGATGAGGAACACCCACAAAGGCGTAAGGCTAAATTTCTGTATTACGTCACCATTTATGACTTTATATCACCATTCTTTAGAAATCTCAGAGGCAATACTAATTTTTTTTGCAATTTACACCTGTAATATTTGCAAAAGATAGCAAAATCTTGCAAAAGATAGCAAAATAATTATTGATAATTTAAAATTAATACTTATGCTTCATACTATTGGACATTTAGATAATTGAGGAATTTGCATCACAACTGTCTGAAAGCCTTGTGTAGTTTGGTAATATCAAGAAAGCACATTTAATGGTACAAATTCAGAGCATCCTGAAATAATATTTCGCATCATAAAACTTTTAAACAGAGATAAAATCTCAGAATGAAATCAAGTAAGCTAAACAAATATTAGCCACCGATTCAGATTTAAAACTAATTTCATTACCATAAATATTACCTTTTTTTATCATGACCAAACCACAAAAAATCTTTCCCAATTAAACTGGCATTCCTGTTTTAGAATGTCAGTTATCAAGATATTATCCTAATATTTTGTACCAGTTTTATAGTATTAATCATTTTTATAAACAAACTAATATAATCGATGAAATATCCAAAATTACCATTTCTTGTTTGTCTCTCATTCATTGTCTTGTTGGGGTCTTGTAAGACTGCCGAGATGGCCCCTGACAATACCGCAAAGCTTGTGGCTGATAAAAACCCTTTGTATGATGAGTTTGCTACAAAGCAATATTACCACGAAGGCTCACTGATTTCTGATACAGTGCAAATAAAGAATTTATTAGAACATTCAAAGGTCTTTTTCTGTGATAGTACCAATAAAATCACTATCTATGACAGTGAAGCGAAATATGAAGCTTCGCTTACCAATTCGAAAGCAGCTCGTATTGCAGCTGATCCTAATCCAGAACACATTAAACTTATGTTATTTTCTTATGTGTACTCGACTAATCGTCAGGATCCGAAAACTAATTTTCTAGAGACAATGACGGTAAAAGGACCAATTCCTGATTATTCAACATATCGTGGAATTACCCATATCGTATTTACCTTGGGTAATCATGCAAGAATTGAGAACTATCGGTTATCATATCTGTATTCTAGTAATTATCGGGAAAGAACTTCATTCACAAAATTGAATGTATTTAACCCCGCAAAATATGCTAAAAGACTTACTTTGTTGTTAAATACAGGAAAAAGAATTGTTACCATTTTGAATCCTCTGAAAATATGGAATACAAGAACGGTGACTATTGGATCCCCCCCTTTCCCAGCTGTACCTTTTACTGGTGGAATACCAGGGTATATTATTGGTCACAATGTAGAAAATTTGCTTTAACATTAATCAAATAAAAATATTAACTTTCTTTAATTCAGATATATCAATGAAAACTATATTCAAAAATTTCACGTTTGGCTTGGTTATAACCATGCTCATTACATCAAGCTTTATTTCACAAGCAAATAGTACATTTACCAACTTAGAGGAATTAAGTACAAAATTAGTCAAGAGTAAAGTTTTTGAAAAATTCACGCTTAACACTTCAACAATATTTTTGGCTAATTTTTTTCACAAACAATCTTTAAGTGCCGAACAAATAAAAGCAGAAGAAGAATTGATGGCTAATTATCAAAAAAGATTAGACTTAATTTTTCCTGAAAAACTTGAAATGGCTCAAATGATGGGTTTTGAAAGCTGGGAACAATACGTTGAAAAAATCGACCATTCGAAAAAATTAAGAATCAGTTTGTTCCTTGAATTTCCAGAACTGAGTATGCTTAGTACTGACGATTTAAAAAAGGTAATGGAAAAAGCTATTTCACAAATTGATATAGCAGCTAAACTTGAAGAAAACAAAGAGCTTAGCGATTGTCTCGAAAAAGCAGCAAATACTAAAGCGAATTGTTTGAGAGTTTCTACTCCATATTATCTTCGTACATTAGCAGTATTTCTTACTGCGGCTTGCATAGGTGTAGCATTTAGAATTTATGTGGTCGGTGCTGCAATACTTATTCCAGAAACGGATGGTGCATCAGCAGTAGCAGCAGCATCAGCTTGGACTGCTTACTTTGGTATTGCGTGTGGTATTTGTACAACTTTGGCGGTAGCAACTTTTGGCGGTGCTGAACAAGAAAAGTACGCCGATCGTTCGGAATGTCATACAACATTTGGTGCAGATAATGCTGTATGTGCGATAAGGTATAAATAAACTTTAACTAATTATATTTCTGTTTCCTCGGTCGGTAGAACCACTTTGCCTGCATGGCGGAGTCTCCCACGAGAACGCCCAGACCAGCCAAAATGCGTCAGCTATCTGTAGAGAGGCGTTATGAGTACCCAAAAAGTAGAAAGAGGTCGTTGAGCTATATTTCAATGACCTCTTTTTATTCGTACTGGTTGTAGGTTTAGCGAAGCGTTCCTATGACCTGACCCATAATGGCATAGAGCGTCTCGCTCATTGGTTGATACATGAAAATACATTTTATAGATAAAAAACAAGAGACCAATGCAAGAAAAATTTTGTGATATTCATAGAAGCTATATGAAATATATTTATATAATAACAACCATACTTTTATCGTATTTATTAATCAGTTGTGATGAGCGTATAACGCCCAAACAAGAAGCCAACCCTGACTTAAAAATTAAATTAAAACTCTTAACCGACAAATATTGGCAATGCGATGTTGTCGAAGTTATTGAAGGTACAGACTTACCGAAAAAAATATTTTCATTAAATGAAAACATCGGTATAGATTCGCCATATAATGACTTTTTTTGTATTTACAATCCAGATAGTACCGCATATTACTATACAAGTAATGGTGAGGAGGCGTTAATGTGGGTATTCCAAAATAATCAGGCTCAACTTAAAACGATAGACAATACTGGTTTGAAACTGGTTTATGATGTTAAAAAACTTACGTTTGATGCCATGAAATTATCACTTTTATACAAGAAAAGTGACTATTTGAGTGAGGTTGACTGGAAATTGAAATTAAAGGAATTAGAGTTATCAAGTAATACTACTCAATTTAGAGTAGATTATACTTTTGAGTAATAACAACTTACCTGTTTCCTCGGTTCGTCCCGTGGTCAGTGTCCCACTGACCAACTGGCAACAGCAAAAACCCGAACGTAAACAAATAAACGTAACTATATGTTTAAGGTCGCAAAACCTCACCCGAGCGTCGGTCGCCCCAACTCCTCTCCCGAGGAGAGGGGAGAAAAAAGTGTCCGAATGCTCCCCTCTGTTTCCTCGGCTGGTAGAACCACTCCGTCCCCGTGGCTGTGTCTCCCGACCAGCCAAAATGCGTCAGCTAACTGTGGAGAGGAATTATGAGTACCCAAAAGTAAAAAGAGGTTTTTGAGCTATATTTCAATGACCTTTTTTTATTCATAATTAATTGACAATCAGATATTTATATTGTTTTTGTAAGTTGTCTGGTGAGGTGGAGCAAACAAAAATCAGTCGTTGAAGCAAATTTCAATATCTTAGTCTAAGGATTAATTATCATAAACCTTCATCTTCAAAGTCGGAATTGGTCGGCTTTGTTTCTCTTCGGTATCCAACTTAATTAACGGCTCTTTCTTCTTAATTACTGAATCTGCTTTCACCACAGTTTTCAATTGTGATTTATCCGTAACTCGCTCGTGCTGAGGGAAATCCATCGAAAATTCGTATTTCTTTTTCTTCTCCACCTTTTCAATTTCTGGTTCTGGATTCGTGAGAACTGGAATTGTTTCAGCTGCAGTTTGACTTCCATAAACAATTCTTTTACTATTCGTGACTGGACTTTGTTCCGAAACAGGCGTTGAAGAATAAGTGATATTTTCTTCTGCTCTTCTTACGACCAAAACCTTCACATTGGCTTTTTTTGCTCCCGTTAAACCCAAATCATGAGCCACACTATGCGTTAATTCAACGGCTGTTGTTTGGCTTTTTCCATTCACCTCTACTACTTCAACCCGTTTATTAACCAAATTGGTAATCTCAATTAACGAACCCATAGGCAAAAATTCATGCGAACAAGTGCGGTGACGGCTACTGAGATAATCACCGTTTACCATTTTTTTACCATATCTTCCAATTGTATATACGCTTGCTTCTTGCGTATATTCTTCTTGGGCAAATGATTGGTTGAAACTTAATAAAGCAACAAAAGCAAGGGCGGAAATTGTTTTTAAAAACTTCATAATATTATTGTATATTTTAGTAAAAAGCAGGGAATTAGTAGCAATAAGAAATACCCGAAATTCGTTTGATTAAAATTTATCCGTTAAAATATATTATTCTACATCTCTAAAACTGATTTATAGAAAATTGCTTCCTTGAAAACAATACCAAAGTTAATATATTACCAATAACTTTTTTGTATTGTAACAAAAAAGTCCATCGAAATAACGTTCAATGGGCTCGTTTGTTATAGTTTATGTTTCTGAAAAATAAGATTAATCATCTGATTATCACAAAATTAACCGTTTACTCAATTCTTCTTTTGTTCCGTTGGTTTTACATAATCGTACTTCCGAAAATCAACCTTAAAATCAGGTTCTTTTTTAGAATTAAAAGCAACGTTTCCTTGATTATTACCCCAAGTCAATATTGATAGTTTAACATCAATGGTCTCTTGTGAACGCATACCTAAAGCATGAGCAACAACATCGGTAAATTCAAGCACCAAGTCATCATCTGATATTTCATTATCATTAATAATTACTTGAATTACCTTTTTATTTTTTAGATTTACGATGTCAATCACCGTTCCAATCGGGAAGTAATCATGCGTAGCCGTGAAGGTTTTTGCGTTTAATATATCACCCGAAGTTGTAGTATCTCCATAAGCCTCTGTCAGATAAGAAGTTGCTCTCCCTTTGAAGTCTTGAGAGAAAACTTTGGTAGTGATTAATAAATTAACAACGAAAGTAAGGACAAATGTATGCTTTAACATAATCTAATAAATTGGGTCGTATTAAAATAACAGAAAGGATTTGTGGCTAAGGATTGGCTGATAATCTCATTAAACTCAATTTTATCAATTCCCTAAATTGCAACTTGACTCAAAAAAGTCAAAATACATGAACGACTAAACAACTTTTATGCCATGAAAATACTGTTGAGTATATTTTTTCTCATTTTATCATTAAAAAATGCCTATTCTGATAAAAGTAGGTTTAATACCGAGGTTTTGATTATTGGTGGAGGAACCAGTGGAACAATGGCAGGAATCCAGTCGGCTCGCATGGGTGTGAAGACCATTATCATCGAAGAAACCGCTTGGCTTGGCGGTATGATGACCTCGGCGGGTGTGAGTGCCATTGACGGAAATCATAATTTGCCATCGGGACTTTGGGCAGAATTTCGGAACGAATTAATCAAACATTATGGAAGCGAAGCGGCACTGGCTTCAGGATGGGTGAGTAAGGTGATGTTTGAACCAGCAGTTGCTCAAAAAATCCTGCGACAAATGTGTGCGAGAGAAAAGAATTTGAGCGTAATTTCTTCAGTAAGATTCCTAAATATTAAAAAGAAATCGGAAGGTTGGACAGTTGATTTTTCGGATGATATCACCATCAACGCCAAAATTCTGATTGATGGGACAGAGTTAGGGGACGTTGCTGCAAAAGTAGGGGTAAAATATGATGTTGGGATGGAATCAAAAGTTACGTACAATGAAAAAATCGCTCCAGAAAAAGCCAATAATATCGTGCAGGATTTGACGTATGTTGCGGTTTTAAAAGAATATAATAGAGACGTAACCATCAGTAAACCGTTGAATTACAAAAAAGAAGATTTTATTTGTGCTTGCGAAAAATTATGTCCTAACAAAAAAATGGAACGCCTCTGGGATTGTGAACAGATGAAAACTTATGGGCAAATTCAAAACGGAAAGTTCATGATTAATTGGCCCATCAATGGTAATGATTTTTACGCAAATATGGTTGAAATGAACGAATCTCAACGCCAAGAAACCATCAAAAAAGCGAAGGAACATACATTAGGATTTGTCTATTTTATGCAAACAGAATTAGGTTGGAAAACCTTAGGATTATCAGACGAATTTCAAACAGAAGATAAATTGCCTTTAATGCCTTATCACCGTGAAAGTAGAAGAATTCATGGATTGGCTCGCCCCAATATGAATCACTTAGAAAAGCCTTATTACCAAGCCGAACCTTTATATAGAACAGGAATTGCCGTGGGAGATTATCCCGTTGATCAACATCACGGCAAAAATACCAACGCACCAGATTTGTACTACGTTCCAGTGCCTTCATTCAGCATTCCGTTGGGCAGTTTAATTCCAGAAGGGTTTGATAATCTGATAGTTGCAGAGAAATCTATTTCAGTTTCAAACATTGTGAATGGAGCAAGTCGCCTGCAACCCGTTGTCATAGGCATTGGTCAAGCGGCGGGTACGTTGGCTGCCTTGTGTGTGCGAGAAAAGATTTCACCACGACAGGCATCTATTAGAAAAGTACAAGATAATCTTTTGAAATCGAAGGCTTATTTATTGCCATTTTTAGACGTAAAACCAGAGCATCCAAATTTTGAAGCCATCCAACGAATTGGAGCAACAGGAATTCTGAAAGGAGAAGGCAAAAACTACAAATGGTCTAACCAAACGTGGTTTTATCCTGATTCTGTGATGACGAATGGGGAAGTAATTAATGCCCTAAAAGTCATTTATCCGAACCTAAAAATGCAAGCAAATGAGCAAGTGATGTCTGAAAAATTAGTAGCCGATGATGCCTTTGAGATTCTTACTAAAATACAACCCGTACCTGCTGATTATTTACAATCTATTATGAAAAACTATCCTGATAGAAACCAACCCATAACTCGTGCAATTTTAGCAGATTTGATTGATAAAATTATTGACCCTTTTCATAAAAAAGAGGTTGATTTTAAGGGGAATTTTAGATAAAACCCATAAAAAAATCCCTAATAATTATCAGAATTGTCAGGGATTTTTGTAATGTTAATAATTCTAAATCAAAGACTTAGTTTTCAATATTTGTTGTACCTCTTCTATACTTATTTCTAAAATGTCAGCAATCTGATTAATCTCAAAACCACGTGAAAACAGTTTCACAACTGTTGTAGAACGTTCTTCTGTTTTACCTTTGATTTCTCCTTTGATTTCTCCCTCTTTCTTTCCTCTTTTTTCTCCTATTTTCTCACCATATTCTCGATAGTAAGTCTCCACTGTTTCTATAATGCCCATATTCTTAATTGGTTTATCTGTTTCCTCTTCAAATTTAATCAACATTTCTGAATTTCCAAAAGAAACATAATTTTTCAAGAATTTCAATATTTGTCTAAAATCATTTGCACTGTACCCTTTTTTTTGAACCCTTCTGAATAAATTCATTTTCAGTTTGTACAGTGTTTCGCCTTCTTTTGGTTTATTGACTTTTAGACCATACCAAGCAATTTCCAAAGCAAAAGCAAATATGTTATCTGTTTTTTGAAAATCCTCTGGACGATAATCTGAAAGTTTTAAGGTTTTATATTTGTACAGGAGTTCAGTATCTAAAAAACCTTCAAAGAATTCATTAGGGCGATAATTAGGATTATCGTCTGTGAGAATTGCAAAAGCCATAACGGGCTGATTATATTTTTCTCGGATTCGATAATAATATTGAAACATTCTGAAACCGAATTTATCGTCCACATATCCTTGGACTTCAACATGAGCCAAAATCCACTTTTCGGTACCATCTTTCATAAAAACCTTAGCTAATTTATCAGCACGGCGGTTTTTAGCTTTCGATTCTGGAAACAATTTGGTTAATTCCTTATCCAAAAACTGAATTTCTTTCGTAAAATCAAAGAGTTCATCGGCATTTGAAATAAAAAATCGAAGGAAATCTGGGAAACAATCTTCTAAGATACCCTTCCACAGAAGGTCACGAGGTACTTGCATAAATAGTGGTTTAATTTTGAGTAAATATATAGAAAATAATTTATTCCATACCCAACTCCCTCAAAATCTCCTCCGTATCCTCTCCTAAAATAGGAGCCGCCCATGATGGTTTTGCTTCGGTTTCTGAAAATTTTAGGGGTACGCCAATGGATTTTAATTTCCCTGCCGTGGGATGTTCCGTTTCAATAATCATTTGTCGAGCTTGGAGGTGTGGGTCGTTCTCTAAGTCTTCCAAATGATATATTGGACTAATCAAAAGGTCGTTTTCAAAACCAAACGCTATCCATTCCAATTGACTTTTTTCTAAGAATAGGCTTCCAATCAAGTTCTTAAAGCTCACCAATTGCTCTGGATTTTGAGGAACCATAAACATTTTCCAATCGGGTTTATTGGTCAAATCACAGAATTTACTCCAAAATTTAGGTTCTAATGTTCCTAAAGCGATGTATTTTTTATCTTGGCATTCATAAACTCCATAGTTCGGCATTCCTCCTGAGAGTGGCAATGTTCCTCTATTTTGAGCTTGATTTGTGGCTGAATAAATAGCATAAGATACTGATAACAAAGGCATTACAGCATCAGTCATTGAAACATCAACGTGCTGACCCACGCCCGTTTGCGTGCGGGAGTGAAGGGCTGAAAGCGTTGCGATTACGCTCATATACGAGCCTCCCGCAATGTCCGCCAATTGCACACCTGGAACGGTTGGAGGAGCATCTTTTTCACCTGTAATTCCCAAAACTCCTGCGTAGGCGATATAATTCAAATCATGCCCAGCCAAATGGGAGTATGGTCCAGTTTGCCCATAACCTGTTACGGAAACATAAATTATTTTAGGATTCACTTTTCTTGCTTCTTCATAACCCAAACCAATTTTATCCAAATAA
>JAYVIV010000055.1:0-4954 GCA_043769985.1 Arcicella sp.
TTTGATAAAGCTGGGGATATGTATTTGACCTTCAATGTGGCTTGGGTTGGCTATGGCGAAGGCAAATTGGCGAAATGGAGAGGTTGGTTAGTCAAAATCAAAAAAGACGGAACACTTGAACCCATTGCTACAGGTTTACGCTCGCCCGCAGGCTTTACAGTCAATTCAAATGGCGATGTTTTGTACGGAGAAAATCAAGGCGATTGGGTAGGTTCTGGACGAATAACGCATTTAGAAAAGGGTGATTTTGCGGGAAATGCTGGCGGACTTTGGTGGACAAAAGAGCCTGAATCTCCTTTGAAATTCACCACGGTAAAAGACATTCCAGACACAGGTGAACCCATGTTTGAAGCTGCTAAAAAAATGAAATCTTTGAAATTACCAGCCGTTTGGTTTCCACATGCTTTGATGGGAATCTCCACGGCAGATATGATTGAGGACGAAACGGGCGGAAAATTCGGACCATTTCAAGGACAATATTTTGTCTATGACCAAGGGCAATCCAAAGCGATGCGAATGACTTTGGAGAAAGTAAACGGTAAATATCAAGGAGCTTGTTACCCTTTCCGTGAGGGTTTTCAATCAGGAACTTTGCGGGCGAGATGGGGCAATGATGGTTCGATGTTCGTGGGACAAACTTCACGTGGTTGGGGTTCAACTGGTAAGGATTTATTCGGTTTGCAACGTTTGGTTTGGAATGGTAAAACGCCTTTTGAAATGAAAAACGTATCGGCTCGTCCTGATGGTTTTGAGATTGAATTTACCATGCCAATTAATCGTCAAAGTGCTGAGAATCTGAATAGTTACGAATTAAAAAGTTTCATTTATAAATACCAACATCAATACGGAAGTCCGATTATTAACCAAGAAAATACACCTTTGAGAGGCGTAATTGTATCGGACGACCGTATGAAAGTGCGTTTAGTTTTGGATAATATTCGTCAAGGATACATTCATCAAGTGATGGCTTCGGGTATTGAAAATGACGAAGGGCAGTCTCTTTTGCACGACATAAGTTATTATACATTAAATGAAATTCCAACGGGAGATTTGGCAAAAATACCTTTGAGAGCAAATCAGCCTACGTCGGTGCCTGTGAAGGAAATAAAAAGTACTACGAAAAAAGAGAAAATTGGAGCAAGTAGAAACATTATCGTGAACAGTAAAGAAGTGGCAGGCTTATTGAAAAAACACGCTTGTTTAGCTTGTCACGCTGAGGGTAATAAAGTAATAGGTCCATCTTACACGGATATTGCCAAACGCAATTATACAAACGAACAGATTCTCTCATTGGTTTACGAACCAAAACCTGAAAATTGGCCCGATTACGCAACCGCCATGGCACCAATGTCGCACGTTCCGAAAGCTGATGTTCTGAAAATTGCAGCTTGGATTAATTCTTTGGATAAGAAAAGTAAGGTGGATTTGAATAAGATTGAGAATCGAGATTAGTATTTCGATCTTGGTTTTTCGATGCTTGATGTTCGTTAGAACATTGACATTTAATCGTTTATTATAATAAAATCTCTTTAATATTTACCTAAAAAGCCCTTTGAAAATAATTTCAAAGGGCTTTTTAGGTAAACATACAAAACTTAATTATTGAATACCAATACACTAATTTTTAGCATTTTATCGAACACCGAATTACGCTTTATTTTCTATAAATCACTCAAATCAAATCCTTCCATAAACGAAGTATTAAAATCTCCTGATTTGAAACGTTCATCGTCCATTAATTTAATGTGGAATGGAATCGTAGTTTTAATTCCTTCAATCACAAATTCTTGCAAAGCTCGCTTCATTCTCGACAACACTTCCTCCCGACTTTGACCCGTAGCAATCACTTTTGCAATCATTGAATCGTAATTTGGAGGAATCGTATATCCCGAATAAACGTGGCTATCAATTCTAATTCCATGACCGCCTGGTAAGTGCAAATTAGTGATTTTCCCTGGCGATGGACGGAATCCATGAGCGGGGTCTTCGGCATTAATTCTACATTCTAAAGCAAATAATTTTGGAAAATAATTCTTGCCCGAAATTGGCACACCTGCCGCTACTTTTATTTGTTCCTTAATTAAATCAAAATCCGTAACCTCCTCAGTAATAGGATGTTCCACTTGAATACGAGTATTCATTTCCATAAAATAAAACTCGCCGTGTTTATCCAAAAGGAACTCAATTGTTCCTGCACCTTCATATTTGATGGCTGCTGCACCTTTCACGGCTGCCGTTCCCATAAGCTCACGCAATTCGGGCGTAAGGGCTGGTGAAGGCGTTTCTTCACACAATTTTTGATGACGACGTTGAATCGAACAATCCCGTTCTGATAAATGGCAAACCGTTCCGAATTGGTCACCGACAATCTGAATTTCGATGTGACGTGGTTCTTCAACGTATTTTTCCATGTATAAACCATCGTTGGCAAAAGCCGCTGCTGATTCTGTTTTGGCATCGTCCCAAAGTTTATCAAATTCTCCTTCGTTACGTATAATTCTCATACCACGTCCACCACCACCAGCCGTAGCTTTGATGATAACGGGATATTTGATTCCTTTCGCTAATTCTTTTGCTTCCTCAACGGTATCAATCAAGCCCTCAGACCCTGGAATTACAGGAACGCCCGAGTTTTTCATGGTTGCTTTGGCAGTTGCCTTGTCGCCCATTGAATTGATTTGGTCGGCAGTTGCTCCAATAAATTTGATACCGTACTCATGACAAATTCTTGAAAATTCAGCATTTTCCGATAAAAATCCGTAGCCTGGATGAATAGCATCCGCCCCCGTAACTTCAGCAGCAGAAATAATGGCAGGAATATTTAGGTATGACTGTCGGCTTGGAGGAGGTCCGATACAAACGGCTTCATCCGCAAATTTTACATGAAGACTCTCACGGTCGGCAGTTGAATAAACCGCAACCGTTCTGATGCCCATTTCTCGGCAAGTCCTAATAATGCGAAGAGCAATTTCGCCACGATTGGCAATGAGTATTTTTTTAAACATTTTTTTAGGTATGAGGTATGAGGTATTAGGTATGAGGTATGAATTATGAGGTTTTCCGCTAATGTGTCATTACAAACTCATTGGATGAACAGACCTCATACCTCATATCTCATACCTTATACCTCCTACCTAAATTACTGTTCTACAACAAAAAGAGATTGGTCAAATTCTACGGGAGTGGCATTTTCTACCAACACCTCAACGATACGTCCTGAGATTTCAGACTCAATTTCGTTGAACAATTTCATAGCTTCGATGATACAAACGGGACTTCCCTTTGAGATTTCAGAACCAATTTCCACCAACGAAGGGCGATCTGGGCTTGATGAACGATAGAAAGTTCCAATCATCGGAGATTTGATGGTCACTCTGTTTGAAGCAACCACGGGAGCCGCCGCAGGAACTGCCGCAACTGCCTGATGAACCACAGAAGCAACTGCCACGGGAGCAGCAACTTGCGGAGTCGAAGCAACCATTTGCTGAACCACGGGAGCAATACCGTATCTTTTTACAGATAATTTCAGTTCAGAGGTTTCGATGCTTACCTCATCAAGATTTGACTGTGCAATAAAGTCAAGGAGTTTTTGAATTTCTTTGTTTTCCATGTGTTTTTAGGGGTTGGGGATTAGTTATTAGGTAATTAGGGATTAATCATTGATGCCGTTGATTTCTATGACAAAACCAAGGAAAAATTCACGGAATTTTCATATTTTTCTTTTCTTTGAACAACTGACATAACACGGTGCAAAAGTTTAGCTTTTACGGCATTTAGAACAGACATTTTTCGTTTACCCTGTGCCACTTTTCGTTCATAGTAATCCTTGAGTTGATGGTCTAATTTCACAGCCGTCAAAGATGCCATATGTAAGACCGATTTGAGGGTCATATTAGCCATTTGGGAGACTCCTGTTCTACCTCTTACACTTGTTCCAGAAGTGTAGGGGAACGGAGCGACACCAGCATAACAAGCTAATTTTCGAGCATCGTCAAACAAGGTAAATCCATCAGTATAAACGATTAAAGCAATGGCTGTTTGTGTGCCAATACCGACCACCGAAGTAACCAAAGAAAAAAGTTCTTTGAGGTCATCATCTTCATCTAAAAGTTTTTTAATTTGCTTTTCGATGGCGATAATATCTTTTTCAAGAGCCTCAACACTGGATTGCATGGCTTTCGAGAGTAAATTAGCCATTTTAGTATCACCCATTTGGCGAAATTCTTCCACTGGGACAGTTAATTTTTGTTTGCTTTTCATCAAACGGTCTCGTAGGCTGGTCAAGTTTTTAATTTTATCAATGGTTGAATTTAAAGGCTTCCAAAGTCTTATATTCTCCTGATTCTTAGAGGCATACGTGGCAATTCTTAGGGCATCAACTTTATCAGTTTTGCCTCTTTGAATACCACCAGATTTTTTAATTCGAGTACCCGACTCTACCCAAATATTAGCCTGATTTTGAGCCACAAAACTAAGCATAGGATAAGTATAAACTCCTGTGGCTTCAATACAGATTAGACATTTATCTAATGAAAAATTGGGTATTTTAGCAAAGCCCTTGAATAATTTTTGTATTTCATTAGGCGTATTTGGTAAATGATAATGAGTAGGTTTTTCAGGACTCCCATCAGTCATAATAACGGCATCAAGGGTTAATTTTGAAATGTCAATACCAACGATAAAAGAATACATTATTTTAGGGTTTAAAATGTTGAAATGTGTCTAAATTCTGAGTCTCTATTAAAACCTTAATAACGGTGCTTGCCACCAAATTTCTATATGATACCTCTCAAAATAAATCAAAATAGGTCTGCATCAACGGATAAGCCCTTACGCTTTTTTGGTGTTATAGTTCACCTATTTTGATAGACTGTTTAAGCTACAAAGTTAGCTCAATACTTTTCCACAATTGTGGATAACTTTAAAAGAAAAAAAGAAGCAAAAAAAGAAAATT
>JAYVIV010000056.1:0-27659 GCA_043769985.1 Arcicella sp.
AAACCTAACAATACATCTACTGCCATTTTATTAGAAGCCCCCAACCCCCAGAAGGGGCATTTTATGTTGAATTTCAAAAGACTCCCCCTCTGGGGGTTGGGGGGCTTCTTTTCAAAGGTGCAAAGATAAACAATCTCAAAGAAAATATTTACTTTATCATCTTGTCCATTGATAAATCCAATCGAAACTCAAAATTATCCTTAATAGCATAATCTCCAAGATTTGAAAAGAAATTGGTTGAGTTATATTTTATGCCAAATTCTGTTCTGTTTACATTAATTACTGCTTGAAATGAAATATCTTTATCTGACTTGATTACAGTAATCGGGAATGATATTTTCTTTTGAACCGCTTTAATTTTCAGTAAACCTGTAGCTTGATTATCAACAATTTTTTCCAAGATAAACGTAGCTTTTGGGTATTTTTCAACATCAAAAAAATCTTCATTTCTAAGATGATTTTGAAGGTCTTTATTTTCGTGGGAGATGGTTTTCATATCAAATTCAAAATTGGCTTTTGTGATATTTTTTCCATCAAAAGTTAGGCTTCCTGAATTTAATTTTATGTTTCCTGTGGGAGCATAAGTACCTACGGCTGCATAGCCCGTCCATGAGAATTTACTTTTCTCTGTGTTCGCTTTGAAAACCGATTGAGCGAATGAATTTATTGATAATGAGACACTTGCGATAAATAGGATGATTGTATTTTTCATGACTTTTGTTGTTTAAATGCTTTTTAAGGAAGCCTTCGGTTTGACTTCTACTTTTTATTCTCTAATTCTCCTTCGGTTTCAATCAACCCAATTCCTTTATAAACCTTCCCATTTTTATCTTTTGCCAACACATACCAAAGTGCATCACCACCGTATAATCCATCGCCAAAACGATAGTTTTTCTTGAAAATATAGGTCTTTCCTTTTTTCAGAATGCCGTCTTTACAGTTGAATCTTTCAGTAAATTTTTTCTTGTCATATTGTACATTTGTGAACCATCCTTTTTCTGAATACCAAATAAAACTACCTGCCGAAACTACCTCCAAATCTTCCATTTCCGAACGGACGAAAGTGCTGTGTTTCCAGACATATTTGCCTTCGTATTCAACTTTTGTATCATTTAAAATGGGATAATTTGGGTTTGGATTGTGATAAACCGTGATGGCTATGGGTACTTTCCTGAGCGTATCAGGCAAGATTCGGGTATGATTTATCCAGCCTATTTGAGCAAAAAGAGAAGATCTAAAAAAGAGAATTGTGAAAAGGATGATGAGTTTTTTCATATCGTTATGTTTTAAATGAACGACACAAAATTGATTAGAAAAATAGGAACAAACGCTCCAAAGCACAATTTGGCACGTCCCAAATCAGGTTTTGGGACTTTTTAGACCACGGATAACACGGATTAAACAAATTTTCACGGATTTTTTAATTTTTATCTGTGAAAATCCGTTTAATCCGTGTCATCCGTGGTCTATATTTTGTTGTCCATGTCTTCGCAGACAATAATTACTTCAAAAAAACCCTCGGAGCAACGCCTGTGAAATCTTTGAAAATCCGATTAAAAGTAGTTTTGGAATTAAAGCCTGATTCGTAGGCAATTCCTAAAATCGTTAGGCGTTCGAGGTCAGGAGAATTCAAACGTTTTTTCACTTCCTCGACTCGATATTCATTTACAAAATCGTTGAAAGATTTGCCTAAACCTGTATTGATTTGTTGAGAAACTATCTTTGGATTTAACTTTATTTCTTTGGCAAAATCTGCTAAGGTCAGGGTGGGATTTAGGTATAATTTCTGAACATCCATACCCTTTTTTATTTGCTCCAAAATTTGGTTATCTACTTGAACTTGAGCCTTTTGAATAACTTCTCCCTCAAAATTTACCTCCGATAAATTTGCCTGCCTAATCCCTCCAACGGCAAGCACCAAAGCCATAATTCCCAAAATTTGAAGGGAATAATCATAGTTGAAATAGAGATTAAAGAAATCTCGCAAAATGATTTCCAGTAACCACTGGACACACAAAACAACCAAAATAATCAAAATAATTTTGAGCCAATTCAAGCGAATTTTTGAGGTTTCAGAAAAATTATTGGCTACATAAATTTGATAATTTTTTAGTAAACGAATTGACAAAATCAGGTAAATCAACATAGAAATAAAAGTACCATCAAATTCAATTTTGTAGGTAATCCATTGATGAACATTTTCCCAGTACCAATTCTTAAAATTATAGTTTTTTGTGGTTAAAAAGATATATAATCCAGCTTGAAAAACCACGGGAACAAAATGCAAATAATCCCTTTTCTGAAAGGTAAACGACTGATTAGCAAGACTTTTTACATAAAAATAAATCAAAGGCCCAAAAGCGAAAGAATAGAAAATGGGGAGGAAATAGAGATTAGCATTTTGACCATAAATATCAGCAATTCTCAGAAAATGGTCAATTAACCAAAGGGCAATGGTGAAAATGAGCAGAGCAAGAAAGCGATTCGATTGTCTGTTTTGAGGGGCAAACCACAACAAACCCGTCGCAAAAAAGGAAGACGAAATAATAATTCCAAGTAGCAACACCGTAAAATTGAGCGTGATTTGCATGATGTTTGAAATTATGCCATTTCACGTTTTTCTACCACCATTGCTTTTTTAAATTCGCAGTCGGTTTTCGTACATGAACCATAAAAAATCAAGGAATGGTGCATTACATTAAACTGCAACATTTCGCCAACCATATTTTGAATTCCTTGCACCCGAGGGTCGCAAAATTCCGTAACGTGGTGACAATCAGTGCATATCAAGTGGTCGTGTTGTTTACGCCCGTACGATTTTTCGTACTGTGCCTGATTGCCTCCGAACTGGTGTTTTGCCACTAAGTCACATTCTACCAAGACATCAAGCGTATTATAAACCGTTGCTCGTGAGACTTGATACTTTTTGTTTTTCATGGAAATATACAATTCCTCGACATCAAAATGATCGTCACGAGAATAGATTTCCTCCAAAATCGCAAAGCGTTCAGGCGTTTTGCGAAGTCCTCTATTTTCAAGGTACGCCGTGAATATTTTCTTAACAGAATCTATATTTGATTGTGGTTGCATATTTTATCAAACGATTGCCCTTTAATTTGGACTAATTCTACATTGTAACACAAAATAAATCAATTTTATTCAAATTATCAGATGGAATGTTGATTTTCGCTTTGAATGAAGTCTAAAAAGTCCATTTACTCATTCCTAATATTCATCAACGCAACCTCGGCTTAATATTTTATGTTATAGAGATATTCAAAAAACAATCACTCCATCCTTGGCGAGTGTCTCACCTGACAACTTGCGAAAGCAAAATCTGAACACAACAATGTAAAGATGAAATTATTAGTCCACCGTGCCACCGTAAGTTGTCGAGTGGGACACTCGCCAAGGATAAAAAGTTGGAATTTGGATGCTGTAGCTCGAAATAGCATTTCGAGAGCGGTCGAATAGTCGGACTTCGCTCTCGAAATACTATTTCGAGTTACCGTAAAATCACTCCCCACGCTCCACCTCAATCACCCCCTCCACTTGCTCCAAAGAATTTACTAATTTCTCTAAATGGATGGTATCACTGACCATCAAGGCAATTTTTCCTTCAAAAATTCCTTCTTTCACACCGATAGAAAGGCTTTGAATATTGACTTTTAATTCCTGAGAAATTACTCTCGTAACGTCATTCATTAAGCCCATTCTGTCCATTCCCCTTATTACTAAATGAGCCAAAAACGACATCTGAATCTGACTCGTCCAGAAGGCTTTAATTACTCGGTCGCCGTGTCTTGAAAGTAATTCCGTTGAATTTGGACAGGATGTTCGGTGTATTTTTATGCCTTCGTTGATGGTTACAAATCCAAAAACATCATCGCCAGCAATAGGATTACAACATTTTGCCAGCGTGTAATCTATCTTATCCATATCCTCCCCAATCAAAATTCCATCGGCATTTTTCTTATCACCATGCAGTTTTTTTAACTCCTTCGTAACCGATTTCAAATCCGTCAAAGGCTGTTTGATTGACTTCGCTTCTTGCTTGCGTTCGTGAGCCTCACGGTCTGATTTCCAACGTTTTAACTCATCCAACTGCACATATCCTTTCCCAAAACGATAGAACAAGTCATTGGAATCTTTGGCGTTGAAATAGGCTCGTAACTGGTTAGTAACTTCCAAAGTCAACGGTGAAATACCCAACACTTTCAAGCGATGTTCAATCATATCACGCCCCATCACGACGTGCGATTTATTGGCTTCTTTGATATAATCCTTAATCCGAGATTTTGCCTTGGTCGTCACCACAAACTTCAACCAATCTTCCGAAGGTTTTTGCTTCGGCGAGGTCATACATTCAATAATATCCCCCGTTTTGATTTTGTGACTCAGCGGTACGAGGCGATTATTTACCTTCGCCCCAATACATTTTGCTCCAACTTCCGTATGAATTTCAAAGGCAAAATCCAGAGCCGTTGCTCCATCTTTCAACACCACCAATTTGCCTTTTGGGGTATAAACAAAAACCTCTTCATTATACAAACTACTCCGAATATCATCCACTAAATCTACCGCCGATTGAGATTTATCGTTAGAGTCCAAAGCCTCCCGAATCTGGCTTAACCACGATTCAAAGGCTGTATTTGTTCTGGTATCATTGCCTTTATATTTCCAGTGAGCGGCAAAACCCTTCTCGGCAATTTCATCCATTCGCACCGTTCTGATTTGCACTTCCACCCAACGTCCACGTTTGCCTCCGCCCATTACGGTTGTGTGTAAGGACTCGTAACCATTTGATTTTGGGGTAGATATCCAATCTTTCAGTCGGTCGGGATTAGGTTTATAATGGTCAGTAACCATTGAGTAAACCGCCCAACAAGCGGCTTTTTCTTGCTCAGTCGGCACGTCCAAAATTACTCGAACGGCAAAAAGATCATAAATTTCTTCGAAAGGCGTATTGTTTTTTTTGAGTTTGTTATAAATCGAATAAATGGATTTCGGGCGACCTTTTACCACGTGCTTGAAACCCATTTCTGTTAAGTCTTTTTCAATAGGTTTAATAAAATTCTGAATAAAATTCTCTCTTGAAGTCTTAGTTTCTTTCAGTCTGCGGGCAACATCTTTGTAGGCTTCGGGTTCGGTATATTTCAAACACAAATCTTCCAATTCCGATTTGATGGCGTGCAAACCCAACCTGTGAGCGAGTGGAGCATATAAATAAAAAGTCTCAGAAGCGATTTTGAGTTGCTTATCCCGTGCCATGCTTCCCAGCGTTCGCATATTGTGAAGACGGTCGGCGAGCTTAATTAAGATTACCCGAATATCATCCGAAAGCGTCAATAACATCTTTCGAAAATTCTCAGCTTGTTGTGAACTTCCGTAATCAAAAACACCCGAAATTTTGGTTAATCCGTCAATGATTTTGGCAACATTCTTGCCAAAATCTACTTCAATTTCATCTAAACTAATTTCTGTATCCTCAACTACATCGTGCAATAATGCACACATGATAGAGGTTGAACCCAAGCCAATTTCTTCCACACAAATTTGAGCAACGGCAATGGGGTGATAAATATAAGGTTCACCCGATTTCCGCCTCATATCTTTGTGGGCTTCTGCCGACATCAAAAAGGCTTTTTTAATCAGTTTGGCATCATCATCTTGAAGGTATGGACGGGCGGTATGAAGTAATTTTCTGTACCGTTTTAGGATTTCCTTTCTTTCTTGTTCTAAATCAATTGCTGCGACTTCCACGGTTTAATATATTTGATTTGTGAATGGTTTTGTGGTATTGGTGATAATCTAAGTTAATGAATCCGTGGGATAATGGCAAATTTATAGGTAAGAATTATTTATTTTTCTTTAAGTGTTTTGTTCGTTTATTTGAATATTTTGTCTTCATAAATGTATGTTTAATTTATGAATGAAATAATGTTATAATTTTATAAAATACAATTCTACACTTTTTTATATCATATTTAATCCATTTTTTACATTTTCATACACCATATTTTGAAATTTTCTTACACTTTTCTATACCATTTTATTATATTTGTAGAAATTCAGTCAAAATAATTTATGGAAAGATTAATATATAATGAATTAAAAAAGTGGAAAAACGACTCTAAAAGAAAACCGTTACTACTTCAAGGGGCAAGACAAATCGGTAAGACTTTCATCGTAAATCAATTTGGAAAGAGCGAATACAAAAATTACATTAGACTTAATTTTGAGGAAGACGAAAATTTGAAGGATATTTTTAATTCAACGCTTGACCCTTTCCAAATTATTAATCAATTGGGGCTTTATCTTAACAAAAAAATTGAGGCTGAAAATACTTTGATTTTCTTTGATGAGATTCAGGTTTTGCCCAAAGCCATTACGAGTTTGAAATATTTCAATGAAAATGCACCGCAATTTCACATCATTGCGGCTGGTTCTTTGTTGGGCGTGAGTGTGGGAAAATCAACGAGTTTTCCAGTAGGGAAAGTGAATTTTCTGACGATGTATCCGATGAATTTTTTGGAATATTTGATGGCTTTAAAAGAATATTTTTTGATTGATGAATTACTAAATATAAAAGATTTCGTTGCTTTTCCAGATATTTTACACGAAAAAATGTTGAATCTGATGAAGATGTATTTGTTTTTGGGAGGGATGCCCGAGGTTGTGCAAGAGTATATCGAAAATAAAGATATTGTAGCGGTAAGAAAAATTCAAAACGAAATTTTGCAATCTTACCAAAAGGACTTTTCAAAATATGCAGAACCAAAAGAAACGATTAAAATTGCTGAAATTTGGCGGTCAATTCCTTATCAATTGGCAAAAGAAAATAGTAAATTTTTGTATAGTGAAGTTAAAAAAAATGCCCGTTCATCCCATTTTGAACAATCAATTGATTGGTTAAAAAATGCAGGGTTGATTCATATTGTAAATGAACTTAGGACTGCAAAACTGCCCTTGGGAGGTTATGCAGACTTGGGAAAATTCAAATTGTACCTTTTAGATACGGGCTTGTTGGGAGCAATGTTAGAGCTTACACCGGAGATTATTCTCCGACCTGATGATTTGTACAAGGAATATAATGGTGCTTTTATTGAGAATTATGCTTGTTTAGAATTGGTGAAATTACTACAAAAAGAGGTGTTTTATTGGACATCGGGTAATGAAGCGGAAGTAGATTTTGTGTTGCAATACAATAACGACATCATACCGATTGAAGTAAAAAGCGGAAGCAACAAAAATACCCACAGTTTAAAGGTTTTTGAATCAAAAAATACAACAAAATACTTGTTTAGAACTTCACCAAGGAATTTTGTAAAAAGTGAAAAATTTATCAATTTGCCTTTGTACAGGTTATTTGCCTTGGAAGAAATTTTAGATTTATAGTTTTCTACGCTAAGAAAACCATAAATCCTATCGAATCACAGGACATTTTATACTCGGAGCAATGTGGTAAATAATTTTAAAACTCGTTAGAATATACATATCATTTAACCTCGAAGAACTGTTTCTCACCCCACCATTTGTGATATCCAATTCTGGAAAACTTCGCATATCAGCAAATGTTATTGAATTATCAATTAATCCTTTTGAAAGATAATAAGCTCTGGCAAAAGCCTCACGGTCACGACCTGTCCAAGCGGCAATTTTTTCATTTTCACGATGTCCAATGACAGCCGACAAACTACTGATTCCTCTTAAATCCCCTTTATCGGCAAAATATCCGCCCACATCGTCCAAATAATCTGAGAAAGTATATCGGATGCCTACTTCAAAACCTAAATCCCACGCTTTATTCAACTTATATTTTATGCCCGCCCCAAAAGGAATATTTATGTTCACCAAATCATAAGGCTGGTCGGGGTAATTTGGCAAACCTTGTCCCTCAGTATTGAGTGACTGCAAACTTACCCACTCACTCGGAGCTGCCTCCGTACCTGCATAATCCGTTGGAACTTTCGCCATAGGGTTATGGTGAAAAACAGCGATTCCAGCGAATACGTAGGGATTAAACTTCGCACGATTACGAAAATTTCTGGTCTCAGGAATTAAATTATAAACACCCGTTAAAGCCAATTCCTGCACATCATTTCTGAAATGGGCATTGCGCATATACAATTGCTCACGTCCTGCAACACCTTCAAATTTATTATCATCACCCGTCAGACGCACCCATGTGAGGCTGGCACGACCGCTAAAATGAGGCGTGAAATGACGAGTAAAATCCACGCCAATATTCCAATTAATGTTTTGTAAGCTTGATTGAATAGGGCGGTTATAAGGAGCTAAATCGCCATAATAATGTGATGTACCGATTCCGAAAGCAATTTCAGAATGTTTTTCGTACATACTTTTTCGCCTCGTGCCGTCTGATTTAAACAATTTTGAAAAAAAAGATTGAGAATAGCAAGGAGTCGAAACAATACAAAAAATAAGGTAGAATAGCATCAGACCCATTTTTTGATATTTTTCAAGATAAATTTTTAATTTTTTCATCCAATTTTAAGATATTCGATTTTATAACGATGAATGGTTAGGATTTATGTTACTGTAATGAGTAAATGGTTGAAATTTGCAAAAGTCGTAAGTCTTTAAGTACACTGTTTAATAAGTTTTCTGGTATTTTTTTAGAACACGATTGATAAGATTTACCAGATTAAACAAGATTAGAAATTACAATCATTTTAATCCTATAAATCTTGAAAATCGTGTTCCAACAATTTAGATAATAAAACTTATTAAACAGTGTATTAAGTCTTATCTCGTAATTGAAGTTACGCATTGTTAGATTACCATATCCGATATAATTAAATTTACGAAAAAAAGCAATCTTGTGCAACACGTATCTCCTGAGTTTGATTTATATACTGACTATTTGATTATTAATCAAGGGCAAAGTACAGCAACCCAATTATCCTCACTTTTGGATGGTCATATTGCCCATGACACCTTTACACGTAGCCTTAATGAGCGAAATTATACCTCGGTTGATTTATGGAAAGTGGTTAAACCATTTGTTCTCCAAATACAATCAGATGAAGGTGTTTTAATACTTGATGATACAGTTGAGCCAAAACCTTACATGAAAGAAAATGAACTCATTTGTTGGCATTTCGACCATGTTGAAGGTCGTAGTATCAAAGGAATAAATCAATTAACAGCTGTGTATCATAATCAGAATAGCAGTTTGCCAGTTGGGTTCAATTTGATTCATAAAGACACCTTTAAAACAGATAAAAAAACGGGTAAACTCAAAAGAGTGAGTAGCGTAAGTAAACATCAATATTTCAGACAACTCATCAAAAAAAGTATTGATAATAATCTGATATTCAAATATATACTGGCTGATAAATGGTTTTCTTCTAATGGAAATATGACCTATATTTCGGAACTGAATCGCCATTTTATCATGCCTTTGAAGGAGAATCGTAAGGTTGCATTGAGTCTTGAAGACCATAACAAAGGCAAGCATCAGTCAATCGAATCATTAGGTTTGGAAGAGGGTCAAACTTCCTGTGTTTATTTAAAAGGAATGGGCTTTCCACTCCTAATAACTAAACAGGTTTTCAAAGACGAAAACTCCATAAAGGGGACTCTTTATCTGGTAACCAATGATTTGATGGCTGATGCAAGTTCAATTAAAGACTACTATCAAAGAAGATGGAAAGTCGAAGAATTTTACAAATCGGTCAAATCAAACACAGGATATTCAAAATCCCCAGCTCATACAATCAGAACCCAAAGTAATCATCTGTATTTATCAATGATTGCCTTTGTCAAACTGGAGGCAATAAAGGTAAATACCAAGAAAAACCATTTTGCAATCAAATCTATTTTAGTAATAAATGCTATGAAAGTGTCCATGAGAAAACTCCAAACACTAAAACAAAACATTAGTCTACTAAATCAGTGTGCGTAACATCAGCTCGTAAGTAAAAAAACATCAACTAAATCAAACTTTAACTCCTTAAAGACTTATGACTTTCCTTATATTTCCATCCGTCTTCGCAACTCTGTAATGTGTGCTGTATGATGCTTTCCGTGCCACGAATACATACCCGTAACCGTCCGCAACGAATTCAAATGTTTGGTTTCAGGGTGAATAAATTGATGATCGAATTGTTCATTCGTCATTGATTTTAACAACATTATCCAACGCTTGTGCATGACATCTAACATTATTAATGACCATTCTATCGGAGCATTTTTGCCGTCTTCCAATTCCGCCCACAGATGCTCTTCGTAAGGCTTTATCGTCGGCGTATGTTCTGTCAAAGCTAATTTGAAACGAATAAAAGCATTCGCATGAGAATCCGCCACATGATTTACGGTCTGCCTAATTGTCCAACCCTCTGGACGATACGGAAGTAGCAATTGTTCCTCCGTCAATCCATCAACTGCTTTACGAAGTAATGCTGGGAGATTTTCAATGTCAATAATCCAACCCAAAAGCATTTCTGGCGTGATTTCTGGGGGCTTTTGAAAATTGCCAATTGGAAAGCGAAGTTGTTGTAAAGTCGGTTCTTGCATAATATAGAAAAATTAATGTTTCTTGATTTAGTACAATTTAAAAAGGGGAATATTTTATGCTAAATTTTATATAATAATTAAGTAAATATACTCATTACACTATGTTGTACTGATTTTTAATAAAGATAATATTTTTAAGTTTAAATTAATAAATTAATTCATTCTCAAATTAATTATACTTTATTAAATATTTAATTGAAACATTTCGAGAAAATATTATATCATTAAAAACTTTTTTAAAAAATTATCTGCACTTGTGATTTTATGTAGTATCATAGTGTAATCATTTTTAAGAGAAATAATAGCCAAGCATAGAATTGACCTTTTCCAAACAAGATAGTATGTTTTTCTAAGTAATATCACTTAAAATACATTAAAAAGTTTTCAAAACATAGTTCTCTAAAATACATTATTACTTCATCAGCAAAATTTATAAAAAGTGTAGCAATTAAAGTGATAATAATTTCTATGTATTTCACTTTTAAATAAAAATTTTAATATTGAGATTGTTTTTGGATATTTCCATAAATCCTTTCTTCTATGAAGTAAGGATTTTTTTTTGGTAAATTTAGTTCACAGGAACGCCTGCCGCAAAGTACTCAGAGTTAGGCATGGAGTTTTACCAAGTAATAATTAATATTCAACTACATTCTTTTTTTACTCTGTGACACTTTGTGAAAAACGCTACGCAACTCCGTGACCAAAGATGTGACCTCATACTTTATCCATAAAGTGAAAAATATAATTAGGAAAGTTATATTTTATTTGTGAAATAATTTTATCTTTGTTAAGTATTTAAAACAATATCATATAAAAATTGTGCAAAAATCAGTTTTTTGTCGTCCAACACAAGCATTTTAAGGTTTTGTTCAAATGTCTCCTCTTTTTCATAACTATTTAACAGTGAACCACAAAGCCTCAAAGAAATTTGAGGCTTTCGTTTTTTAATCCCCTCCAATTTAAAAGGCATCATTTTTGTAGTTTCAAATCAACTAAGTAAGGATTATTTGAAAACATAAAATTTGTATGAAATTAAAACTGCTAATTTGTATTAGTGCCATCTTCCTGTGCTTTGCACCCACGAAATCCCCTAAATTTAAGTTAAAATCCCCTTTCCGAAAACTCTTTGTTGGAGCAAAAACTGTTGATTGTTTAGGTGAAGGAAAGTCCAAATGTATGATGGTTAAAAATTCCCCTGAGAAGAATTGGGAGTATTTTTATGATCAAATTGAAGGTTTTAAACATGATCAAGGATTTGAATATCAATTACTTATCGAAATTGTGGACGTTCCAGAAGGTTTAATGGATGGTTCAATTTTCAAGTACGTTTTGAAAAGAGTTATTAGTAAAACTGCCATTGAATCCAACAAAATGGCGAGTTCGATGGTAACAGTCGCACCGTCGCCGCCCGTTAACAAAAGTCGAGCCACAGAATGGATTCTTACAGATTTTATTTACAAAAATAAGGGACTCGAAGCCAAAGGTTTTGAAGCCACAATGACTCTGGATTTTGCCCAGAAAAAAGTCTTCGGCAATGGACCTTGCAGTCGGTATTATGGCACCTTGAGAGATTTAGACAAAAACAGAGTACGTTTTGAAAACATCGGAAATACAAAATCTCCCTGCAATTTAAGTGACAAAGAAAAAGCATTTTTTGATTTATTACCACTTACGCAAAACTTCGTAGTCAAGGGCGAAAGAATGTTTGTTTATCATGGAACGGAATTGATTTTGGCATTTCGTCGTCGGTGAGTTTGTTTTGAGGAAAAAAGGTTACACAGGAACGCCTGCCGCAGAGAGCCACGGAGCAATAAGGGAGAACCACAGAGAAAAGCGAGTTTCAACCCCTGTAGTTGTCATTTTTTTCCTCTGTGGCTCGCTGCGGCAGGCGTTCCTGTGTAATCTCATACCCTCAAAATATTAGAACTTAATAAATCCATTTTCAGTTAAACAAAATAAGAACTTACAATCCAAATAAACTGAAAAACTAATGGAAAGATTTAAAGGAAAAGTTGTCCTCATAACGGGTGGAGGACGTGGCATTGGGCGAGCAATATGCGTTCGTTTCGCTCAGGAAGGTGCAAATATTGTTTTCACAGGGAGAAATAATGATGAAAATGTTGCAGAAACTATTCGCCAAGTGGAAGCAACGGGTGCAAAAGCCCACTTCATCCAGTCGGATATCGGACAAGTGCCAGCCGTTTATGCAATGGTAAAAGAAGCCCTCGACACATTCGGACAAATTGATATTTTGGTCAATAATGCAGGAATAGAAATTAACGCACCATTTTGGGAAGTTGAAGAAAAAGATTACGATGCGGTGATGAATACCAACCTGAAAGGAATGTTTTTCTTAACTCAAGCTTTCGTGAGATTTGTGAAAGAAAACAAACGGACAGGTGTTGTAATTAATAATAGTTCAGTGCATGAAGAATTGCCTTTCCCCAATTTCACGCCTTATTGTGCCAGCAAAGGCGGAATGCAAATGGTGATGCGAAATTTGGCAGTTGAATTAGCACCGTTAGGAATAAGAATCAACAATGTTGCCCCAGGAGCCATAAAAACGCCAATGAACGCCAAATTATTAAGCGACCCAGCCCTTTTGGCAACCCTAAAAAATAATATTTCCCTCGCACGTTTGGGCGAACCCGAAGATGTAGCGGGCGTAGTTGCTTTCTTAGCTTCGGATGATGCCAAGTACGTCACGGGTTCAACGTATTATGTGGATGGTGGATTGACGTTTCATTATACGGAACAGTAGTTTTACGGTAGCTCGAAATAGCATTTCGAGAGCGGTCGAACAATCGGACTCCATTCTCGAAATGCTATCGGGCAACGTTTGCTTCGAGCTACAGTATTACCAACATAGCTTTAAAAGGTTCAGCTTTTTTCGTAAATTGCTGAACCTTTTTTTATTTCAACAAAAGCATGGTTAAAGAAATTAAAATACAAAATTATAAATCTGTCCAAGACTTAACCCTTGAATTAGGGCGTATAAACGTACTGATTGGAGCAAATGGTTGTGGGAAAAGCAATATTTTGGAAGCGATTGCTTTTGGGTCGGCGGCAGTTGATGATAAGTTAGGGAATGAGTTTTTATCATCGAGAGGAATTAGAGTTACAGACCCTATTTGGATGAAAAGTGGATTTGATAAAAAGGCTTCTAAAGAAACTATTTCGCTAAACCTTAATGTAAATGATGAAGATATATTTTTATTAATAGATAACGACAATAAGTCATTTTCAGAATGGAAGGTTATAAGAAAAATAGAAGACCTTAAAATAGATAAAGACAATCTGGATTTATTACTTGATGGGAAAATTGATTTAGCCAAATTCGATTCATTACTAAAGAAAAATAAAATCGAAGAATTGGAGAACTTCCTAATCTACGCCCCAGAAAACACATTTCTAAGAAAATTTGAAGAAGAATCGCAAATTGAACCATTAGGAATTCGAGGAGAAGGTTTATTCAAATTATTATCAGTAATGAGTCAAGAAACCCCAGAAGAATTTCAAGAAATCATTGAAAACTTAGAATTAATTGATTGGTTTGAAGGCTTTGAAATTCCGAAAGATTTAGTGTTTACTGAAAGAAGAATCAGAATAAAAGACCGTTTTTTGGAAGAAGGTTTGCAGTATTTCGACCAACGAAGTTCCAACGAAGGCTTTTTGTTTTTGATGTTTTATTTTGCCTTGTTTATTTCAAAATATACGCCCAAATTCTTCGCAATCGACAATATTGATGCTTCTTTGAATCCAAAATTATGTATTGAACTCATCAAAATTCTTACAAAACTTTCCAAAAAACACGATAAACAAGTGATTTTTACTACTCATAATCCTGCCATTTTAGATGGTCTGAATTTGAATGATGATGAGGTGAGATTATTGGTGGTTTCCAGAAATAAAGAGGGACATACCAAAACCAAACGCATTACACCTACCATCGTTCCAGAAGGAGAAAAGCCAGTACGACTTTCTGTACAATTTATGAGAGGCTACATCGGTGGATTACCTAAAAACTTCTAATTTTCATGACATTATTTGGACTTGTTGCCGAGGGTGAAACAGACCACGCAGTTTTAGAAAATATATTATTGGGCATAACGGGTGAAGATATTTCTGATGAAATAACTATTCTGCAACCTGATATTGACGAAACCGCAAAAGGAACACTTAAAGAGTTTGGAGGTTGGTATAATGTCTTCCAATACTGTAAATCGGAAGATTTTAAAGAAGCGTTTCAGAGAGTCCAATATGTTGTTATTCAAATAGATACAGATGTTTCTGAAAATTTGCATTATGATATAAAACAGACAAATGATACTGGGGAAAAACTTTCACCAGAAGTTTTAATTAATAAGGTGAAATCAAAATTTGAGCAAGTTATTGTTGATGAATTCGGAAAAGATTTCTTTGAAGATAACATTGATAGAATAATATTTGCTATTTCGGTAGATGAAATAGAATGTTGGTTGTTACCGCTTTATTTTACTGATAAAAATGATAATAATAAGGGATTAACCCATAATTGCAGTCGAAAACTTCATCAAAAAGTTAATTTCAAAAAAACGTATAGAGATTATAATAGAATCTCAAATGATTATTTTAAGCCAAAAATGTTAATGAAATTATATCCACTAAATCCAAGTTTAAAGATTTTCGTAGAATCAGTTCTATCTAAAAATATTGTTTTGGAATAAACCTACTTCTCCGAAAACCGCTCCAAAGCCTCCTTCTCCCGCTCACTCAAACTATCAAAACCTTTGGCACTAATTTTCTCTAAAATTGCATCAATTTCTTGCTGGCGAGTTGCTTTCCGTTCATTGTATTCATCATCAATATTTTTGTAATCCTTTTGATTAAAGGTAAATTTTTCGATAAATAGATAATCTGGACGCTTGATAATCAGGAAGATGAATGCCAAAGTTGGCGTAACGACCAAGACAATCGGAAGATAATTAGTCTGTAAACTTTCTGGATAAAGTCCCACTGCCACCAGCATTCCCAACAAAGCCCCACCCAAATGTGCATCATGCCCGATGTTGCTCATGCGTGATTTTATGCCGTAAATTGAAATCAACACAAACAGTAATCCGTACATCCAACTGGTTAAGGAGAAAGGTAATAAAAACATCCCAATTTCCATATTCGGGAAGATGACGATACTCGCAAAAATTATCCCACAAACTGCCCCAGATGCTCCAATGGCAGAATATTGGTTATCAAAACGGTGAATGAAGAGCGAAAGAACGTTTCCCCCAATCAAACTTACGAAGTAAATAAAGAGAAAATTTGAGCCTCCAATCACGGCTTCAAGCGTTTCGCCAAATGAAAAAAGAGCGTATAAATTGAAAAGCAAATGCAACCAAGAACCATGCAAAAATCCCGAAGAAATTAGGCGATAATATTCTTTATACTTCAAAATGCCTTCAATATTAAAAGCATATTTATCAAAAAACGCCTTATTCTGTAAGCCTTGATATGAAAAAATGAAGGTGATTAATGTCAGAAATAATGTTGTTGGACTATTCATGAATTGCGTAAAATAGAGATTATAACTTTGTATTTTCGTGTATTTTAAATAATTCAGGTAACAGAATTTTGATTAACTTAAAAATTTCACTTTTTGAAGAATTATAATCATTTTCAAGATGATTTTCTTCTATCCATGCACCATTTTCTATTGCTTTCAAGAGGTTTGGTTGCAAGAGTTTATAGATATTCGCTTGAACCAAATATTGTTGATTTTTAGTGTAATTCGGAAGATATTTTTGAAGATCTTTCTCTACACTTTCACAATTAGAAAAGGGTTTTGTAGTCCTTACAAAATGCAATAAAAACCAAAATTCAATACATGGATTACTTTCAAAAACTACCATCCCTTTCTTCTAAATTCTCTTTTATCGGTCAAATATTTTGCCAAAGTATTGTCAGACAGCACTTTATCCATATCAATCAAACAATAAACTTCGTCATAGCCTTGTTCATATAGACTTTCGGCTTTATCAAAAACACCTCTGTAACTCCCTACGTTTTTGGGCAAATCAGGTTTTAGACTTACATTCCGCAATCCTTCCACTTCTTTCAATTTATCGAAATATATCTTTTCTGTTTGTCCGTCTCCCACAACGGCAATACGCTTGTTTGTAGGTTTTATGGGTTTGCTATTTCGACTCATTTTTAGGGGTAGATTTTTCAAGATAAATACTGCCTAAATTGGGTATAGCTCCAAATTTTCCAATTTTATAAGCATTCAAAATAGACGTTCCTTTTCTGATTGTTTTAGTATCAAAATCACTGAGGCTATACAATTTTGTAGCTCCATCGTTTTGTTTTTCAGTAAACCAAATAGCATCTTTTCTCAAAATATCAGGGTCGTCTAAAAAAGATAAATTATGAGTCGTTACCAACATTTGCGACTGCGTAGAATTAGCCAAAAACGTCATAATAAAATGCTTCATTAATTCAGGATGCAGCGAACTTTCTAATTCATCAATGGCTAAAAAAGTAGGTTGAGATAAGACGATTGCCAATGCACCACTCAATCCGTAGTAACGTTGCGTACCCATTGATTCATTGTCGTAATCTAAATGATAAGTATTTTTATTGCCTTGATTGTCAGTAACTTGGTGGTTGAAAGTAATTTTATATCTGCGTAAGTCGACTTCCTTTTTTACTTCAATATCACTTATCTGAACATCGGCTTTTTTAATTATTTCTACTACTGTTTTTTTGAATTCACTTTTGTAATTTTCATCAAAACGGTCAGAATCATTACTAATTCTAATTGTTGTCCAACTGTCAAGGTTCATTCTTGGATAAATAGAAGGAGATACAAACTCCCTAAACCAATTTCTTATAGCACTTAAAGGTTCAATATTCACATTTGTTCTACCAATTGCTCCCAAAACAGTTACGTTTGACAAAGTATTTCCCTCTAATTGAATATGCTGATATTTGTCTATCTCAATGGTACTTCCAAATTTTATTTTTGAAAGTTTCTTTTCTGTGTCAGTTGTACGGATATATACTTCTGCAAGCCTTCCGTTAGGCGAATAATGCAAGGTTTCTTCTAAGATAAAATCCTGATTAAATGTTATAGAATAAGTATAGCGAACACCGTAAACATAGAATACTAATTGAAAAAAGGAAGGATAATGAGACGATTTTTCATTAAATTGAAATGGTAAAAAATCTAATTTATCGTCCTTCTGTGGAGGGTATATTCTTGACCTAATAAAACTTAATCTATCTAAAATGAGTTTGGCAACTAAAAAATCAAATGCCTTAATAAAGGTAGTTTTCCCCGAAGCATTTGGTCCATACAAAATGCCTAATTTCAAAATACGTACGCCTGGACTAACTTCAACACAATAATAATCTTCTAATGTTGTATCTTTGGTGGCTTCAAAGCTTAAAGTCTGCCTTTCCTTAATTGGACCAAAGTTTTCTATATGAAATTCAAGAATCATAATTTTATTGTATATTTTTACCGAAATAACGCAAAAAATCAATGTAAAATTCTATTTTACTTATTTTAATTTGTTTTCAAACATCATTCCATGATTTATACAGAAGAAACCATTAAAGAATTTCATAGACAAAATCGCTTGAAATTTACAGAAAATAAAAAATTCTTTGAGCGACTCAAAAATAAGAAAATCAAGAAATTAGATCAAGAATTTCACACAAAACATGAAGAAGTTTTTGACGAAATTGATTGCTTGAAATGTGCTAATTGTTGCAAAACTACGAGCCCAATTTTTAAAGATGTGGATATTGACAGAATCGCCAAACACCTCAGAATTCGCCCTGCGGAACTCGTAAAGCAACATTTGCATCTTGATTCAGACCAAGATTATGTTCTCAATTCAACACCATGTACTTTTTTGGGTTCGGATAATTATTGTTCTATTTATGAATATCGCCCCAAGGCTTGCCGTGAATATCCGCATACCGATCGTAAAAATATAGCAGGAATTTTACCTTTAACTTTGGAGAATACGCAGGTGTGTCCAGCTGTTTTTGAAATGGTTGAGCAACTTAAAAGTGCGGGGTTAGGAGGGAAGCATGAAAGTGTAATGTGATTTTGGAAAGGTTGAACATAAAACGTGGTGTTTTGAAAAATATATACTAATTTTGAAACTTGATTACCTTCAACCCACAATTATAAAAATAAAGTATCATTTAATGGCAACAGAGTATTTAGGTATTGATATTGGCGGAACAAACGTCAAAATGGGAATCGTAAATTCTGAGACGGGACAACTCTCTAATTTTTATAGTCATGATACCGAGAGTTGGCGTAAATCAGGGCATTTTGAGGAACGCCTTGGTGATGCAATTTCTTTGCAACTTATTGACAATAAGGAGATTACAAAGGTAGGAATTGGTTTGCCAGGCATGATTAATTTAGCCAGAACAATACCTATTGAAATCACGGCAATCCCTGAATTGAATAACGTTCCAATGGTTGATATTTTGAAAAAGCGTTTTCCTAATGTTGAGTTTTATTTAGAAAATGATGCTAATGCAGCTGCCTTAGGCGAATTTTATTTCGGAGAGGAACGTATTCAAGAAAGCTATATCTTCATAACCTTAGGTACGGGCGTGGGTGGTGCTGCCATCATTGGCAAAAAAGTGTTCACAGGCGGACGAGGAAATGCGATGGAACCTGGACATACGCCATCTGAAAATGGAAAGGTATTAGAAAGAAATATTGGTAAAAATGAGTTGTTAGCAATGGCAAATGCCATGCGTAAGTCATACACAGGAACAACACAATTGCCTGACGATGAGACTATTAGTACAACAGGATTAGTAGTCGCTGCTTCGGAAGGAGATGCTTTGGCACTCCAAATTTTTGAAAGAGTTGGAGAGTTATTAGGTGAAAATCTTTGTCATTTAATCGCTATTCTTGACATTAATCATATTTTAGTAGGAGGAGGGCTTTCTGCCTCTTTCGATTTTATTTTGCCAGCGATGAAAGCTAAATTTGCTCAATGGCTTACCAAATATCACGCTGATGGATTAAACATCACACGTGCAACTTTGGGCAACGATGCTGGACTTTTAGGGGCAGCTTCCTTATGTTTTTAGTAAAATTCATATATAAATTAACACAATTCTTTTCATAGAAATACGGAAGCAAAAAATACTTTGATAATCTAATTATTATCATCATCTTTGCACCGTTTTTCTAACCAAAATTCGTTCTTAAAATGGCAGACATTGCAGAAAAAGTAAAGAGCATTATCGTCGAGAAATTGGGCGTTGACGCAGCAGAAGTTACAACAGAGGCTTCATTCACAAATGATTTGGGTGCAGACTCATTGGATACAGTAGAATTAATCATGGAATTTGAAAAGGAATTCAACGTTTCTATTCCAGATGATCAAGCTGAAAATATCCAAACAGTTGGTCAGGCAATTACATATCTTGAAGAAAACGCTAAGTAATTGAACTTCTTTATGTGCTAATTTGAAAATAAAATGATGGTTCTTCTCGAACGATTTTTTTATGACAGATTAGCACATTTTTATTGATTTTCAGATTAATTTGTTCAAATTTGAAGATTGTCCATTACTATAACCAAGAATTTGCTAAAATATGAAGAGTTTTAAAAGAGTTGTTGTTACGGGTATTGGTGCTTTGACCCCCATCGGAAATACTGTTCCCGAATTTTGGGAAGGGCTAAAAAATGGCGTGAGTGGTTGCGACTATATCACAAAATTTGATGCTGAAAAATTCCGTACTCGTTTTGCTTGTGAGTTGAAAAACTTTGATATTACCCAATTTATTCCAGTAAAAGATGCCCGTAGAATGGATCAATTCACGCAGTATGGTATTGTTGCCTCTGATGAAGCCATTAAAGATTCCGCTCTTGATTTGGAAATAATTGACAAAAATAAAGTAGGAGTGATTTGGGGTTCGGGCATTGGAGGACTAAGAACCTTTGAAGATGAAGTTCTTTACTTCGGGAAAGGGGATGGAACGCCAAAATTTAATCCTTTCTTCATTCCAAAAATGATTGCTGATTCTGCATCGGGCAATATTTCAATTCGTCACGGCTTTCGGGGAGTGAATTATGCTACGGTTTCGGCTTGCTCATCTGCCAACAATGCTATTATTGATGCTTTCAATTATATTCGTTTAGGGAGATTGAATGTTTGTGTAACGGGAGGTTCAGAAGCCGCCGTAACTATTGCCAGCGTTGGTGGATTCACTGCCATGCGTGCGATGTCGGAGCGTAATGATGATCCTAAAACAGCTTCACGCCCTTATGACAAAGACCGTGATGGTTTTGTAGTAGGAGAGGGGGCAGGGTCTTTGATTTTGGAAGAATACGAACACGCAAAAGCTCGTGGAGCAAAAATATATTGTGAGTTAATTGGAGGAGGTTTCTCTTCGGATGCCTATCATATAACGGCTCCCCACCCTGACGGTTTAGGTGCTTTGTTGTCGATGCAAGATGCCCTTGATGATGCAGGAATTAAGCCCGAAGAAGTGGATTATATCAATACACATGGCACTTCAACACCATTGGGCGACCCACAGGAATTGAAAGCTATCGTAGATTGTTTTGGTGATCATGCTTATAAATTAAATATCAGTTCAACAAAATCTATGACTGGCCACTTATTGGGTGGTGCAGGTGCGGTAGAGGCGGTTGCTTGTATTTTGGCAATGCAACATAATTTAGTCCCTCCAACGATTAATCATTTCACCGACGACCCCGACGTTGATAATGCTTTAAATTTAACATTGAACATAGCTCAACCTCGTGAAATAAACGTTGCCTTAAGCAACGGCTTCGGTTTCGGAGGACATAACGCTACTGTAATTTTTAAGAAAATCTAAATCAATTAATAATTAATAGTTAAAAATTAAAAATTACAAGAGTTAATCAAAATGAACCTGATGTTAGACAATTTTCTTGGAAATGGTTAATTGCGTGATTATTCATTTTTAAACATCGTTAAATAATTTTTAATTTTTAATTATTAACTTTTAATTAAAAAATATGCTTTCACCCATACTCGAATTTTTTTCCAGCGATCCCAAGGACAAGAAGCTGAAAAATGCCATCGAACACATAATAGGCGAAAGTCCGTCTAATCTTACCTTGTATCGTTTGGCTTTCATGCACGCCTCGGTGTCAAAAGAAACTGTCTCTAAAAGTTATAGGGAATCAAATGAACGCCTTGAGTTTTTGGGAGATGCAGTCTTGGGGATGATTACAGCAGAGTATTTATTCAAGAAATTTCCGTTTAAAGATGAAGGATTTTTAACCGAAATTCGTTCAAGAATGGTGAGTCGAGAATCGCTTAATGTGGTGGCTCGTAAGATGGGAATTGATAAATTGGTAGAATACGATGGAAACCGTAAAACTGTTCTCACCCGTACATCCATGTACGGTGATGCCTTCGAGGCATTGATGGGAGCCATTTACTTAGACAAAGGTTTCCGCTTTACACGTTCATTCATTATCAAGAAAATTTTAACGCAACACTTTGATATTGACACCGTTGTGTCGAATAATCCCAATTTTAAATCCCTCATCATTGAGTGGGCTCAGAAAGAAGGAAAGGCGATTAGATTTGATATTGTGGAAGAAGGAGCGAAGCACAACAAAGAATTCACGGCAACGATATATGTGGCTGATGAAGAATTCTCGATCGGACAAGGATATTCTAAGAAAAAAGCTGAACAAACAGCTGCGATGAAGGCTTGTGAGAAGATGGAGTTAAGTTAAGGGGCTGTTTTCCTACACATAAATAGCGGAAGCCTTTGCAATAAGCGAAGGCTTCCGTTTTGTCTTCACAAATTATAGTTTAATTGAAACAACGTTGCGGAGGTTCAAAACTCCACGACGTTCAGCAACATTATTTTTCTTGTAAATTGCTGTAGAAAGTAAATTAATTTATCCCATCAAAAATCTTTGGTTTAGTTTTTGCGTTCTTTCTTTGAGTAGATGTAAATTTGATTAAGTTTATTTTGTCTTGCCAATAAACACAAAACCTTAAAAATCCCCTGCCAGAAAGCATGAAGTTAGATTTGTCAGCAATCGAAAGCTACGGACATCAGTACGCCAAAAAAGTATGTGATGATTTTTTTAATAGAACTGCCACCATAAATGGTCAGCAAATATTAAAGTTGAGCAACGTTGCTCAGGTGAATATGTTTGTGGTAAGCGACCTTTTTGAACGCTGGAAAGCTGATACTGAGGCATTTAAAAGTCCGTATTTTAACTTTGAGAGTGAAGAAGTGAAGGCAGCTTTGAAGATTTTTATGAACTCAGCTTCTCAACACATCATGGTCAAACGTGAGGATTTTGAACCCATGCTTTCGAGTGCCGTGAGTAGAACTCTGGTGCTTTTATTAGACCCAAGTAAGCATTTTGATGATTTCGTGCGTGATTCTCCAGACTTTACTTTAACGAAAGACCGTTTAGCTCAACTAACAAAATATACCAAAATTAACGGACAAGTTGCTAAGGCTTTGACTGATAAATTGGGCGATGCTGAGAAAACTTACGTAACCACCGCTCTGAGTTGGTTAAATGAAGTTAGTGAGAAAGGAGAGTTTGAAAATCCTGATAAATATCTTGAAATGTTGTCGGCAACAGTGCCTTTAAGCAAAGGTTTTTTAGTAAAATCTTCTACAATAAAATTGGTTGAGGACAATTCAGCCATGAAAATGTCACAATCGTTTTTTGATATTGACCCAGACAATGAAGACATAGACGATGAAGATGCACCACTGCCAACTGTTGACCAAGTTCAAGCAAAATTCGACCAAGAAGGACCTGTTGCTAATGTAAAATTACCAGGCTTTGACCGTTTAAATGATACTTTCACTGATGGTTTGCCTACGGTGAATGATTTACTCAAAAAGGAGATTGTTAGCAATGCAACGCCAATTTCAGACTTAGCTTTCAGTCGCCCAATAAAGAGTATTGTGGATGGTGTGAGTTTAAATCAAAAGTTCGTTTTTATCGGTAGATTGTTCGAGGGCGACATAAATGCTTATAATAAAGCCGTGGAGGATTTAGATAATTGCTTAAACTTTGGAGAAGCTAAGAACTTGATGAATAAGGCATTAGCTCCAAAATATAACTGGATAATGGCAGCAGAAGAAGCCAACGATTTCTTAGAGGTTGTGGGAAGGAAGTTTCAGTAAACATTTATGAGCAAAAAGGAAACCACTAATCATCAAGACTTTGATAAAGTTTTGAAAGAACTTTTTATAGATTTATTCTTGCCATTTATTTCCGAAGAATATGGCATAAAAAAAGAAAATATTGGCGTGATTGATACAACGCTAAAACGTACTCAGGAAAGAAGAATGGATTTTGCCTGTAAAGTTTTAGGGAAAGATGATTATATCATTCAGATTGAATTTCAGACTAAAAATGATGGTTTAATTCATTACAGAATGTTAGATTATTATGAAGTTTTAGCTCGAAACGAAGGTTTATCTATAAAGCAATTGTTAATATATGTAGGTAAAGAAAGGATGACGATGAAAAATTCAATTGAACATCCCAATTTGAAATTTAATTTTGAAATAGCGAATTTTTCTGAAATAAACTACCATGAATTGTTAGACTCAAACTTACCAGAATCTATCATGTTAGCAATTTTAGGAGATTTTCAAAATGAAAATCCTGAACAAGTTATTTCTATAATTTTAGATAGACTTCGAGTTGTTGTTAGAGATGACACTTTCTTACAAAAATGTTTTTTTCGTTTGGAAATTTTGTCAGAATTACGTAACTTAGAAAATGAAACGATTAAACAAATTAGGAATATGCCAATTACAGGAATAGATATTCGGAAAACTTACTTCTATCAAGAAGTGCAACGATTAGAACGTGAACATGGTCGTGAAGAAGGTAGAGAGGAAGGTAGAGAGGAAGGTAGAGAGGAAGGAATTGAAATGACAGCCATTAATCTTCTCAAAAAAGGTATGTCAATTGAATTTGTCTGCGAGTGTACGGGGCTATCAAAATTTAAAGTAAAAGAATTACAAAAGAAAATTTAAAAATATCATTTATTATGGCTCATTTGTAAGAATGAGCCTTTTTTTGTTTTAACCACTACTATTTATTTTCATGAAAAAACTGCTACTACTCTGTTCATTAGTACATACTTTCCATACGTACGCCCAAGAATATCCCCGCAAAGAGATCAATATCCGAGATTTTATTCAAGACATCGTTGGCAATCCTGATGGAGGGGTGAATGAGGATTTGTTTGAATCACTATACCAAAATTATCTCAATCCAATAGATCTCAATAAAGTTACCCGTGAGCAATTAGCTTCGGTCTATGTCCTTTCAGAAAAGCAATTAAATTCCTTTTTTCAGTATCGTCAAAAGGCGGGCAATATGCTGTCTATCTACGAGTTACAGTCAATTCCAGATTTTGATTTACGAACAATTTATAAACTTATTCCCTTCGTTGCTGTGAAACCTGATGGACTTTCTTTTGGTACTTTGACTGATGGATTTGGGGGTTCGCATCAATATTTATTATTAAGGTACGCTCAAATTTTGGAGACTAAGAAAGGTTTTACTGAACCAGATTTACGTAGTAAAGTTCGTTATGAAGGCTCTCCTTTGAAATTGTATGCTCGTTATAAAATGTTTTCTCAAAAAGATTTTAGTTTAGGTTTTACTTTGGAAAAAGATGAGGGCGAAAGTCAATTGACTGATTTTAAATCATTCCACGTTAGTTTTCAAAATAAAGGACGTTGGAAGAATATTACTTTGGGAGATTATCAACTTCAATTGGGCCAAGGATTAGTTTCTTCGGCAGGATTTTATATCGGAAAAGGCTCAGAAACGGTGCTGACTACTCGGAGGAATCAATTGGGGATTCGACCTTATACTTCCACCTTAGAAAATAATTTTTTCAGAGGTGCTGCCGCCGCTTATCAATTAGGGAATTTTGACATTATTGGCTTCTATTCCCGCATAAAAAGAGATGCAAATTTGGTGAAAGACAAAACTTCAAATCTGGAATATGCCTCTTCATTACAAACATCTGGTTTGCACAGAACTCCTTCTGAAATCGCTGATAAAAGTGTATTGACCGAAGAAAATTTTGGCACTGATATTTCTTATAAAAACAAGGAAAATACGCTCCAAATAGGGTTTTCGGCTCTGAAAACTAACTTTGAGAAACCAATTCAGAAATCAGATAAGCCTTATAATTTATACGAATTTTCGGGTACAGAAAACTTTTTAATGGGCTTGCATTACAGTTATAATTACCAAAATTTTAACTTTTTTGGTGAAATTGCTCGTTCATCAAGTGGAGGAATTGGGGCAGTTTCGGGCGTGTTGGGAAGTCTTGGAAAACGAACGGATTTTTCGGTTTTATTCCGAAATTATGATCGTAATTTTCAGAGTTTTTATGCGAATGGATTCTCCGAAAATTCAAGAAATATCAATGAAACGGGTTTATATTTTGGAGTGAAACACGCTCTAACAAAGCAATGGTCGGTGGCGGGATATTTCGACTATTTTCAATTTCCTTGGTATCGTTATTTAGTGGATAAACAACCTACTTCGGGTTTTGATTATTTAGGTCGTTTGACTTATCAACCCAGTAAAACCTTACAAGTTTTCGTACAATTTAGACAAGAAAATAAAGAAGAAAATACCAAAATTACTGAAACATATATTGATAAAGGTAAAGAAAAAAATCGAGATATTACAGTAGTCAGGGATAGGACTCGTAGAATTTTCATTGCCAATTTGGACTATAAAATTTCTAAAACTTGGAATATACAAATACGAGCTTCCTACAGTACCTACAAGTTTGATGGTCAGGATTTTACGCAAGGTTTCGCCATTGCCCAAGATGTAAATGCAGACTTCGGAAAACTCTCATTTTCAAGCCGTTTAGCGTTTTTCAAAACTGATGATTACGACAATCGTCAATATTTTTATGAGCAGGATGTTCTTTACGCCTTCACTTTTCCCGCCTATTATCAACACGGAATCAGGCATTATTTATTAGCACAATACAAACTCACAAAAAACGTAGATGCGTGGGTGCGGTGGGCGAGAACAGATTTGTTTGATGGAGGTACTTTTAGCTCAGGTTTGGAAGAAATTCCGCTTTCTCATCGGTCGGAGGTGAAAGTGCAGTTGAGGCTTCATTTTTAGTAAATGGAAACATAAATTGCATAATTTCAAGTATCTTTACCTTTCAGTTAATACAGAACAAGTATTTATTAAAATATTACAAGAATTTATTTCAATAAATTAACCTCATATTCCAAAACTTCGGTGAAAAAATACTAAGAAAATGCAAAGAAATTTTTATAAATCACATCCATGGCATGGAATTCAGATAGGAGATGATATGCCAAATATTGTAACGGCATTCATTGAAATTGTGCCTACTGATACTGTTAAATACGAAATTGATAAGGAAACAGGTTACTTGAAAATTGACCGTCCTCAAAAATTCTCGAATATTGTTCCAGCTCTTTACGGCTTTGTTCCACAAACTTATTGTGGTGAAAATACGGCAGAATTTGCTCGTGAAAAATCAGGGAAAAATATCGAAAAAGGTGATGGGGATCCCTTGGACATTTTAGTTTTATCAGAAAGAACTATAACCCATGGAGATATTATTTGCCAAGCGATTCCAATCGGAGGCATTAGAATGATTGATAAAGGCGAAGCGGACGATAAAATTATTGCTGTTTTGAAAGGTGATTCAATGTACGGAAATTGGAAAGATATGACCGATTGTCCAAAACCCATCATCGACCGTTTGGTTCACTACTTTTTGACGTATAAAAATATTCCAGGAGAAGAAATGGTAGCTGTTGATATTGATGCAGTTTATGGTGCAGCAGAGGCACATGAAGTGATTTTAAAGTCAAGAGAAGACTATCGAAATTTGGTGGGATGATTACAGTAAACAGTTATCAGTAAGAAATTTCTAATAAAAAAAGTGCCGATTTGGAACTAATAATTCCAAATCGGCACTTTTGATAACTGATAACTGATAACTGATAACTGATAACTGATAACTGATAACTGATAACTGATAACTGATAACTGATAACTGATAACTGATAACTGA
>JAYVIV010000057.1:0-18502 GCA_043769985.1 Arcicella sp.
CATCCTTATGAGCCGTCGTGGGGATATCAGGTCTTGGGATATTTTGCTCCTTCATCTCGCTTTGGGTCGCCGCAAGATTTCATGTATTTGGTCGAAGAATGTCACAAAAATGATATTGGCGTAATCTTAGACTGGGTGCCTTCGCACTTTCCTGGTGATGCACACGGATTATATGAATTTGATGGAACCCACTTGTTTGAGCATCCAGATATGAAAAAGGGCTATCATCCCGACTGGAAATCATATATTTTTAATTATGGCAGAAATGAAATTAGAAGTTTCTTAATTTCAAATGCTATTTATTGGTTAGAACGTTACCATGCCGACGGACTCCGTGTTGATGCCGTGGCTTCGATGTTATACTTAGATTATTCCCGAAATCAAGGCGAATGGGAACCAAATATTTTTGGGGGTAATCATAACCTTGATTCCATCTCTATGTTCAAAGAATTGAATGAAACAGTATATGCACAATTTCCTGACGTTCAAATGATTGCGGAGGAGTCTACTTCGTTTACAGGTGTTTCTCGACCAATTTACACAGGAGGTTTGGGCTTCGGACAGAAATGGATGATGGGTTGGATGAACGATACTTTGAAGTATTTTGAGAAAGATCCGATGTATAGAAAATTCAGCCAAGATAATCTGACTTTTTCAACAAATTACGTTTTCACTGAGAATTTCATGCTACCTTTTTCTCACGATGAGGTTGTTTATGGCAAGAAATCAATGGTAGAAAAAATGCCGGGAGATGAATGGCAGCGTTTTGCGAATTTGAGATTGTTATATACGTATATGTTTACGCACCCAGGTACAAATTTGATGTTTATGGGTTGTGAATTTGGACAAACTTCTGAATGGAATTTTGAGAAAAGCCTCGAGTGGTGGCTCTTAGACCACGCTCCACATAAAGGGATGTTAGATTTGGTGAAGGCTCTGAATAATATGTATAAAACCCAACCAGCATTATATGATAAGCAATTTTCGCCCGAAGGCTTTGAATGGATTGACACAACCGACCGTGAAAACTCAATCGTGGTTTATGCTCGTAAGGGAAATGATAGAAAGGAACAATTGATTATCATTTTAAATTTAACACCTGTTCCACGTCCAGAGTATCGAATTGGTGTACCGTTATCAGGAATTTGGTCAGAAGTTTTAAATTCAGATGACGTGGTCTATTATGGTAGTGGTAAAGTAAATGGCTCAGCTATAATCACCGAGGAAATTGCGTGGCATGGTAAAGCCTATTCGATTTGTTTGACTATTCCTCCACTGGGAGCTGTGGTTTTGAAGTTGAAGTAGATGTGTTTTAAAGTCTGGAACTGTTGTCTGAATTTGGATACGTCGGATTTGTGGATTTGTTGGACTATAGTTCAACGCAAAAATCCACAAATGTGTTAATCTGACGAATCCAAATTCAGACAAGATTGATTCAATTATTCCATAATAAAAAGAGCAACAAGATTAATTTCTGTCGCTCTTTTTGCATTTATAATGTTCTAAAAAAAAAGACCCTTGAATCCGCCAATTCAAGGGTCTTATAAGTTTTATGGGTTGGGATTATCTAAAATCCTTTACTTGCTTAGGCAAATTCGTTTTCCTTACATTTTTTTAATTCTTATGAAAAAATTCAATTTATCTCCTTACCGCCATAAATTAATAAACTAAATTTTTTCAAGAATTGCATCATTCAACTTAATTACCGCCATAATTTCCTTGTTTGATAATACAAAATTAGAACAGAATTATTAATGTACAAACATTGAACATGTAATTTTTTCAAGAATTACATAAAAAAGAATTAATGGGTATAACCATAAAATTTTAGGGGTGGAATTCTGACTACTTACGTTCAACACATAAAAAATACATTTAAAACATAATTTCTGATAAAAATTAAAATAATCGGTAATAACTTATAGGAGGGACGTGGATATTTGAATGCAATTAAAGAATTTTGTGCCTTGTAATATTTCAAGAATATTTCTCAATTTTCCATCAACTATTTTCTTCTTATTATATATGTTTTTTTTGGCTTATGGGATTGGCATATAAAAAATAAAGACTCGGTGCATAGCTCCGAGCCTTTACGCAATCCGCCTAAGTAGTTATCTTTCGAGTTTTTACTCATGAGCCTTAGGGGCTTAATATTTTAAAATCATTTCAGGATACTTGATGAACTTTCTTTTAAATGCAAAAGATAATTTTTACATATCTGTTCATTAACGTGTGAAAGTGGAAATCTTATTTTATTTTTAAATGGCGAAAAATTGATAAACATTTGTAATAAAAAGGCAACTAAATGGCGGCTCAGTTGCCCCAAAACGTAGGCGGCGAATTACCCTTAAAAAGTGAATAGCAAAATGGCGGTTTTGCATATTCAAGTACTGTACCTACATAAAAATAGAAAACAGGGTAGTTGTCTAAAGACTATATAAGTAACATTCTCGTCATTACTAATATCCGAAGAGACAAAATATAACCGATTGAATGATTCGTATTAAACCATCAGGACATGCGCCAAGAAATATTAAGATTTTAAACAGAGAAGAAAAGTATGCAAAACTGATTAGACAGGAGCAATGTTTTCTCATTCTAACATTTGGCGGATGTTGCTGGGTGTTAAATTTATTTCAAATATTATGCCAGAAATTGTTTTCTGTCCACAAAACTAAAACTGTCATAACAAAAGGTTTTGAGAATGAGTTAGTTACCGAAAAAACATTTTATTTAATTACTGTAATAAAACGAGTAAGGTTTGAAGAATCATTTTTTTAAAACATTATTACTTGTCAATTTTCGTGCCAGATAAAAACAAAACCCCAAAGTCTTTTGACAATGGGGTCTTTTTTTTAAATGGTTGGGGTTACCCAAAGCTAATCATTAAGGACTTCTTAGGAAAATTGCAATTCTTGAATTTGAGCCGCCACTCTTTTTCATAAATCGCAAATTGTTGAATTTGTTGAAACCTTTTCCGCCAAAAAAGCTTCTTTCAATTCCTTTTATCTCAAAGATTAAATCTTATCGATATTTTTTTGCACTCGAATGGATTGAAAATTTCTTCCGCCAAAGTTATTTTTTCTCAATTCGTGACTTAATACAAGGTCTTTTCCTTGTCAATAAGCTTTTTCGTATTATCTGTATCTATTCTTGTAACGGAAAGTTTAAGGTGAAGTCACACGGTAAGTAACAACAATTTTTAGATAATTATTTGTGAAAAATACAACAGTATTTTATGCCGTTTGTCTGGAATACTCTTCAATAAGATTATAATTGATTGAAATATTACGATAAAATATATTTATTTTTTTTTAAATTGATATTATTAACATTCGGCAAAAATCAAATTCAATCATAATTAACGCTCTTGTTTTTTTGTATCTAAATATATTTTAATTTTAAGGGCGAATAATACTATTTTTAAAATAAGGAGCATTAAACCTGAAAATATGAAACAAGAAAATACTGCCTCACTTACTTCCAAACAGGCTTGGAAGGATGTTCAAGATGATAAGGAAATGTTGAATGATTTTGAAGTCAGCATACTTCCCCCATACATCAATACTTGCAGATGGTTTGCAGGGAAGGCTCGTTTGCAGGAAAAATTTACAATAAAACATGTAATGGAAATTCCAATTAAGGACTCCATTGCCTTATTGTTTATTATTGAGGTGCGCTATGGTGACGGTGAAATTGAAAATTATCTCCTCCCAGTTTCATTTATTGATTCTACTCATACGCAAGACATTGCTCCAAAAGGCATAATAACTTTGGCTTACATTAACGAAAAACGTGGACTGGTCGTGGATGCCATTTATGATGAAAGATTTCAGCAGGCTCTTTTTACAAAGGTTGCTCATGCGGAAAACATCTCCCAGAAATATAACAGTAAAATTGAATTTAATAGAGGGAAAGGTTTAGCGGGGGAAGATATTAAAGGAGCTATTTCTTCAAGGGTTCTGCCAGTAGATTCTTCCAATTCTGCCATGACTTTTGGTGAACGTCCGTTTGGAGAAAAGTACTTTCTGAAACTTTATCGTAAGTTATTTGAAGAGACCAATCCAGAAGTAGATATGGTGGAATTTATAACGGAGAATTCAGATTTTGCCTATATTCCTGCTTTTGCGGGGAGTATTGTTTGGAAGCGTGAAGGAAAACCTGATGTTACTTTGGGTATGATGCAAAGGATGGTGGAAAATGAAGCCGATAGTTGGGTGCAAACGGGCGAGCAATTAGACACTTTCGTGGGGGCATTCACCGATAAAACTTTTTCAATCAAGGAAGAAGTTTTTGAACAAGTGGAATTATTAGCCCAACGGACTGCCGAAATGCACTTGGCTTTATACGCCCCCGAAGCAGATGAAATGTTTTCCCCCGAGTATTTCAATGATGATTATCGTCAATTTATTCATAAACGGTTAATAGATTTATTGGAAAGCCGGTATAATTTATTGATTGATAATTATACGAAAATCACTGACCCTGTAACCCGAAAATTGGCTTGGGATTTTATGGAATCAAAGGAATTAATTGATGAATTTGCCAAAGAAATTTTAACGAAAGAGATTGAATCACAACGGATTAGAATTCACGGTGATTATCATTTGGGACAGGTATTAGCGACAAAAAATGACTATATCATCATTGATTTTGAAGGCGAACCAGAAAATACAATAACTGACCGTAAGATTAAACATTCACCACTAAAAGACGTTGCGGGGATGATTAGGAGTTATCATTACGCCATTTCTGCCAAGATGTTTAACGACCCTGAAACTGCAAAACTTGACCCTATACGGGTGCAAACTGCCGCCGACCGTTGGTATAAACTAATTCAACAAACCTACATGGAAAGATATCTGGAGACCTTCGGAAAACCGCATCCCTTGTTTAAAAATAATAATGAAATAAATTTTTTGATGTTGATTTATTTGTTGGAGAAGGCGGTTTACGAATTAGGATACGAAATAAGTTACCGCCCAGATTGGGTAAAAATCCCATTGAAAGGAATTGTGAACGTGATTCGAGAGATTGAGAAGCTTAGTATGTGATTTTAGGTATGAATGGGTAGTAGGTATGAGGTATCAGAAATGATTATTTTACCTTATACCTACTACCTCATACTTTTTTACCTCATTCCCGCAAAAATCGGCAATAACAAATCCTTCGCTGAAACGATTGGATTTTCTACGCCCCAATCAATTCCTAATTCAGGGTCGTTGTAAATAATACCTGATTCTGAGGCTTTATGCCAGTAATCTGTACATTTATAAACAAAAATTGTTTCTTCTAAAGCTACGAATCCGTGTGCAAAACCCGCTGGAACGTAAAGCATATTGCCGATGGCTGAATCTAACACAAACTTCTCATGCTGCCCAAAAGTTGGCGAATTCCTACGAATATCTACCACTACATCCATCACTTTCCCAGTCATGCAGCGAACTAATTTTCCTTGTGCGTTGGGTTCATATTGAAAATGCAAACCACGCACTACGTCTTTCTTTGACCACGAATAATTATCTTGAACGAAATCTTCTAATATTCCATTCGCTGCAAAAAGTTTCTGATTGTAGGACTCATAGAAAAGTCCACGCTCGTCTTCAAATTTTGTGGGAATACATTCAATTAAGCCTTGGATTGGGTGGGGAAGAAATTGCATATCAAAAATGAAATTGGTTTTTAGATTAAAATCTTTTGATTTTGAAACAGACGTGTTTAATATTGTCCACGAAATTAAGACTAATCATAAGATTTAGCAAATTTCGACCGTTAAGACTTTTCAATTTCTCACAGCTCATCGCTCAAATCACATTGCTAAATAATGACCAAAGCTCAATTATTTGACCAAATTCAACAAAAAAAATCTTACCTCTGTGTTGGTTTAGATACGGATATTCAAAAGATTCCCCACCATTTATTAACTGAAGAAGACCCAATTTTTGAATTTAATCGTCAAATTATTGAGGCTACTCATCAGCTTGCAGTAGCTTATAAACCCAATATTGCTTTCTATGAAGCAAACGGTTCAAAAGGGTGGGAGAGTCTGCAAAAGACCTTAGAATATATACCCAAAGAATGTTTCACCATTGCTGATGCCAAACGTGGCGATATTGGAAATACGTCTGGACTATACGCAAGGGCATTTTTTGATAAAAAATCATCGGGTTTTGATTTTGATTCCGTAACGGTGGCTCCCTACATGGGCAAAGACTCCGTGATTCCTTTCTTAGACTTTCCTGAAAAATGGGTAATTCTTTTGGCTTTGACATCGAACGAAGGGAGTAAAGATTTTCAAAATTTACTCCTTGAAAATGATAAACAATTGTTTGAAGAGGTAATTCGTAAATCACAAGCATGGGCGACTGACGAGCAATTGATGTACGTGGTGGGAGCAACCAAGGCGGATATGCTCGCTCACATACGGACACTCGCACCCAATCATTTTTTGTTGGTACCAGGCGTTGGGGCTCAGGGTGGAAGTTTAGAGGAGGTTTCAAAATACGGTATGAATTCGCAATGTGGGCTTTTAGTGAATTCTTCGAGAGGAATAATTTATGTGTCTTCGGAAAAAGATTTTGCTCAAAAAGCAGGGGAGGAGGCAAAGAAAATTCAGGTGGAGATGGAAGGGTATTTGGGGTTGTATTTGAAATCATAATTTTCAATTTGTAATATTCAATGTGCAATTTTCAAGTGTAACAAAATAATTAGAATAGTATAATGGAATATTCCCCAGACATAAAAATCGCCCCAGCACCGTGGAATCTTACGGGAGATGCCTACATTATGGTCTATAAATTCTCGAAGGATTTTGTTAGAGAATATGGATTTTTATCTGATTATCAACGAGATAGATTCTTGGGATATGTGGGAACAGTCATGTTGGTAGATTATAAAACCTCAGGCGTTGGACCTTATCGTGAGTTATTATTTATTCCTGGAATGTTTACTTTTGATTGGAAAAAGATGTTTTCAATTACAAAAATTTACGTTTCCAGTCGTGATAGTGTCTATAATGGTATCGAAAATTGGGGAATTCCTAAGGAATATGCCGACTTTGATTGGCAGACAAATGCGGATGGTACGGAAGATATTTCTGTAAAAATTGAGGGAAAAGAATTCTTTCAAACAACCATCAAAAAGGGCTTTATTTCATTTCCAATCACTACTTCAATTTTACCATTAACCGTTGTTCAAAAACTCCGTAAAGACCTCATTATCACCAATCCATCGGCAAAAGGGAAGGCAACATTGGCTTCGATAAAAGCTATTGAAGTGGATAAAAATTTCTTTCCAGACTTATCAAAAGTATCTCCCTTGATAACGATGAAAGTGAAAGATTTTGAGATGAATTTTAATGTGCCATCGGTGAAGAAGGATTATTTTGCAACCACATAGGATTCATAGGTTACATAGAAGGTTTAGGAATTAACGATGTATTACATCTGTCAGACGATAGTCAGACAAATTGTACTTGCTGTCTGACTTCCGTCTGACAGAATAAATTTCAACCCATGCAAATTGCTCATAAAAATATCATTCTCACGGGTGCTGCTTCAGGTATTGGAAAGGCTTTGTTGAGTCAATTAATGGATTTTGAGGATATTAAAATTATTGCCGTAGATTTGAATGTGATTGAAAATATTTCCGAAAAAATCATTCCTTTTGTCTGTGATTTATCTCAGCAATCGGAAGTTGATAGGCTTTTTGAGTTTGCTTTCACGCAATTTCAATCGATTGATATTTTCATTGCTAATGCAGGTTTTGCTTATTACGAAGTCATTGAAAAACCCGATTGGCAACGTATTGAGAAGATTTTTCAAGTAAATGTATTTTCTCCGATTTATGCTTTTCAGAAGATGAAAGCTATGAATGTGGGTCGAGAATATTTTGTATTGATGACTTCTTCGGCAATGGCAAAGTTGGCAATTCCAGGCTATGCACTTTATGGTGCAACCAAAGCCGCTCTTGACCGTTTTGAAGATGCTTACCGCTTTGAAAATCAAGATTTAGGACATCTCTCTTTGGTTTATCCGATTGCTACTAAAACCAATTTCTTCAATCGTTCCGTTGATGCTTCCCCTAAAAATATTATTGTTCCTTTTCCTGCCCAAACGCCCGAAGAGGTGGCTAAGACAATGATAAAAGGCATTTTGAATAATACTACGCACATTTATCCTTCAAAACTTTTTCAGTTTAGTCGTTTTTTTCAGAAATTGTTTGAGATTATGGCATCTCCTTATCAACACTTTTATGCTCGTAAATTGAAAGAATGGGCGAAATAAAACCAAATAAAACTATGCAACAATCTCTTCTTCAACTCTTTCAAAGAGACATTCAAAAACTTTATAAAGAAATTGATTTTTACCAAGAAGAATCAAAACTTTGGGAAGTTTTAGACGGCACAAGCAATTCAGGCGGAAATCTTGCCTTGCACTTGGTGGGTAATTTGAATACTTATTTTGGGAAAAATTTAGGAAATATAGTTTACGTGCGTAATCGTGAGGCTGAATTTAAAGCTAAAGATATTCCTAAAGAAATACTTTTAAAATCAATTGAGGAGGTGAATAAAGTAGTGTCCAAAGTGCTTGAAAACCTTACGGATGAACAAATGAACGCAGTTTATCCAGAAAATGTGTTGGGCTATGAAATGACTACGGAATACTTTTTAATTCATCTGCACGGACATTTGACGTATCATACTGGACAGATTAATTATCATCGGAGGGTTTTAGGTTAATAAGTAATAGAGAATAGTTTAATCGTCCATAAACTATTCTCTATTAACTGTTATCTATTCTCTAATTTTGTCCTGCCAATAAATACAACACCGCCATTCTCACGGCAACGCCATTTTCTACTTGATCAAGAATAATGGAATGATGCGAATCTGCGGCATCGGATGATAGTTCAACGCCACGATTGATAGGTCCTGGGTGCATTACGATGATTTCTTTGTTCAAATCATCCAGCATTTTTTTATTGATTCCAAAATATAAAGAATATTCACGGAGGGAAGGGAAATATTTAATTTGCTGACGTTCCAACTGAATTCTCAACACATTTGCCACATCGCACCAAGCCAAAGTTTGCTTCACATCGTGAGAAACTTTTACGTCTAAATCCGTTATGTATCTTGGAATTAAAGTGGCAGGTCCACAGAGCGTAACTTCTGCTCCTTGTTTTTTGAGTGCTAAAATGTTTGATAAAGCTACTCTCGAATGAAGGATGTCGCCAATGATGGCAATTTTCCTGCCAGTTAAATCTCCTCCTAATTTTTCACGCATTGAAAAGGAATCTAAGAGGGCTTGCGTTGGGTGTTCGTGCGTTCCGTCGCCAGCGTTCACAATATTGGCTTTGATGTGTTTTGCTAAAAAATGGGGAGCTCCAGGACTTGCGTGACGCATCACAATCATATCTACTTTCATTGCCAAAATATTGTTGACAGTATCCAAAAGTGTTTCCCCTTTTTTGACAGAACTGCCTGATGCTGAGAAGTTTAAGGTATCAGCAGAAAGGCGTTTTTCAGCTAATTCAAAGGATAAACGAGTACGAGTTGAGTTCTCGAAAAATACATTCGCAATTGTCACATCACGCAAAGAAGGTACTTTTTTGATGGGGCGATTAATAACTTCCTTGAACTCACGGGCAGTTGCCATAATAAGTTCTATGTCCTCCGTCGTCAGGTCTTTAATGCCCAATAAATGTCTTGTACTTAGTTTTTGCATCTTTTTTATTTTATGCGATATCCTTTATTTTAACAATAATATTTAATTTAAAATATTCAAGCAATTGATAATCAGGCATTTATATTTTTTACTTACTTGAACATTGATTATTTAACATTGGCAATTGAAAATTCTTTTCATCAATTCGTTATAAGCCAAATTTTATCCGTTTCGTGACCTTGTTCTTGTAACTCCACTAATACCTTTTCAGTGTCCAAGGTATTTACTTTTTTACCTACATAATCCGCATGAATTGGGATGTCTCGGTTATAAATTCTATCTACTAAAACGCATAATTCGACCTTCTGTGGGCGACCAAAAGCGGTCATGGCATCCAAGGCTGAACGCACCATTCTGCCCGTTGCCAGCACGTCATCAATCAGGATAACTCGCTTATTTTCAATGACAAAGGAGATTTTTGTTTCGTTAGCTTTCACTAATTCCCTACGGCGATAATCATCACGATAGAAGGTGGCATCCAAATACCCGAAAGGGATTTTTGCCTTGGTAATATCCTCCAATTCTTGATGAATTCGTTTAGCAAAGTGAATACCTCTGGGTTGCAGACCAATAATAACTGAATCGGCAAAATCCTGATGATTCTCTATCAATTCCTGACAGAGACGGCTGATGGTAATTTCCAGAAGTGGACTTGAAAGAATGAGTTTGCGTTGCATAGCCTACAAAGATATTAATTTTATATTTCTATGAAAACATATTAGCATCTATAATTCTTTTTTGACTAAATTTGTTAAACTGCCAAATGGCATATATATTTACGCCATATTGTAAATTTACAGATTATGAAACAGACATTAGTAATAAATCGCTTGAAAAATCCCTTGGATATAATTGAGCTTTCTCGCAAGGGATTGAGTCGGGGGGCTGTTGATTTGGTGGCTAAAAAACTAAGTCTTTCTGACCGTGAAATGGCTCGAATCTTGAATATTTCAGAACGGACTTTTCATCGTTATTCGCCTGATACACAATTAGATACCTCTTCAACTGAAAGACTTTTAAAATTAATGCTTTTGTATCAACACGGTGAAGAATTATTTTCAACGCTTGAAGATTTTAAACCATGGATGAAACAATCAATGCGAATATTTGGCGATAAATCAGCCCTTGATTTGTTGGATACCGTTACAGGATTTGAGTTAGTGGATAATGTGTTGAGTCGAATTGAATTTGGAACGTACTCGTAGTCAATTGTTGAGTTATTGGATTGTTGAATTATTGGAATTTGCATTCCCCACCTTCAATAATTCAACAACTCTTACTTCAACAATTAAATAATGAAACTCTATCGCCTACAATCGGCACGGTATGGATTGCCAAAAGATTTTTTATCGGGTAAAGGGGCTGAACTTACAGGTGGACGTTGGAATCCCGTGGGAATGCCTGTGGTCTATACCTCACTTTCGGTAGAATTGGCTTCGTTAGAATATTTAGTGCATTATTTTGAAGGATTTCCGAATAGTAAACTCCCTGAAATGTTGGTGGCTACGATTGAAATTGAAGAAGAGAGGGTATTAACCATCGAACCCGAAATGTTACCAAAAAATTGGCGGAATAATCCTGCCCCAAAAACATTGCAAACGGTTACTAATCAATGGTTTCAGCATAATAACCATTTGGCATTACAACTCCCCACAGCAGTACATTCCGTGCAAACGGAATTATCATATAATGTACTTCTTAATCCCCTTCACGAAGGTATGAATGATGAATTAATCACGAAAATTGAGCCTTTTTATTTTGATAATCGTTATAAAAAGCCACAAATTCAGGGTAATCAGATGAATGATTTGATTGAGGATATTTTGGGGAAGATGTAACCCAAATTTTCCAATTCGAAGTTTATTAGCTTTACACCGAACTGGAAAGTTTAGGCTACACAAAAAAGCTCAAACTGTTGGGTTTGAGCTTTCTGAATATCAATTTCCGAACGGTAAAGTTCGTATTACAAATTATAATGCGAACGAATAACACCTTTATATCCACGTTGCAACAACCAAGTCAATTTCTCGTTGGCGGCTTCTTTGGTATAAAATTCACCAAACATTAGTCGATAAATCTTTGCGGCATCTTTTGTTCCAACTTGTACATAGATTTCTTCTTTTTTTACCCCCATTTTTAATAATTCATCGTATAAATCTTGTACCATATTCAAACTTGAGAGAGCCGTTACTTGCACCCCAAAGCCTTTAGGATTTTTTTCTGAACCATTAATATCAAACGTATGATTGATTGCAAAAGGCTCTATGAGTGCTTTGGTTGTTGCGGGTTTTACTTCATTTGTTTCTTTGGTTTCCTCTTTTGAAGTAACCTTACGACCTTTATTTAGAAGATTATCAAGGGCTTTATCAATTACTTTGTCGGGCATTAATGGTGATACAACCTCTAATCTTACCTTTGCTTTTCCGCTTGCCATCATTCCTAATTTTGAGGCAGCCTCTTTGGATAGGTTAATGACTTTTCCTTCTTCTTCACATTTGCAATAATCGTTTATCCTAACCTGAACGCTTAGATTATTATCTAAATTCGTTACTTTTACAAGGGTATTAAGGGGATATTTGGAGTGTGAAGCGGTTAGTTGTGCATCGTCGTATTTTTCTCCGAACGAGGTTAGTTTTCCTTTAAGGTTTGCAGCGTAGTACCGTGCAATTCCTTCTTCCCCGCTTTTATTTACGGGATTAATTTGGTTTGCTACTATTTGAGCGGAAAACCACAAAACAACCAATGCAAATGCTATAATCTTCTTCATGGCAATAATGGTTTAAATTTTTACTTGGGCTAAATTTCCATTCAGTAATGAGAAAGATTAATAAAATCTTTCAAGAATTATTTATATTATTGTGTTCTAATTCTAAATAAAATTACCGATACTGCAAATTTAAGCACTTTTCGCAATATGATAGTTTTATATGGTCAATTTACGTGCCAATTTTTATGAACGGATAAAATGTAGTTTATAGAATAATAGTATGATTAATTTTCGGTAATTTAAGCATTTAATAAAAAACACTATGAATCCAATTCCTGCAAGCATTCAAGGGCAACAAAGAGTCATTATCGAAAATGTATTTCCACAATTAGAAGCTGGGCGTTTTGCCGTTAAAGCTTTTGTGGATGATGTGATAAAAGTAGAGGCTGATATATTTTTAGATGGTCATGATTTACTTTCCGCCAACCTTCTTTATAAGTTCTCAAAAGACAAAAACTGGACAACCATTCCAATGAATTTTACGTTGAATGACCATTTTGAAGCCTATTTTACGGTTGCTGAAAATGGGTATTATACTTATACGATTGAGGCTTGGGTCAATCATGCAACCTCTTGGGAACATGAAATGGAGATGAAAATCAAGGACGGTCAGCATCTGAATGTGGAATTATTGGTCGGGGCAAATATCTTGGAAAAGATGGCTAAAATCGCCACAAAAGGAGACAAATCCGAACTGAAATCTTACGCAAAACTCTTCCGTGACCCCAAGCATTATGAGGAAGCAATCGCTTTTTCGAGTAGCCCTCAAATGCATAATTTTATTTATCAATATCCTGACAAACAACACGTTACGATTCATCGAGAATTAAAATTATGGGTGGATAGAGAACGTGCCGCTTTTTCCTCTTGGTATTCGATGTTCCCTCGGTCTGCCTCTTCTGAGCATAATACGCATGGTACTTTCAAAGATGTTGAAGAGAATGTGTTGCCCCGCATGAAATCTCTGGGTTTTGATGTTTTGTATATTCCACCAATTCATCCCATTGGAAAGCAATTTCGCAAAGGAAAAAACAATTCAACAACCTATCAAGAAGGCGAACCTGGTGTGCCTTATGGCATCGGATCTGAATTGGGTGGGCATACAGCAATTCATCCAGAATTAGGAACTCTTGAGGATTTAAAACATTTGATAAGTACTTGTAAATCAATGGGTATTGAGTTGGCGATGGACTTAGCAATTCAATGTTCACCCGACCACCCTTGGGCAAAAGAACATCCAGAATGGTTCAAAATTCGCCCCGATGGCACAATTCAATATGCTGAAAATCCTCCGAAAAAATACCAAGACATTTACCCTCTGAATTTTGAATCCGAAAACTGGCAAGGGCTTTGGCAAGAACTCAAACACGTAATGATGACCTGGGCGGAATGGGGCGTTCGGATAATTAGAGTGGACAATCCGCATACTAAGGCCTTTGGTTTTTGGGAATGGGCTATTGCTGAAGTGCAAACAGAATATCCAGATATGATTTTCTTAGCGGAGGCATTTACGAAGCCAAAAGTGATGGAACAATTGGCAAAATTGGGTTACACGCAATCATATACCTATTATACGTGGAGGAATACGAAGTGGGATTTGATAACTTATATGAACGAATTGAACGCCCAAGCTGAATATATGCGACCAAGTTTTTGGGCAAATACGCACGATATTTTACCTTACAGTTTGCAAGGTGGATTGGAACCAATGTTTTTGATTCGCTATTTCATGGCAGCAACTTTATCATCCAATTACGGAATTTTTGGACCGTTTTACGAATATATGATTAATGAAGCCAATCCTGGTAAAGAAGAATACAAAAATTCTGAAAAGTACGAAATAAGGCACTGGGACTGGAATATGGAAAATAAACTCACCCATATCATCCGCATGACTAACAAAGCAAGAGTAGAAAATACGGCTTTACAAAGAACCAACAACATCACTTTTTGCGATATTCAAAACGATAATATTTTAGCATATTTAAAAACCGCTTGGAATGGAAATAGAATTTTGTCAATCGTAAATCTCGACCCGTACAATACACAAGGCGGCTACGTAAGATTGCCTTTAAATTTAATTCATAAACACCCCAACCAAGAATATATCGTCCATGATTTATTGACGGGAGCGAAATATTTTTGGAGAGGAGAATATAATGCCATTGAATTGAATCCAAATTTGATGCCGATGCATCTTTTTCGGATTGAGGATTTGTAGGGGAATGTCTGAATTTGGATTCGTGGGATTGGAGAATTAAAAGATCCTATAATCTGACGAATCCCAATTTAGACAATTGCATTTTCAAGATAAAATTGTAAGATTTGTGAAAACAATTATAAAATAGCTTAACAAAATGAGCAAAAAAGAAATACCTAAAATTGTAGCTGATGTTTTGAATGAAATTTCAGAGATAATTAAACAATATAATTCAAACTCTTTCCTTAAATTAGTTGCTAAATCTTCAGATGATTCATTATTGAAAATTTACCCTAAAAATCATGAGTCAATTTATTTTCAAATAGATAATTATTCAATAGATGATATTTACAAGCCTCTGGATGAAACTACATCAAAATATTCATTTTTAATAAATGGGAAAAGTACAATGGTACTTTATTCAAATAATGAAGAAAATGCGGTTAAATATCATCGCCAGCCTAAGAAAGATTTAATAGAAATGCTTCGTCAATATTTAAAAACAATAGATAAAATTTATCCAACAATTGAAGCATCAAAAAATACAACAATAAATCTATCAGAATATTTTGAAATAGAAGAAGCGGAAGAAGCACTAATACCAGAACCAAGCCATTACGAATCCAAAGAAAAAATCTTTCCATACAGCTTGAAGCAACTAAAAGTGAAAGATTTTCAAGGGATAAATCAAGATGGTACTTCAATTGATGATATTCCAGTAGATACGCAATGGATATTCTTAGTAGGTGAAAATGGTTTCGGGAAAACAACTATTTTACAATCAATTTTTTTGGGATTAAATGGTGTTTTTGACGGGACGATGTATTTGTTAGACGATAAAAGTAGTAGTATTCAGGTAGAATATAAAAGTCTTGAAGGTAGTGTTGTTAACAGTATTAAAGACAATAAAAACCCATTAATTCATTTGGCAGCTTATGGCCCAGGTCGTTTAAACTTACAAGGAATAAAAAGTGAAAATGCGGAGGATAGAAATAACTCCGTTTCCTATAATTTATTCAATTCTGATGGGTTTTTATTTAATATCAATGCTGACTTGGAACGTTTAGAATATAAAGATAAAAAGCGTTTCAATCTTCTAAAAAGGGCAATTTGTACTTTAATTCCTAATATTTCAAATATACAATTAAATAAAGAAACCGACCAAATTGAGTATATTGAAAGAGAAATTAACAGTGAAGATGATAATATTACTTACACCCCTCTACCCTTCAAAAAATTAGCCTCAGGCTTCAAAAGTATCATTGCTTTGGCAGGGGATATGATTGTAAGGCTTTCAAAAAATCAACCCGAAGTTAAAGACCCTTCTGAGTTAAAAGGTATCGTTTTGATTGATGAGATAGATTTGCATTTACACCCAAAACTACAAAAACAGCTCATTGGGCAGTTTTCTAAGGTATTTCCTAAAATTCAGTTTATCGTTTCAACGCATAGCCCGATTCCACTTTTAGGTGCAGAGTCCAATTCTGTTATCCTCAAAGTGAATCGAACAAAAGCGAAAGGAATTCAAATTGAAAAAGTTGATATTGACTTAAAAAACCTAACGCCCAACTTGGTTCTGACATCTGGAATTTTTGATATGGAAGACTTTATTTCTGTTCAAAATGAAAATATCAACGAAGTCAGAACGGAAGATTCTATGACTGAAATGGATGAAAATGACAAAGTGGCAAAATATCTTGAAGAATTCGAGAAAAGTGACGCCAATTTTCCAGATGAATTATTTCTACCTAAAACCTCAAAATAGTCACTTAGAAAACGATGATTAGTATTAAAAAAGATTTTGAAAATCCACCCGAATTATTAGTAAAATCGAAACGAGACGACCACATTAAAGATGCTTTGATTACGAAAAATGAGCATAAATTTAGAAGTTCGATTTATAGAAAGACAACTATTGAAGCCCTCGAAAAGCTCTATAATCATAAGTGTGCTTACTGTGAAACAGATATTTCAGCAGGTGCACCTTTTCAAGTAGAGCATTTTAGACCGAAAGCTAAAACGGAGGGAGATATTTCACATAAAGGATATTATTGGTTGGCTTATGAGTGGAGTAATTTAACGCTTGGTTGTAGTATTTGCAATAACAGTAAGAAAAACTATTTTCCAATCGTTGGAACAAGAATTTATGCTCCTTTATTGGGGACAAATGGCTTACCAACAGATGAATATTTGAGTTTAAAGTCTGTTCTCTTGTTAGGAGAATTGGCAATCTTACTAAATCCCGAAATTGATGAAGTGGAGAAGCATTTCTATTTTCTTCCGAATGGGGAAATAAAAGAATTAGGAGATAGAGCCAAAGCCACAATTGAGATTTTGAAGTTGAACAGAAAGAGGTTGATGTTTTGGAGAAGAAAAGTTTGGAAAGATTATTCAAATGACCTTAAAGACATTCTGAAAGATTTTTTAGCAAATTCTATCAGTGAAATAACTTGTAGAACAGAAGTAAGACGCATTTTTAAAAAGATACTATTACATCAAGAACCAGAAAAACAGTATTCAAGATTTGGATATTTTATGTATCATAAATTCGAGTTTTTTGTCGTAAATGACTTTGAAGGTAAGCAAAAAGATGCTGTTTTAAGGTTTTTCGATTTGTTTAAAAAAAATGAACTTTAATGGTGAAAATTTTACATTATTACCATTAAAGTTTCAAAAAATCCATCTGTTCCCCTAAGCCAAAACCCTATCCGAAGGCTCTGTTTGATGTGTGTGTTTTGCAACCATAAAATTCCTCAATCAACCAATCTTTGTGGACCTTCTAAACGGTTGTATTTCAATAACTTAAATAAACATATTCCGTACATCTGTGAGACTTTTCAGAGATTTTGTTTAGCTGAATTTTTAACGGTATGAAGTAGAAAAAAGCTGAGCAATTTTTATAAACGGAAAGAATATAAACAATAACTTAGCAAGGTGAATCACTGGCGGCTTCTTAATTTTACTGGTTGGATTATTGCGGAATACTGAATCTAAAATGACTCTTAATGAGGCATTGACAAAAGCCGTACTAATTTCTTATTATTAAAATACGCAAAATAAAAATAAGGACAGGAGAAACTCCCGCCCTTATCTGTTTAACCTCTAAACCTATTTAACTATGAAAATTAAGACAAATATAATCTTTTTTCTATTAAATATCTGTTAAGTGCAAGTTTTTTGTGCCATTTCGTGACAAATTTGTATTTTAATTGATAAAAAGTGGAAATTCGTTCATGTATTCATGAATTTGATTATGAGATTTTAATCAACATTAAATTATTTTTATGAATCTCTGCGAAGTACAGTTGCGGAGGCCTGTGCCAAAGGTAAGAGCGTAATATCTGCCATAACCACGTGGGATGGACGAGTCACGGCAAAAGCAATTGTCTCGGCTACATCTTGTGGCGTTAATGGAACAAAACCTTTATATACAGCCTCCGCTCTTTTGTCATCTCCCTTAAACCTTACTAAAGAAAATTCTGTTTCTACGGCACCAGGGGCTACATTTGTCACTTTAATACCGTGAGGATTCAAGTCTAAACGCATACCTTCAGAAATAGCTTCAACCGCTGCTTTAGAAGCACAGTAAACATTTCCATTTGGATAAGTTGCTTTGCCTGCAATTGAACTTATGTTAACGACATGACCTTTCTGACGACTAATCATCCAAGGCATAATCACTTTTGAAACATAGAGTAATCCTTTAACATTTCCATCAATCATGGCGTCCCAGTCATCGGGATTGCCATCTTGAATTGGAGTTAGTCCGTGTGCATTTCCAGCATTATTAACTAAAATGTCAATGGT
>JAYVIV010000058.1:0-52173 GCA_043769985.1 Arcicella sp.
AAATCAATGTCAACAGTAAGTATTAAGCCTTTGGCTGACAGAGTTCTGGTTGAACCAGCAGCCGCAGAAGTAAAAACAATATCTGGAATTTATGTTCCTGATACTGCCCAAGAGAAACCGCAAAGAGGAATTGTCGTTGCAGTTGGTGCTGGCAAAAAAGATGAGCCAATGACAGTTGCAGTTGGTGATACAGTTTTGTACGGTAAATATTCTGGAACTGAAATCGCAGTTGAAGGAAAAGATTACTTGATTATGCGTGAAAGTGATATTTTCGCAATTCTTTAAAATCAATGATTGATTGAGAGAATGATAGAATGAGTGAATATTTCAAAAAATAAAACTCAATTCTATTAACTTTAACCTAATTTTTCAAATCATTAAAATTTAGTTATTGCAATAAATCTATTAGTCTATTTCGAAATCTAATAACCAATAACTAATAACTCAAAAACAAACAATGGCAAAGGAATTATTTTTTGACACGGATGCACGTGACAAACTTAAAAAAGGTGTTGATACCTTAGCAAACGCTGTAAAAGTAACGTTAGGACCAAAAGGACGTAACGTAATTATTGATAAAAAATTCGGTTCACCAACAATTACGAAAGATGGTGTGTCGGTAGCAAAAGAAATTGAATTAGAGGATCCTGTAGAAAATATGGGAGCTCAGTTAGTGAAAGAAGTTGCTTCTAAAACGGCTGATCAAGCAGGTGATGGTACTACAACGGCAACAGTTTTGGCACAGGCAATATATACAATCGGTTCTAAAAATGTTGCGGCGGGTGCAAATCCAATGGACTTGAAACGTGGAATTGATAAAGCGGTTTTAGCAGTGGTGGCTTCTTTGAAATCTCAATCAAAAATTATTGAAACTTCTCAGCAAATTGCTCAAGTTGCAACAATTTCTGCAAACTCTGATTTGACGATTGGTACTATGATTGCCGATGCGATGGAGAAAGTTGGTCGTGAGGGTGTTATCACAGTTGAAGAAGCTCGTGGAACTGAAACGGAAGTTAAAACCGTAGAAGGTATGCAGTTCGACCGTGGATATTTATCTCCATATTTCGTTACGAACACTGAGAAAATGGAAGTTGAAATGGAGCGTCCATTCATCTTGATTTCAGAGAAGAAAGTATCTTCAATGAAAGAATTATTACCAGTACTGGAAGTTGTTGCTCAAACTGGTCGTCCATTGTTAATCATCGCAGAAGATGTTGATGGTGAAGCATTGGCTACTTTGGTTGTAAACAAAATCCGTGGAGCTTTGAAAGTTTCTGCGGTGAAAGCACCAGGTTTTGGTGATCGTCGTAAAGCAATGTTGGAAGACATCGCAGTATTGACAGGTGGAACAGTAATTTCTGAAGATCGTGGTTTCAAATTAGAAAACGCAACGATTGAATATTTGGGACAAGCTGAAAAAATCATCATCGACAAAGACAATACAACGATTGTGAATGGTGTTGGTGAGAAAGATGGTATTGATTCTCGTGTAAACCAAATTAAATCACAAATCGAAAATACAACTTCTGATTATGACCGTGAGAAATTGCAAGAGCGTTTGGCTAAATTAGCTGGTGGCGTTGCAATTCTTTATATCGGAGCAGCAACAGAAATTGAAATGAAGGAGAAGAAAGACCGTGTTGATGATGCACTTCACGCTACTCGTGCAGCCGTTGAAGAAGGAATTGTTGCAGGTGGTGGTGTTGCTTTCATTCGTGCTATCAAAGCGTTGGAAGATTTACAAGGAGAAAACGAAGACCAAACAACAGGTATCAACATTATCCGTCAAGCAATTGAATCTCCATTGAGAACAATCGTTGCAAACGCAGGTGGTGAAGGTTCAGTGGTTGTTAATGCTGTGAAAGCAGGTGAAGGAGACTTCGGATACAATGCTCGTGAAGACAGATACGAGAATATGATTGAGTCGGGAATTATCGACCCTACAAAAGTAACTCGTTTGGCTTTAGAGAATGCTGCATCAATCGCAGGATTGTTATTGACAACAGAATGTGTAATTTCAGACAAACCAGCCCCAGCAGAAGCAGGTCACTCACACGGTGGCGGCGGAATGGGCGGAATGATGTAATTCTCATTTGTCTAAGCATAAAAAAACTCCCCTTGAATTTTGATTCTTGGGGAGTTTTTTATGCCTTATAATTGAAGTTATTTTTCATCCAATAAATACTTATCTATCCAATAATGAGCCAAATAAATAACTGGCGTAAGTAAAATAGCGGTAAAAAACTTATACAAGTAACTGTTTAGTGAAGTTGAAACCCATTGCTCAATTGTCCAATTTCCAAATAAAACAAAGGCTATTCCAATCACAACAAAGCTATCAATCAATTGAGAAATCAAGGTTGAACCTGTGGCACGAAGCCAAATCTTTTTTCCATTGGTTTTAGTTCTAATATAGTGAAAAACAGAGGCATCCAATAATTGACTGATTAGAAATGCAGTTAATGATCCAATAATAATACCTAAACCTTGACGGAATATTTTACTGAAAGCCGTGTTAATATTAAAATTATCGCTTCCTTTATTCACTTCAATCCAGAAGTCAGCAGGAGACAATAAGGTGGCTCCATAAATGATAATAAAGCAATAGGCAATAAACCCCGCTGTCAAATAAGAAACACGCTGAACGCCTTTTTTACCAAAATATTCATTGATAATATCGGAAGTAATAAATACGAAGGGCCAATTTAATGCACCTGCTGGTTGGTTTAAATCCCATGTTCCCAAGAAAGTTTGTAAATGCAGTGGTTGAAATCCAAAAGTACCTTCGACCGAGAATATTTTTACACCAATAATTTCTGCAACAATGGCATTTGAAAGAAATATTCCGAAGAGAACGATGAAAAGTTTTGTTCTTCTTGAATTAAGAAGCGAAGTATCAATTGTCATTACAGTCTTTTTTTTAAGCAATTAATGAACAGAAAATAAAAAAGAAGTATTTGTTCAGTACAAATACTTCTCACAAAAATAACTACAATTTCTTAAAATTTGTTTCTGATTTCGTCACAGAGTTAAAATGAGTTTTCACAAAATTTAACAGAGGTTTACTTTCGTAACAAAAAACATACAGCTAAACTCTGTGATAAACTTAGTGATAATAAGTGACCCAAAATTTACTTTTTTCGATTGTTTTCGAAGTGTAAACCAATTTTATCCATCGCAATACCTAATTGTTCGAGATGAGGAAGAAATACAATTCTGAAATGGTCGGGTGATTTATAATTAAATCCACCGCCACCAACTACCAAAATGCGCTGGTCTTCTAATAGACTCAAAACAAAATCTCCATCATTTTTAAAGTTAAATTGCTTCAAATCTATCTTAGGGAAAAGATACATTGCTCCCTTCGGACGCACACAAGTAATCCCTGGCACTGAAATTAATTTCTGATGAGATAATTCCATTTGTTTGTATAATCGACCCGTAGGAATCACTAAATCATTAATTGATTGATACCCACCCAAAGCTGTTTGGATTCCGTATTGCGTAATCACATTAGAACATAGTCGCATAGAAGCCATGAATGAAAGTCCTTCGATATAGGATTTTGCCTTGTGTTTTGCTCCTGTCAAAATCATCCAACCACCTCTGAAACCTGCTGCACGATAATTCTTGGACATTCCGCCCATGGTAATTATCAAAGTCTCCTCCGACATTCCAGCCGTGGAATGGTGAATTGCCCCATCATACAATATTTTGTCATAAATTTCATCAGCAAAAACAATCAATTTATGCTTCTCGGCCAAACGAACAATTCCTTCCACAATTTCTTTATCATAAACTGCCCCTGTTGGGTTGTTAGGATTAATCAGAACTATTCCACGAGTTTTCTTGGTTATCTTAGATTCAATATCCTTCAAATCTGGATTCCAATCGGATGCTTCATCACAAACGTAGTGAACAGGAGTGCCACCAGCCAGACCTACTGATGTAGTCCAAAGAGGATAGTCGGGTGAAGGAATTAGTATTTCGTCATTTGGATTTAGTAATGCTGTCATTACCAAAGTAATCAATTCACTCACTCCGTTCCCAATAAAAACATCATCAATTTCAATATTTTTCACACCCCGACTTTGATAATATTGCATAACGGCTTTTCGTGCTGCAAACAATCCACGTGAATCAGCATAACCTTGAGCATTTCGAATATTCATAATAATATCATGAATGATTTCATCAGGCGTTTCAAAACCAAACGCTGCAGGGTTACCAATATTCAAAGAAGTAATTTTGTAGCCTTCACGTTGCAATTGAAGTGCTTTTTCATAAACAGGACCTCGAATATCATAACGAAGGGAATCAAGTCGGGAGCTTTTTAGAATTTCCATTTGGTGGTAATTGTTTTGTATTATCTCAGAAAATTATATAATATTGACTTTCGTAAAAAAAAATTTCTTTAAATTAATGAAAAGAAATAGAAAAAAACGAAAAGGCAGAAGAATACATTAGATTCTTCTGCCTTTTGTGAAATATAACAATTTTTTATTATTAAAATGCTACTTTATCTTCTTTGTTCAAACCATTGTTCAAACATGAAAGTAATTGGTTCACCCTCCGTTTTGTAACTAAGTTGAACAAATTTTGCTCTTGAATTTGACTCTAAAAATACACTTCCACGCAAAGACTGACCAGGCTGAAGTGTTGAAGTTCTAAAATTTTCCTCTGACCAAACCTGCCCTTCTCTATTTAGTTTGTTCATTTTTGAGTAATAATTTTCATGATCAATGATTCTTTTCACTTGAGCAATTTGAGCGGCTGTTTCTCCTAACTGTGCAGTCCTCCAAGCACTTTCTGAACGCCCAGAACCTCCAGCAATTAAAGCAACAATACCCCCGACAAATAAAACTGTATTAATCACCCTTGCACGCTTAATTTTCGCCTCTTGCTTTGCCATTTCAGAGTGGACATAATTTATTTGATTTTGAGGCTCAATTCCTTGGTAAGAGTATATACATTTCCCGTCCAATGAAACCAAGTTTTGTTTATTTTCATCAAGTGGAATGAACGTGAAATCTTTGGGAGATACGATGTAAGGTTGATTTGTATTGTTAAAGAACTCTACATCAAATACCATATATTTCTCAAAACGTCCATTGTAGGAAGCAACAATTTTAATGCCCTCTTGTTCTTTTTTGACAATTTGCTTTCCACCATCAAATATACTTTTTTGTTCAACGGGGCGTAATCTCATAACACTTGTTGTTGTGCATGAGAAAACTAATAGAGTTATTGAGACAGATAATAAACCTTTAAACCATTTCATGTAATATAGAATTAAATTTAAAATACCAAAACTTTAAAAAATGACATTCAAAAATAATAAAACCCCTATACAATTTAAAAATATTCGATAAAAAAATTTACCCATAAACCCTTAATAACTGCCTGTTTATCAAATTAGTAGAGAGTTATTAACAAAAAACTGATAAAATATTTCAAGTTTTTTCATAAAACGGTTTGCATCTTTATCTAAAAAAAGCGTACCTTTGTATTACCTAAACACAACAAGAGTATCGAAAGAGAAACTAAATGTGTTAAGGAGAGTTGCCTGAGAGGCCGAAAGGAGCCGTTTGCTAAACTGCCGTACCTCACAAGGGTACCGAGGGTTCGAATCCCTCACTCTCCGCAAAATTGACAGAAGTAAGTTCATTGTTTCAGTTTTGTATAGGTTAAAACTTCGGGGTGTAGCGTAGCCCGGTATCGCGCCTGCTTTGGGAGCAGGAGGCCGTAGGTTCGAATCCTGCCACCCCGACTAAAATAGTTATCATTTATTTGATAACTATTTTATTTTAAAAGGTTCCGTAGCTCAGTTGGATAGAGCAACAGATTTCTAATCTGTGGGTCACAGGTTCGAATCCTGTCGGGATCACTTTTATCCTCTCATACAGTGCGTATGAGAGGATTTTTTGTTTTTGGGGTGGTTGGTGGGATAGTGGAAAAATAGGTAAGAAAATTAAAATATTTTTCTACTTTCCCACTAATTGTGAGTTTTTAGATTAATTTTACTATCCCACAACATTAACCATAATATGAAACATCTAAAAAAGGTCTTCCAACTTGACAATTTACAGTTCAAAATGTTTGTTTTAATTTCTAAGTACATCTATTAATTAACGCAATCATAGAAATCAACCTTTTAGCCTTAGCCCATGTCTTTATTAATCCCATTTATAGAACAAGAAATCATTGACCAATACCTCACAGATGACAATCCCCGTCCTTGGATTATTGGTTTTAGTGGTGGCAAAGATTCCACTATGCTTTTACAGTTGGTTTGGAATGCTTTGAAAAAAATACCTGCGGAATTGCAATTAACTCGTGATATTTATGTGATTTGCAATGACACAATGGTGGAAAATCCTCATATTGTGGATTTTATCAATCGAACCCTTGCCAGTATTTCTAAGGCTGCGGTTGAACAGGAAATGCCTTTTCAAGTTAGACAGACCACTCCCAGATTAGAAGATACTTTTTGGGTAAATCTTGTTGGTAAAGGTTATCCTGCCCCTAATAATACTTTTCGTTGGTGTACTGAACGGCTGAAAATAAATCCAACTACGGAGTTTATTAAAAGCAAAATCAACGAAAAAGGAGAAGTCATAATTTTATTAGGTACTCGTTCTGCGGAAAGTCAAAACAGGGCGAGGTCTATTAAAAAGCACGCTGTGAAAGGGCAACGTTTACGTAAACATATTTTGCCTAATGCCTATGTATATGCACCCATAAAGGATGTTGAAACAATGGAGGTTTGGCAATATCTCCAACAAGTTCCTCCGCCTTGGGGTGGCACAAACAAAGAATTGGTAACGCTTTATAAAAATGCCAATACGGGCGATTGTCCTTTGGTGATTGATGAAAGTTCGCCCAGTTGCGGGAATAGCCGTTTTGGTTGTTGGGTTTGTACGGTGGTGAAAAAAGATAAATCAATGGAGGGTTTGATTGTGAATGGTGAAGAATGGATGTACCCGCTTTTGGATTTACGGGATGAATTAGTGAATGGAAGAAATATTCGTGAAAATAGAGAAATTTTTAGAAGACATCGGAGGTTTAAAATTACGAAAAGTGAAGTAGATAAAAGAGAGGCTAAAAGCGAAGAAGAAGAACAGGAAGATGGTTCGTGGGGTGCTTATACGCCTGTGTATCGTGCTAAGATTTTACGGATGATTTTGGAAGCACAAAAGGAAATCCAAGAATCTCAGGGTGAAACAATACAACTCATTACCCACCAAGAACTGATAGCGATACAAGTAACTTGGTACCGTGATGGTATTCTTAATCTCAAAGTTTCTGATATTTATAATTCAATTTTTAATGCACATATCGACATGAGTAAACACTTAGAAAAATCCAGACAGGAAGAAGAATTATTGAGAGAAATTTTTGATGATGAAGACGAATTTGAGTTTATACAAAAATCACTTAATGTATTGAAAACCAAGACTTTACTATTGAAAAAAAGAGGACTTTCGACTGATATTGAGAACTTGGTAGAAGAACAACTTAATAAGAAAAAATAATATGGAAGATGAACTAATTTTTAAAGAAGTTGATGCAGGATATTATATTGCCTACACAACTAATCCTATTAATCAAGAATTAGAAGTTGTTATTTCTTCTGATGGTTCTTGTGATGAATTGTGGTCTATTTATCACCCTGTGGAATCTTACATAGAATTAGAGTCTGGACTTTTTGATACCTCTATAAGTTTAGAGAAAGACGAATTCAATTTAAAGTTTTTAGGGTCATTTAAAAGTTTAGAGAAAGCCGAAAAGCATCTTAATAAATTATACCAATCAGGTATAAGATTTGAAACAGCACCTTCAATTGAAAGTGAATACTACAATGCTGATTATTCAGATAAAAAGCAATCAATTTTCGTATAAAATGATAATTAAATCAATAGAATTAGATAATTTCAGAATTTACAGAGACCACAATAAAATTGACCTTTCCATTGTCGATGGAAAAAATATTTACATCATCAGTGGTAAAAATGGTTTTGGGAAGACAACATTTCTCATGTCATTAGTTTGGTGTTTGTATGGAAAACAGATGCAAGACGTAGATGACCTCTATCGTAAAGAAATTGCAGACCAAGCTGGCTATAAGAAATATATTGCAAATAGTTTAAATAGGAAATCGCAAGAGGATGGGAAGAATCAGTTTTCCGTGAAAATTACTATCTCAGAAGCTATACTACCTCAATTTTCTTGTAAAGAAATAACTATAAAAAGAACTTATAATACTTTTACGAATGTAGAAGATTTGGTTATTCTAATTGATGGATTAGAAAATGAAACAGTTAGAGAACTATCAGATGATAAAGTCGATAGTGGGGAAATATTTATTAGAGATTATTTATTACCGATTGAAATTGCTAAATTTTTCTTTTTTGATGCAGAAAAAATAGTTACCCTTGCAGAAGTAAATACCTTAGAACAAAGACAAAACCTAAGTAGAGCATATTCTGAAATTTTAGGTATAAAAAAATATGAGGAATTGAAAGATAAATACGAGGAAGTACAAAAGAGATTAAGAGCTAATAATGCAAAAAGAGAGGAACAAGAAAGACTAAATTTATTAGATGCAGAGGTCAAAAATATTGAACTGAAAATTCACAGTGAAAAAAAGCAAATTGTAGAGTACCGTGACAAAAAAGATGAAATTCGTTTTGATTCTAACAAGTTACAGGAAAAATTAATTCGTATTGGTAGTGTAATGAGTGTTGAAGATTTAGAGGGGTTTCGTGAAGAAGAAAAAGAATTAGATGGGAAATTAAAGGCATTAGCTTCCGAAATGCAAGACCACCTTGAAATCATCCCGTTTGCCCTTTCTGGCGGTAGAATGTCAGAGGTTTTAGAACAAATTACTGATGAAGAGAACTATAAAAAATCTGCTTTTGATCAAGAAAAAATAAAGGATGTATCCGATAATATCATAACAGACCTAATTTCTGAACAACGAAATTTCAGTGGAGTTATCAAAAGAGATGTACAAGATTTTTTTTATGATACTATTGAAAAATTAATAAAAAAGCATTTTTACGCAAATATTCCAGATTTGCAGTCCAATTTTAAAGAATTGCACAATTTTTCTGATTTAGAAAGAGGAGAATTAAATACGTTTGTTCAAAAAATAAAATTTTCATTTAAAGAAACTTTCAAACTTTTAACTTACAAAAACAATCAGCTAAAAAATGACTTAAGTCAGGTTAGAAGAAAAATTAGTGATGCTGAAACAAAGACAGAAGATGCCATTGTAAAGGCTGATAGAGAAAGGAGAGATAGCTTAGAAAAAGAAATACTAAGTATCGAGAAAGAAATGGAAATTACCACGCTTGGTATCGGAAAATCTGAACAAGAAATAATTAACAAAAAGCGTCAAATTAGTGAAATAACAAGCAAATTAAAAGTATCAGAAATTAATCAAGAAAAAGATGAGTATCTAACGCTGAGAATCATCAAATTAAAGAGATTTATAACTGAATTTAAAGAGCGTAAAAAACAATCATTAGAAACTCAAATATTAACTCAATTAAAAAAACTTCTCCATAAAAAAGGGTTTATAGACAGAGTTCACGTAGATGTCACAAATGGTGTTATTGACATTAAACTTTATAATAAAAAGATAGAAATCAGGAAGGAAAGTCTTTCCAAAGGCGAACAACAAATGTACGCCACTGCCTTACTACACGGTTTAGTGGCAGAATCTGAGATTGAATTTCCTGTTTTTATTGATTCGCCGATGCAAAAATTTGACGAAGAACACGCTGAGAATATCGTCAAACATTTTTATCCAACTATCTCCGACCAGGTAATTTTGTTTCCGTTAATCAATAAAGAATTAACTCAACGTGAATACAAAATGCTTGAATCGAAAGTAGCGAAGGCGTTTTTGATTAATAATATTGATTCCGATAAATCAGAATTTTTAGAAACCTCTCCACAGGAGTTTTTTGCCACTTACAACAGACTTTATAATGCAGATTAATATCTCTACCTCGCAGGAAACCGAGGAAATATTGGGTAGATTAACGTCTAAGTTCAATTTGACTTCCAAAAACATTCTTATGCGTATTGCTCTTGCGTACTCACTCACGAGGGGGCGTAAATTGGATTTGGCTAAAACCGAAGATACCAAAGGAAATCCATACAAAGAGTTTACGGTGGTGGGTAATTATCGGACTTACTACATTGCCCTTATTTGCCAATTCTACGGTATTTTCAAAACCGATTCAGACATTTCCAAATATCTAAAACTACATATTGACGATGGCTTGCGGTTGTTGGATAGACTGTTTATAGAAAGTTCTAATTACAATTTTTCTGATTTTTTATTAGAACATATTGAACGTGGCATTGACTCATTAGAACAGGCAGTTACGACTAACGACCCAATTATATACGATGCCAGTGTAAGAGGATTAAAAGTATCAGAGAAAGGCTATTTTGAGGGTGCTTTGAAAATGTTAATTGGCAAAAATCTGAAAGACGATAGCCCCATATACGCAACCCTGAATGATACCAACGAACATAATAATGCCCATATAGCCGTTGCGGGGAGTTCTGGGACGGGTAAAACGCAATTTGCCTTAGAAATACTCCGCCAATTTGTGGAGGTATCGGGCGGTGCGGTCAATTTTATTTATTTGGATTTCAAGGGTTTGAAAAAAGACGATGTGGCAGACCTTACGCCCTTTTTCAATAAAACTCAAACTACTTTTATTGATGCCCCCCAAGTGCCTTTTCCGTTGAATCCGATGTCGTTTATTGATACGGTGAATGAGAAAAACAAAATCATGGGCATCAATAAATTGGTGGACATTATTACGCATTATTCCAACATCGGCAAGAATCAACAACAAACGCTGCGGGATGCTGTTAAAGACATTTTTCAAGGCTTGAAAAGTGGCGTATATCCCTCATTCAGAGATATTTACGACCGTGTGCTTGACATGGAAGGCAGTAAGGCAAGTACGCTGAAAGAAATTCTAAATAGTCTGGGCGAATTAGACCTTTTCGAGACAAAAACGGATGCGAAAAAGAGCATTTTTAATGAAAATTATTACCTCAGTTTGTCAGGAGATTTACCCGATTCGATACGGTTTACGTCGGTGTTTTTGATTATCAATTACATCTACAACAACTTTATGAACATGGAAAATGCCCCCGTGAACGACAAGTTGCAAGCCATCCGTTATGTGCTGTTGATTGACGAAGCCCACGTGCTTTTCAAAGACCGCAAAAGTCAAGATTTATTAGAGAAAATCTTGCGAGAAATACGTTCTAAGGGCGTTTCTGTGGTGTTATTGTCGCAAGGCATTAAGGAATTTGACCAGCAAAGTTTTGACTTTTCGAGTATGTGCGAAACGGCATTTTTGATGGATATTAAAGATAAAACCAATCTCAGAATGATGTCAAAATTCTTAGGATTAAGCGAAAAGGAATCTACGCTGTTAGCCCGAAATATGGAAAATATCCAAAAAGGGCAAGCGGTGAGTAATTTGAAGGAGTTTAAGAAAGCGGAGTTGTTTGAGGTTGGGCAGTTTTGGAAGAGTTTGTAATTGAAAATAATAACATCTAAATTTTATAAATAATGTCAAATTTTTTTACAATTTTAAAACAAGGATTTGTCAGAGGTATTTCAGAAGCAAGTCAAACAAGTAGTTTTGATTCCCTAGCTAAAGAAATTGGATACCGAATTTCCAAGCCTCTTTATTATTTCCCTTTTTGGGTATACTTTATAATAGTAACATTACTAATGGGTTTAGCGGGGGTATTCACAACGATTCATATAGAACTATTGAATTCTTCAATTAAACATTCAAATATTACATTAGGATTAGCAACATATTTTATCGCTTTGTTATCATCTTCCACAACAGACCTAATTCTTTCTACAAGAGAAGATGAATATGATAGAGAAATTCGTGCATTGGGAATAGGCATGATACTTCTTGGTGTAGGGCTTTTCTTGCTATCTATTATATTACCTAAATATTCTTTTTGCCCTTTTGTTTATTACATCCCTCCTACATTAGGAACTTTGGTTGCATTATTTAGTTGGTGGATGGCTAATGCACATAACCCAAATTTAACTGATAAAGGTACTGTTCCTAAAGAAAATACAATACCTCGACCTGAAACAATATCCAATAATGAAGAAGCAACAAGAAAGTATAATATTTAAAATGAAAGAATATGGAGTTATATCTTGAAAGACCTGCAATCGAAGTCTCACAACCTTTTCAAAAGTTTTACGTATGTGCTATCAAAGCGAGAAAACTATTAGAAATTGCATTTACTGAGCCAATTAGATATGACAAAGATGGCAATCTTATTGGTACTCAAAGACCTTTAGATGAAGAAAGGAGAGTTAAAGAAATAAAAGAGTTCGTTGAAGGTGTTGATGCAGCATTTCCAAATTCGATAATACTATCCGCTAATTGGGATTCTGATGGTCTCAATTGTATAGATCATAGTTTAAGATGGAGATTTGAGAATGGTAAATTAATAATTCCAACTAACACTAAATTAGCTTCTGTTATTGACGGACAGCATCGTCTTTACGGATTTAAAGATGCAAACGAATCGGCTCTGGACATGGAACTTGTTTGCTCTATATATATTGACTTACCTAATGCACTTCAAGCATATTTATTTGCTACAATAAATTCAACTCAAAAAAAGGTTGACAGAAGTTTAGCTTACGAACAATTCGGATATAATATTGACTTTGAAGAACCAAAATCATGGTCTCCAGATAAGTTGGCAATAGCTCTATATAAAAAATTTAATACCGAATCTGGTCCATTTTTCAGGCATATAAAAATGGCACCTCAAATAGACGATTTACTTGCATTAGAAATAAAAGAATCGGGATGGGCTGTTTCAACAGCAACAATTGTTGATGGAATTTTAAGGCTTATTTCATCTAATCCAAAGAAAGATAAATATTATTTACAACAAAAAAATATCAATGAAAGAAATAGAAAAATTCTCGCATCTGTACCCGATAAGTCTCCATTAAGACAATTATTTTTAAATATAGAAGACATTGTAATTTATACTATAATAAAGAATTTTTTTGAAGCAGCGTTTGAAGTCTTAGATTTAAAGAATAAAAATAAAGTTACCATAATCAAGACTATTGGTATTCAAGGTTTATTTGATGCCTTAAAAAAAATTATTGAAGTAGATATTAAAAAAGCTAATAATCACATTAATGATGTTAATTTTAAAAAAGATTACTATAAAACATTTTTTAATAAAATTAAGGATGTTGATTTTTCAACCGATTTCTATGCTCAATTTTCAAATGTTGGTAGAACACAAATTTCAGATACTCTTCTTATAGCAAATGATTACGTAAAAATTATTGAGAAAGAAGATTTGAAGGACACTGATATAAGGAAAAATGAATACATCACTAAAATAAAAACATATATAAACCCCAAGACCTCATAATTTTTGGAAAAGAGTTTTTTGAAAAATATTTGAAAGATTTCAATTATTCTCTTGGTAGAGTTACTTAGTTTTTTTCTTGTTACAAAACTCTCAACACCGTTGAGAGTTTTGTCTTTTAAAATTCCCTTGCCATATCCACAAAAAAAGCTATTTTTACAAGAAAAAATGAATTATGACAATCATTCTTAAAAAAGGGCAACATTTAGAAGACTTATTACCCCCAAATGCTATAATCAAGGGTAGTAAGAGGCTAAATGCTAAAAAATATGTTGGGGTTTTAAACTTAAAAGAAGACCCTATGGAAATTCAAAAAAGGATGCGTGATGAATGGGAATAAAATATTAATAGATACCAATATTGCACTTTATTTATTTAAAGGTGATCAAGATTTAGCCGCTGAACTCCAAGATAGAGAAGCCTATGTGTCTTTTGTGAATGAACTTGAATTATTAGGGTACAAAGGCATAACGAAAGCGGAAGAAAGTTGGATGGAATTATTTTTGGAAGAATGTTCTATTATTGATTTCAACACAGGAATCAAAGACATTACCATTGATTTACGCCGAAACTACAAACTAAAATTACCTGATGCAATTATTGCCGCTACGGCAATTTTTATGGGTATTCCATTAATTTCTGCGGACAGTCATTTTGATAAAATTACTGAGCTGGTTTTTGTCAAATATCAGCCATAAGTTTGGTTCAATTCCAAGCCCTCAACCCCTCCACCACTTTCCGCACCGCTTCTACCACCACAGGTATTTCTTCCGCTTTATTGAATCGCCCCAAACTAAATCGAATACATGAAAAGGCTTCGGTTTCAGTCATGCCTAATGCCATCAGTACGTGCGAAGGGTCAATGGATGCGGAGGTACAGGCAGAACCATTGGAAACAGCGATGTCTTGTAAACCCATAATCAAAGCATCAGAATCACAACCTTTAAATTGGATATTTGTAGTATTATAGAGCCTGTGTACAGTATTTCCATTCACGGCAGTATCAGGAATTTGAAGTAATGCTTTTTCTAATTCGTCCCTCAAAGCTCCGATTCTTTGGGTATCTACCTTGATTTGTTGTTGGCAAATTTCAGCGGCTTTTCCCATACTTACTATGCCCGAGACGTTCAATGTACCTGAACGCTTGCCTCCTTCGTGTCCACCACCGTGTAATAATGCCCCTAATTTTACGAGTCTTTTACGTCTTTGTCTTACAAATAATGCCCCTACGCCCTTTGTGCTGTAGAATTTATGGGCAGACATTGCCATTAGGTCAATATCTAATTCATCAACATTGATGGGCAATTTTCCTACGGCTTGCGTTCCGTCAGTCATAAATAACGCCCCTACTTCATGCGTTAATTTCGCAATTTCTTTGATGGGTTGAATTGTGCCTAATTCATTATTGACCATCATCACCGATACCAAGATAGTATCAGGACGTAATGAGGCTTTAAAGACCGCTAAATCAATCATTCCATCCGTTTGAACGGGCAGAAGTGTAATGTCAAAACCCTTCGTTTCGAGGTACTTACAGACATCTAAAACGGCAGAATGTTCAGTTTGAACGGTGATGATATGTTTGCCTTTTTCAGCATAATTTTCAGCTATGCCCTTGATTGCCAGATTGATAGCCTCGGTAGCACCCGAAGTAAAAACAATTTCGTGTGGTTGTGAACCAATCAAATCTGCCATTTGCTGACGGGCATTTTTCACCGCATCATTCGCCTCTAAACCGAAAGTATGAGTAGAACTTGCATTGGCAAAATTATCGGTAAGAAATGGAAGCATTACCGCCAAAACTTCAGGGTCAATTTGGGTTGTGGCATTATTATCGAGATATATCATTTTTTATCAATTTCTGTCCTCAAAGTTAAAGACAAACCATTAAGGATAGAATGATTGGAGCGTAAAAAATGGAATTACTTAACACAAAGTAGAAAACATCAAAAGGTATTTCTTAACTGTTAATCTAATATCAATCCATCCTGCATCACTAATTTCCTATCTGCCATATTCGCTAATTCTTCATTATGCGTTACAATCACAAAAGTTTGATTGAATTTATCTCTTAAATCAAAAAAAAGTTGATGCAGTTCTTGGGCATTTTTGGAGTCTAAATTTCCAGAAGGTTCATCGGCAAAAATAATGGATGGTGAATTGATTAAGGCACGTGCTACGGCAGTACGTTGTTGTTCTCCACCCGACATTTGAGATGGTAAATTATGAATTCTATCTTTGAGTCCAAGCAAAACCAATAACTCTTCAGCTTTTTCACTCACCCCTTTTTCCCTTCCACCGATATAAGCAGGCATACAAACATTCTCCAGAGCCGTGAATTCTCCAAGCAGGTTATGAAACTGAAAAATAAAGCCTAATTTTTCGTTTCTAAATTTGGCTAATTCATTATTTTTTAGATTCGTAACTTCTTGATTGGCAATAAAAACTTGTCCTTCATCAGGTCTATCTAACGTACCAGCTATATGCAAAAGCGTACTTTTACCCGCACCAGACGCACCCACGATGGAAACAATTTCTCCTTTTTGAATATGTAGGTCAATACCTTTTAGAACGGGTAGAGAGCCGTAATTTTTATGGATGTTTTTTACTAATAGCATTTTTTCTAATTTCTTGTTTTCAATACCAATCCTCAACATTATTATTCACCTCAATTTTCTGTTCCAAACTATCGGGTAATTTTGCAAAAAAATCAATTCCTGTCATGGTTTCTAACTCATCAATACTGATGGTGAAAGATTTTACCAATTCCACTGAACCTTCATTGGGAAACAAAAAAGCAATGGCTTCTTCACTGGCTGGGTCATAGATAATTTTATAAAATTTCTCTGGAATCGCAATCTGGTTCATTCTTCCAATCGTTGGCAATCCTTTTTTCAAGATGGGACCTGTGACGATAATTAATTCGCCTCTTTTCTTGACCCACGAACGAACTTTATTTTCTAAATCACTCCAAATACCCCGATTAAAATCTGGCATTTGTGGTGCCATGTTCGACATATAAAAGGTCTCATCCTCCAAAGACTTATTATGTTTAAAATCCCCCGCTGGGCAAAGATGTCCACGGTCGTAACCTGATCTTGAATAATCTTGAGTAACTGCTGAGCCAGATTCTACTGATGGATCAGTGAGGAATTCATTAGAACGTTCTGCTTTTCCGTAGGCGGCTTCCTTTACTAATCGGTGCAAAACCCAAGAAGCGAGTTCATATTCTTCTTGATAATTCAATATAAAAGCACTGTGTCTTACAATTTCTTTGTTTGTTTTTGATGAAGGAATATATTGTTCTAAATCGGCAGAAACTTTGCTATCTTCCTTATTTCCAAGCACTTCTTCTTTGAAAATATCCAGAATTGATTTCTTCTTTTCTTCAATTTGTTCCTTTACGGTTTCTTCAACTTTCTGTTTCACCTTATTGCCAATATCCTCCGCAATTGTAGTTCCTTCATCCGTAGCTACGGTATCGTCCCTGCCCTCACGAGTCCATGGTTCGGATTCATTTTTGGAAGAATTTCCAAAAATTTTATCAAAATCATTCGTCAATGAATTTATTGGATTAGGTTTTCCAAAATAATAAAGGAAAACCCCTAAAATGAGGAGAAAAAACAAGAATTTTATTTTACCCATTGTTCGTTAGGAATTTGGTGCGACCGTTGCTCGGTTAGCTGTTTGTGAATACTCGAAAAAAACTTTGTGTCTTCGTGCCTTTGTGGCAAATATTAAAATACTTTTGTGATAACATGACAAAAAAACAGATAATCATAATAGGTGGGGGAGCAGCGGGCTTTTTTGGAGCCATCTCAGCCGCCGAAAATAACCCTGATGCAAAGGTAATACTTCTCGAAAAGAATCGAACAGTTTTAAATAAAGTTCGTATTTCGGGCGGTGGACGTTGCAATGTGACCCATGCTTGTTTTGATAATAAACAACTATCGAAATTCTACCCACGAGGAGGCGTTTTTCTACGACCCTTATTTAATAAGTTCAATGTACAAAATACCATTCAATGGTTTGAAAATCAAGGGGTTGAATTGAAGAAAGAGACAGATGGACGAATGTTTCCGACGAGTGATAACTCGGAAACCATTGCTCAATGTTTAGAACAAAAAGCCAAAAATTTAGGAGTGGCTGTAATGACTTCTTTTGGAGTAAGTAAAATTATTTTTAGTGATGATAAAATAACAGGATTAGAGCTTCAAACGGGAGAAGTTTTATCTGCCAATGCAGTATTAGTAACCACGGGGGGCAATCCTAATATTGCTGGTTATCAATGGCTTATGGACACAGGGCATAGTATTATTCCACCAGTGCCATCTCTTTTTACATTTAATGTTCCCACCTCTCAGTTTCATGACCTTGCAGGTGTGAGTGTGCAAAAAGCCTCCGTTAAAGTGGCGGGGAAAAAGCTAATGCAAGATGGAGCGTTATTGGTAACTCATTGGGGATTTTCAGCCCCTGCCGTCTTGAAATTATCGGCGTGGGGAGCAAGAGAATTAGCTGATTTATTGTACGATTTTACGGCCATTATTAATTGGATTCCAGATTTTTCTGAAAACAAAATCAGAGAAACATTTTTAGAAATTAAAAAGACCAATCCCAAGAAATTAATCCAATCCAATCATCAATTTGAATTACCTTCTCGTTTATGGAAACGCTTTTGTGAATTATCCGAAATTGATGAAAATCTCCGCTGGATTGATTTAACCGTAAAGCATACTAATAAACTGATTGAAAACTTAATGAATTCTTCACAAAAAGTAAAAGGGAAAACTACTTTTAAAGAAGAATTTGTAACCTGTGGGGGAATAGATTTGTCAGAAATCAATTCTGAAACAATGGAAAGCAAAATCGTTGCAGGGTTATTTTTTGCAGGGGAAGTGCTTGATATAGATGCAGTTACGGGTGGTTATAACTTTCAAGCGGCTTGGACAACGGGGTTTGTGGCTGGTAAAAATATGTAACCCGATTTTCCAAAATTGGGCATAATTGTAATAAGTTTCTAACGCTTAATTAATCATAAAATGAAAATAAAATTTGCTATTATTATCTACTTTTCCTTTATTTTGTTTACTGTTATTGGAACACTCTCGCACGAGTTTGGACATTTTATTGTTGGACGCTATTTAGGGAGTAAAACCTCAATCCATTATGGTTCAACGAGTTGGGGGCAAAGTGATTTGTATTATAAAATAATGAAAATTTATGATGAAAACAAAGTTGCTATTGATACTAAAAAGGAATTTCCACAAAAAAGAGAATTTGAGATTTTGACTACTCAATCTTCAAAAAATAGCTTCTGGATGACGTTAGGAGGTCCTTTTCAGACAATGTTTACTGGGACTATCGGAGTTTTATTAATTTTAAATATTAGAAAACGACATCAATATGCTACAAAATTATCTCATTGGCTTTATTTATTTTTAGCTTTGTTTTGGTTAAGGCAACCCACAAATCTATCTTCTTGGATTCTGAGTAAACCTTTTAACGGTCGATATTCTACAAGTGGGGATGAAATCAGATTGGCAAAATATTTAGATCTTCCAGAAGGAATTATAATTTGGATTACTGGAATAATAGGTTTGATTATTGGAGGTTACGTAATTCTAAAATTTGTTCCCAAAGATAAGTTGAGAACGTTTGTTGTAAGTGGATTTTTAGGAGGAATATCGGGTTATATTCTCTGGCTAAAAATTTTAGGACCAATTATTTTGCCTTAAAACCCTGATTTAAAAAAATAGAACCTCCCAAATTTTGCAATCTTTAGGAGGTTCTTCTATTTAATATTTACTAAAATCTACTTAACTTCAACAGTGAAAGTCCCTTCAAAGTCAGTTGAACCCACGCTTGCAGTCCCATTTTTTGTTGGTTTTCCACCTACTTCAGGTTGGTGTCTTAAATAAACCTTCATCGTTCCATTCAAGGCAGCATTTGTTTTTGCCGAGGCTCTTAACCCAATTTCAAAATTTCTTGCATCTTTATCTGTTCTCGTAACTGCTAATAAATTAACAGAACTTGGTTCAAAAACCACTAAATGTTCCGCTGATTCTGCTTCGATTTCGGAAGTTAAATTTACGATTGGATTTTTTGTTTCATCCAAAAACTCGGTTGTCAGCGTGTAGGTTTTATTAGGTAATAACTTGATGACATCAATAACTGGAGCTTTTCCACCGTCTCCATCCAAATCTTTTATGGAATAAACCAGTTTGTTTGTTCCTTCTGTAAATGTCAATCGCATCGTCGAGATAAACTCGTTGTCCTCGATTGGAGTAGGCTCATCTTTTTTACAGCCAGAAATACTTATTCCTAAAAATAGAGCGAAAATGATTGATTTTTTCATAAATTATAATTTTAAATGTAACAATGTTGCAAATATAGACACAAAATTTTTAATTGCAATACTGTTGCAATTAAAAACTGTATTTTATTCTTACCGACATATTACGTCCCATATCATCAGAGAAATATCTAAAACGATTCAAATATTCTCGGTATGATTGGTTTAAGAGATTTGAGATGGTCAATCCCAATGACAAACGACTGAATGTCAGACCACTACGTATGGATAAAAGTTGATATGCATTAGGAGGAGCGAGAAAATCGCTGTTGGTTTCTAAACGATTTTGTTTAGCGATAAACTGATGATTCACGGAAATATAGGCTTTTCTTTTTTTGAAATTATATTCTAAACCATTATCAATTCTATCGGAAGGAATATTTACCATAAATAAATTATTTCGAGAATCTTTCGCACGAACCAAGGATAATTTTGATGTAAATACTAATTGTTCTTTGGGTGCATAAATAATTGTTAAATCAGTACCCCAAAATTGAGCATCAACTTGAGTATAATCGAAGGCAGGAAACGCACCTCTAACCGTTAAAACGTTTTGTAATGTATCGTTTTGAATACGTGGTTTTAGATAGATGAAATTTTGTATATTTTTAAGATAAGCGTTAAAGTCAATACTAATTTTATTACTTTTAAAAGTTGTACCTAATGAAATATTTTGAGCAATTTCTGGAATGAGATTTAAGTCTCCTTTTTCATAAGAAGCTGATCCATGATGAATACCGTCTGTGAACAATTCATTAACAGAAGGACTCCGCCAAACCAATCCAAAATTCACATTTGATTCCCACCTATCAGAATGATGATATTTTGCACCTAATGCACCCGAAAAATTGCTAAAATTGAATTTATTTTGTTGAGATATACCTCCAATTTTTAGTGAATATGCCTCTAAATTTCTCAGGTCATATCGTATTCCAAATTCCCCTTCCCAATTATTGGAAATATATCTTTCGTTGATAAATAATCCGAAGTTAAAGGTTTGATAATTAGGCAGTAAGGTAGTTGAAGTTATTGGTTTTTTTAATTCAAACGATGAAGATAAATTTTGTTGATATTGCGTATTTATTCCGACAGAACCATTGAATAATTGGGCAATCGGTAAATGGTCTAAAATGAGTTCAGCAGAATAGGTATCAAGTTTAAAATTAAGCGTATTTAAACTACGATTTCCCCTCGGAACATCATATTCTAAACGCCAATTATACTGATATGCCGCTACGAATGTTAGCTTTCCTAATCGGTCGGAATTTAGGAAAGATTTCATTTTCAAAAGATGATGGCTCACATCTTGATTAGGTCGTTCAATGACATCACTGTAATTTATGGGTGTGTAAACATCATCAGGTTTTCCATTAGAAATAGCTCGTTGTAAATCTTGGATATTTCCAATATGAGAACCGCTAAATACTCCGATTTGAGTGTCAAAGTAACTGTAAAAAAGTTCCGTTCCGAAATGGATTCTATTTAGCCCAACTCCGACCGAAAAGTTGCGTTCTTGAATTCCTGTATTGACCAAATTATAGGTTGCCGTGCTTATATTTCCCCCACGTTTATAGGTACCTTGGACTCGCCATCCAAAATCTTTGATTCCTTTCAGTCCCCCTTCAATAATTCCCGAACCAACTCTCTGTAAACCATTTGAAAAGCCTACTAAATTCATTTCTCCGTGAATTTTCGCAGAATCAGGCAAATTATCAGGTTCAACCATCACCATTCCACCAATCGCATCTGAACCGTATCGTAATCCCGCAACTCCTTTAATAACGGTCAATTTTTTAGCCACAAATGGGTCAATCTCTGGAGCGTGTTCACTACCCCACTGTTGTCCTTCTTGGCGAATTCCGTTGTTTAGAATAATCACTCTGTTTGAGTGCATTCCGTTAATGATTGGTTTTTGAACAAAACTTCCTGTTTGCAAAGTTGTTACACCCGAAATATTTTTAAGGGCTTCACCCAGCGATTGTCCACGGGTTTCTTCAAGAGCTTTTCCAGTAAGTACGGTTTTATTATAAATCGAAGTTTTCTGAGAACTTACGATAATTTCTTGAAGATGTTCATCATTGTTTAAAAGGTCAATATCTTGATTATGAACATCTTGTAGATTTATTTTTAATTCTGTATTGTCAAAACTTAATGCCTTACAAACTAAAATATATTCTCCTTGGCACAAATTATTAAACTGATAAACGCCTTTGGCATCCGTGAAGACCGAGATATTTGTTCCTTTCAAATACAAAACAGCCCCCGTAATTGGCAAATGTTTCTCTTGGTCATGTACCACCCCTTTGAGTGTACATAAACAATTTTTTTTTTGAGAATAAATACTTCCTGAAAATAAAAGAAAGACAAGCGTTATAATAGATTTCAATGATTTTTTTGATTAATTGCAATATTGTTGCAAATTTAAACAATTGACGCTAATCATCCAATTCATCCAAAAACATTTGGTAGGCTCCCTTCAATTCTTTTAAAGTCTTTTCGTTTCCAATTTTGTGAGCCAACGCTATTCCTTCAAGATAGGTTTTTTCTGCAAAATGTTGCTCTCCCATTTCCACATACAATGCAGCTAAGTGGTAATAAGTAGCCAAATATTCTGAATAATTTTTTACTAAAAATTCAAAAATATGCCTTGATTCAGTTTTGTCGAATTTTAATAATTCAGTTGCTAAAGCATAATGATTAAATGGGTCTTGTGGTTCTTCTGCCACAAATTGTCTAAGTATTTCTAATCGATTGTTCATCAAAATATTTATTTTATAAAAATTAGTATGCTTGCATACTAATTTTAAAACTTTTCGTTAATATTGCAGGAAAATATGTAATTTTATTACGGTTTAAATCTAATTACACATTGAACAAATGTGAAAAATAAATTATCATGAAAATTTTAGTTTGCGTAACAAGTGTCCCAGATACTACAGCGAAAATATCGTTTACTGACGGAGATACCAAATTTAATAAAGCTGGGGTGACTTTTATCACGGGTCCTTATGATGATTATGCTCTTTCTCGTGCGGTAGAATTGAAGGAGCAAACGGGTGGAACTGTTACTGTTCTGAACGTAGGAGAAGCTGATTCTGAGCAAGTTATCCGCAAATGTCTTGCCATTGGTGCAGACGATGCCATTCGTGTGAATTGTGAGCCAAAAGATTCTTATTTTACGGCGGTACAAATTGCCACAATTGCTGCACAGGAAAAATATGATTTGATTTTGATGGGTCGTGAGTCTATTGATTATAACAGTGGCGTTGTTCACGGATTGGTAGGAGAGATGTTAGGAATTCCTTCTTTGTCACCTGTTATGAAATTAGACATTGATGGAACAACTGCCAAAATGACTCGTGAGATTGAAGGCGGAAAAGAAGATATCGAAGCCTCTTTACCATTAGTTTTAGGTTGTCAAGAACCCATCGCAGAATGGAAAATCCCAAATATGCGAGGAATTATGACGGCGAGAACCAAACCATTAAGAGTTGTTGAACCCGTAGGCGAAGACATGACTTTTACTGAAAAATATATGCTACCCGCTCCAAAAGGTGCTTGTAAAATGATTTCAGCCGAAAATGCTGAAGATTTAATTGGACTTTTAAGAAGTGAAGCAAAAGTATTATAAATTGTAGGACAGGTTTCTAACCTGTCAGTTCGATAATCAGCGACAGGTTAGAAACCTGTCGTACATAAAAATAAAAATATGTCAGTCTTAATATTCACAGAAATAGACAATGGAGTGTTGAAAAAATCATCACTCGAAGCCGTTTATTATGGTTCGGTTGTAGCCAAAATGAAAGGTACAAATGCCACTGTTTTAGCCATCGGAACTGCAACCACTGATGAACTGGCAAAGGCAGGTAATTTTGGAGCATCAAAAGTGCTTCACGCCAATGACTCACGTCTCGAAACAGGGAATATTCAAGCCTATTCAGATGTCCTTTCAATGGCAGTTTTACAGGAAGAAGCCACAACAATCATCTTAGCGATGTCGTCTTTGGGTAATGCCGTAGCAGCGAGAGTTGCGGCAAAATTGAGAGCTTCTATCGTTTCAAATGTTACGGAATTGCCAGATTTTTCCAATGGGGTTAGGGTAACTCGAAGTATTTATACGGGAAAAGCCTTTGCAAAGGTTGAAATGAAAGGGGAGAAGCAAATTCTTGCAGTCAAGAAAAATGCTATTTCTGTTATAGAATCGAGTGATTTAGCAACTGTTGAGGCGTTCACTCCAACCTTAAAAGATTCTGATTTTGTGGTGAAAGTAACAGGTACACACAAGGAATCAGGGACGATATTATTACCAGAAGCAGATTTAGTAGTTTCAGCAGGACGAGGTTTGAAGGGACCTGAAAATTGGGGAATTGTTGAAGACTTAGCGAATGCTTTGGGGGCAGCAACAGCATGTTCTAAACCAGTATCAGACTTAGATTGGAGACCTCACAGTGAACACGTGGGCCAAACGGGAATTAAAGTTTCTCCAAATTTATATATTGCAGCAGGTATTTCAGGCGCTATTCAACATTTGGCAGGTGTGAATTCATCGAAGGTAATCGTCGTTATTAATAAAGACCCAGAAGCACCATTCTTCAAAGCGGCAGATTATGGCATTGTTGGGGATGTTTTTGATATTTTACCAAGATTAACAAAAGCTGTCAGAGCTTTATAGTACGGAAATTTGGCACGCAGATGCCTTCGATTACGCAGATTTTCGCAGATTTTTTGAAAAGATAACTTATTTGTTAATTTCTTGTAGTCCCATTTTTAAATCTACGTAAATCTGTGTTATGGAGTATCTGCGTTATCTTCGTTCCAATTTTTAAACACAAGAAAACTTTTTTAAAAAAATTAAGGTTTATATCTTTGTAAGCATATTTATAAATCAGAGAATAACCAAAAGTGGAGAAAATTAAATTAGAGATATTAGGACTATCACCAAGCTCATCACAAACGGGCTCATTTGCGTTAGTTCTTGGAGAAGAATACGGACCAAGACGTTTGCCTATCATTATTGGAATGTTTGAAGCACAGGCAATTGCAATTGAAATAGAGAAGATAGAACCAAATCGTCCGATGACGCATGATTTATTCAAATCTTTTGCACGAACATTTCATTATTCGGTTAGTGAAATTTCAATAACTGATATAAAGGAAGGAGTGTTCTTTGCCAAAATTCATTGCTCAGATGGCATTAAAGACACTTTCGTGGATGCTCGTCCTTCTGATGCCATAGCAATTGGTTTACGTTTTAATGTTCCCATATATACTTACGAAAATGTTTTATCTGAAGCAGGAATATCCATTAACGAATCTACCAAGGATGATATTATGGATGATTTTGAAGATGATGTAAAACCACAGAAACCATTTGGCGAACTTTTGAAGGAAAATCCCGTTGAGGTTTTGAATACCATGCTGAAAGAGGCATTAGCCAATGAGGAATATGAAAAAGCCGCAAAAATTAGGGATGAATTAGACAGAAGAAATTAATAAAACAGATTAAAGTCAGCCTTCAAAGCTGACTTTTTTGTTAAAAAGCGTTAAGAAATATTTGCCAATTATAAAAGTTGCTAATTTTGTTTAGTCAATTAAGTGATTTAAGTATTTTAAAATTATCTTTATGTTTTCAAAAACTAAAATTTAATAATAATTTCTTGGCAATGTCAAAAACTAAAAAATTAGGAAGTACTCCGAATGCAATGGTTATTATTAGTCTGACTATTGCCTTGTTCTTGATAGGGCTTTGTGGATTATTGACTTTAAATGCTCGAAAGTTAGCAGAGTTGGTAAAACAAAATGTGGAAGTGCAAGTTTATTTGGATAATGATTTGACTACCAGTAAGTTAGATTCAATATTCAAGTTGATATCTAAAAAAGATTTTGTTTTGAGAAAAGAAAATTCTCCGCAAATTAATTTTATATCAAAAGAGGTGGCAGCCAAGCAATTTATTCAAGAATCAGGGGAAGATTACCGTAAATTGTTGGGTAACAATAACCCTCTCTACAATTTGTATTCTGTTAAAATTAAAGAAGAGTTTTTTAATGAAATAAAATTAAAAGAAATAAAAACGGATTTAGAAACTATTTCAGGCATACATGAGGCTTCTTATGTAGAGAATTTCGTTGATGAAGTTAATCGTAATATTTCTAAAATTTATTTAATACTTTCTGTATTTGTGATTCTTTTGTTAGTCATCATAGTAATTTTAGTAAATAATACCATTAAATTATCCCTTTATTCTCAAAGATTTTTAATTAGAAGTATGCAATTGGTTGGAGCTACAAATGGTTTTATTCGTAAGCCATTTGTTATAAAAGGAGCCTTGCAAGGACTAATCAGTGGGTTAGTCGCTTGTACTTTATTGATACTCTTGCAGCAGTTTGCCGTTCAACAAATTGAAGGGTTAGGGATTTTGCAGGAAACAAGTAAATTGATTTTATTAATATTGTTCATTTTAGTTATTGGAACTTTAATAGGTATTTTAAGTACTTTCCAATCGGTGGAACGATATTTGAAATTATCTCTTGATGAACTATATTGATTAATTGAATTTGTGATTTCTCGAAAATAAATACATAAATATATCATGTCAATTAAAGAAAAAACCGACCTCAACAATAAAGAGGCACTTCCGTTTGGAAAAACAAATTATACATTGATGTTGGCTGGGATTGCCATAATTTTAATTGGCTTTTTTATCATGAGCCTTGATAAAACTGAATTTGGTTTTGGGTTTTTGGGATTAACACTGGGTCCAATCATCGTTTTGGCAGGTTTTGCCTTAGAGTTTTTTGCCATATTAAAAAAATCATAGTTTTATCAATTTCAGACAATAAAAGGCTTTCTGAATCATTCATAAAGCCTTTTATTATTTAAAGTTGAATTGTTTTTTGGCAAAATAAAGGTTCACTTTTGTGCTGATTGTTTTCTTCTATCACCCAAATTTCATAGTTATCACTCGGAAATTTAGCTTTCCAAGTTTCATAAATAAATTCTGCACCGTTTAGAGATTGAGTGGTAATACATTTGAGAATAGAATTTGTTTTGGGTATTGCAGGGATTAAGAAGATATTTTTTTGAGACTTCAGCACAAAGAATTTAATATTTTGATTTTTAATTTTTTTAATTCCCTTTAACAATATTCTATCCTTACTTTCTCTTCCGATTGTAATACCTCTCGATAAGGTCGTATCAAAGCTTCCTGTAAATATTTTTGAAGTAACAGCATTTGAGTTTTTCATCAAGGTTACTAAAGGCAATGATTCAGTTTGTGAAAGTTTAAAAATTCCAGAAGTATCTAATTTATTTATCAAATCAATCAAGTAGGTTGGGTGATTATATCCCATTTTTTCTCCATATTTTTCTCCAAACGAAAGTAACATTTGGTGGTTTTTCCAGTAGTATCCATCTAACCTCAGCTCTTGTTGTTGCTTGTTAACATCTGATAGTGAAGTATAATAGCTACTGAGATTTAGAAATAATCCAATCGGAATAAACAGAATAAGTCCTATTTTTTGTAAAGGTTTTTGCTTTTTTGTTAAGTGAAGGAATCCTAAATATCCTAAACATAAAAATATGGCTCCAAATAGCATATACCGTCGAGATAGGATTTCTCCACCAAATAAAACATTAACCTCAAGGGGTCTGCTTAAAACTAACATCAAGCCAGTACAAGCCAGAAATGACATACCTCCTAAGAGCATTAACAAGTTATATGATACCACCTTCCTGAGTCTTTCATTGAAAATGTTCCAACCAACTCCCAAGATTATAATTAACAAGAGTACGCCAGTTAAAATACAAATGAATATATCCCAATAACGGTGTCCATAATCTGGATGGGGTATATTTTGAAAAAATACATTACCCCAAAACGCCAAAATATATTGTATGTTTAAGAATGGATGTTTAAGAAGATTTGTTCTGTCAGAAGCAATTATTTCATAATTATACATAAAATAAAACGTAAAAAGGCTTATCAATATCAAAACCCATAAGGCTAAATTTTTCCATTGATTTTGGATGAATAATATCAATATACCAACGAGCCAGATTGCAATACCATTTCCAGAGGTAAAGAGTGTTATCGTAGCAAATAAAATAGCCAAATAAAAAGAATATTTGTGTTGAATTACCAAGTAATGAACTGTGAGAATTGCAAAGAAGATTATTGGTGTATTCTGAATAGCTGCAATACCCCAAGTGGCATTTTCAAAATAAGTCAAATTGAATAATAATAATGGAAGTGGTGTAAAATAGGCGAGAGGGAGATTCAAATTTTTAAATATTTTATAAAGAAAATATAAGATTCCCACAAGGAAACTGTTTCCTAAAATAATTTGAGCTTTAATATTTTCATATCCAAAAATCTTATAGATAATCCACATAACACCTCTCTCAAAGCCAAAACGGTGTTGATTCACCTGCCTAAAAAATGCTTTAGACCATTCTGAAAAGGAATCAGAATATTTCATTTGATAGATTGATTCTAATAACGAATAATCATCTTTGAAAGGAATATTATCAGTATAAGAAAAAATTATAAAGTAAAAAAATAGTACAGGAACAATTAACAAAACAATCCAACAACATTTGAGAAATGTGGTTGAAAATTTATTGAAACTAAATATAGTAATAATTCCTAATACCAATAGTATTTCAGCATAAATAACGATAATATTTTGATTCATATGTGTTAATAAATTTCATGTGTGTTAATTAGGTTTAATAAAAAAAGACCTGACATTTAATTAAATGTCAGGTCTCGTGGTACCCGGAGCCGGAGTCGAACCGGCATGCCAATGAAGACACTGGTGTTTGAGACCAGCGCGTCTACCAATTCCGCCATCCGGGCATCTGATTTGGCTTTTAGCTTCTACAAAGATAGAGGATAGAATTGGACTACACAACCGCTTGTTTTAAAAAAAATCAAGTTTTTTGAATTAGAAGTGCTAAGTTTCTGAAAATTAGAGAGTTCTATTTTATTTTTTTTATTCATATCTTAAAGATTCTATCGGATCAAGTTTGGATGCCTTATAGGCTGGGTATATTCCTGAAAATAAACCAACCGCAACACACACCGTTATTCCTAAAGACATCCAAACCCATGGAATTATAAATGTGGCTGAATTACCCATTAATAATTGGGCAAAAACGTTTCCAATAATTATTGCTAAGATTATACCTCCGATTCCTCCTAAAAGGCAAATCACGATTGCTTCCATTAAAAATTGTAATCGAATTAAATATGGTGTAGCTCCGAGGGACTTACGTATGCCAATTTCCTGGGTTCTTTCAGTTACGGATACCAACATTATATTCATCAAGGCAATTGCAGCCCCAAGCAATGTTATAAAACCAATTCCAAAGCCAGCTACTCTTAATGTATCTGTAATGTTCCCTAATTGTTGGGCGATGGAATCTGAACGTTCAATGGAAAAAGAGTCGGGCATTCCAATAGCATCTTGACGAACCACACGCATGACTCCACGAGCTTCTTCTATGGTATTTTCCAAGTCTTTTATATTTGGGACAGATGTTACAATATCAAAGGTTAAACTTCTGCCAACTGCCATTTTACGCCCTGTTTCTAAAGGAACAAAAATTACCCTATCATCACCCCCTCCCATCATGCTTCCTTTCTTTTCCAAGATGCCCACCACTTTCATTTTTTGACCCAAAATAGTGATTTCTTTATCCATAGGGTTGATATTTTTATCAAATAGTTGATTCACTACATCAACTCCAAGAATACAAATATTAGTCCCGTTTTCGAGATCATTCGCTGAAAAAACTCTACCAGTAGCTATTTTAAAGGCTTTAATGTCTAAATAATTTTCATCCGTTCCCATAATTCGGGTATTTGGATTAGTTTGTTTAGATTCATATTTTACTTCTGCATTGAAGGTTACATTAATTTTTAATCCAATTACTGCTGAGTGACCAAATTTTTCTTTGTACAATCTTGCTTCACGATAATCAATTGGAGGGTAGCGTTTTTCTTGTTCACCACCTTTACGCATTTTATAAATATCTCGATTTCTTACATCAAAAGCATTGGCCCCAAGACCTGCAAAACTTGTGTTTACCGAGCTTTGGATTCCATCAATGATTGTTAGGCAACCTACCAAGGAAGTAACTCCGATTGCAATTATTAATGAAGTTAAGATTGTTCTCAATAAATTTCCTTTAATGGAACGAAGTGCTTCTCTTATATTTTCTAAAATATTCATAATTATTTTTAGTTTTTAGTAAATAATAAATGGCGGTTATTATTAATTTATCTTGAATAATATTTAGCACTATATTTGTAATTATTACGTTTTAGACAGGACTCAACTGATTGTCCAATTCTAAATATTATTAACAAATTTAGTTTATAGAATGAAAAAAAATACTCCAATGAAAAGGTTAATATTTCCGTTTATCATAATTTTGATGATTTCAGGACGATTGTCGGCTTCTCAAATCTTAATCCCGATGGATGATAGTCAGAAAAATCATCTCAAATCGTACGGAATTGCCTTTTGGGTCTTGAAAACGCATGATACTGAGGTTGAATGGCTTTTAAATTATCGTGGAGGGACATTTATGTTTCCACAAGCTCAAAAATTTGAGAATGAGTTAACGATTCGTGGCGTAAGTTATCAAGTTATCTCGGAAGGTGAAGCGGCACAAATTAGGGCTGAAGTAACAAGTCCAGATGCAAATATGGATGTAGTTAAATTGCAAAAACCGCCACGTGTAGCGGTTTATTCCCCAAAAACGGCTCAACCATGGGATGATGCGGTGACGCTGGCAATGACTTATGCCGAAATTCCTTACGACCTTATTTTTGATGATGAGGTAATGAATACTAAATTGCCCGAATATGATTGGTTGCATCTTCACCATGAAGATTTTACTGGTCAAATGGGGAAATTTGCCAATCAAAGCGGACAACCATGGTATCAAGCACAACTACGTGAGGATAAACGAAATGCGGCAAAATTCGGGTTCAACAAGGTCTCACAATTAAAATTAGGAGTTGCCAAGAAAATCCAAGAGTTTGTTGCAGGTGGTGGATATATGTTTGCTATGTGTACAGCAACTGATACTTATGATATTGCCTTAGCGGCAGAAGGACACGATATTGTGGATGCTTATTACGATGGTGATGGGTATGATAATCAGGCAGATTCAAAATTGGATTTTACCAAATGTTTTGCCTTTCAAAATTTTAATTTGGTTTATCATCCACAAGTTATAGAGTTTTCAAGTATTGAAGCTTATCCAAACGAATCTCGTCCAGTGACGGAAGAGAATGATTTTTTTAGTTTATTCCAATTTTCAGCAAAATACGATCCTATTCCAACGATGCTTACGCAGAATCACGAAACCACAATTCACGGATTTATGGGGCAAACTACTTCATATAAAAAGTCTCTTCTGAAACCTGAGGTTACGGTATTAGGTGAGAATCGTTCATTAAATGAAGCTCGTTATATTCACGGAACTTATTTGAAAGGTTTTTTTAGTTTTTATGCGGGACATGACCCAGAAGATTATCGTCATTTTGTTAATGAAGAACCAACGGATTTGAATCTGCATCCAAATTCACCAGGTTACCGTTTGATTTTAAATAATGTGCTTTTCCCAGCAGCAAAAAAGAAGAAGCAAAAGACGTGATTCAGTTATCAGTAAAAGAAAGCCTTCTCGAAATCATTGAGAAGGCTTTTTGTTGGCTATGGCACTTTCTAAAACGCCTTTTGTATTCGCATAAACCTTCATAATATCGTGGGGAATTATATACTTTTGAAGTATGTTTTTAATATGCTCATTCGTATTCGGACTTGATAATTTCAAAGATTTTAAAGCAAAATAACGGCTTTGGAAGAAGTTGTCTCCAAATTGAATTGAATTTGCAAGCATTAAATAGTACCGAGCTATATTTCTGTTAATCTTATGATGAAACTTGTAATCTAACTCTTTGTCGATTCCCTCATACATTCCAATTCGATTGAATAAAAAATCTGCATCCTGCTTGCCATCGGTGAAACTCATTCCTCCTCCATTTTTTCTGTAAACGGACATTACCTCATTGATATAGAAGAACTTACCATGTTTCCCCAACAAAATATATCTTGGAATATCGCCACTTTTTGAGTCATGAAACCATTGTGGATACTCCTTGATTATTCCATTTCTAAACATGACTGCTGAGGTTGCCATGTACCAAATTTCATCTTCCCCAACTAAATCTTCAATCGTTGTTACCTCTCTTTGTGATTCATCATTCACATAAGTATCTGGGTGTGAACCATCCTCAAAATGAATAAGGGCATTGTGAAAGCAAGCAACATAATCTGGATTTGTATCTAAGAAATCTACTTGTTTTTGAAGTTTAAAAGGACTTGTCCAATAATCATCACCATCCATTGCAGCAATATATTTTCCTTGACATACTGCTAAGGTCGCCAAAGTATTACCTTTTCCATAACCACCTAAATTTTTTGGATGAAGCAATGGTTTGATAATATTGGGAAATTTTTGGTGATATTCTCGAATAATTTCTGGAGTCGAATCTGGTGAGGCATCATCACCAACAATTACTTCAAAATCAAAATTTACTTGTTGAGAAAGAATACTATCAAGAGTTTGACGTATAAAATTTTCGTGGTTGTAGGTATGGACAATTACGCTTACTTTTATCATATTAGATTTAAAAATTACAGATTTTTTGATGCAAAAGTAATGATTTTATTGAGAGTATCGTCCCATAAATTCCATTCGTGGGTTTGTAAAGGGTAAAAATTATACTCGCTATTCGCTCTGCTCAGCGTAAACATTTTCTGGCAAATTTCTGCTTGATCAACAGGTACTGTTTCGTCCATTCCTCCGAAAAATACAATCATAGGAGTACTTCCTTGAGTAAATTGAAAAATTGGACTTGCTTTAAAGTAGTCTTCTTTGTTCGTGAGATAAGGTTTCCCAATTAATTTTTGAACGTCTGCTTTTAAAATACCATCGTACATCGTAGGAGAAGTAAGATTAACAGGGGGGACAATTCCCGCTACGCCTTTCGCTAATTTATCACCCAAGGGACTATTGGCATAGAGCATTGCTAAATGTCCTCCCGCACTAATTCCAACTAACATAAAGTTACTTGAAATATTTAATGCCTCAGAATCATGCTTTAATTTAATTAACAATGAATTAATATCTTTGATTTGCTCTTCATAAGTGATTCCAACAAATGAAGTTAGACGATAATTAGCGTTTACTATAGCACAGTTTAATCTCTTGTCAATCAGGCGTTTAACAATTGAGTTAATGGCTGCTTTGTCACCTATTCGCCAAGCACCTTGGTGCAGCAACACTATTACTGGATTTCTATTATTTCTGGTGGAGGGCAAATATATGTCATAGTTTTGAAGTACATTTTTTCCATAAGATACATCAGTTTTTTCTTCATATATTAACGGTAACTCGCCACTACTTATCACTCCAAGGGAACGGTCAGGGACAATTAAATCCAAGTCACCTTTGCAGGCAGAAAACAAAAGCAGAATTGCAAAAGGCAGTAAGTATTTCATCGGATGATTTAGTGATATTTTATATTTTTCATGTTAATAAGTACAAAAAGCGTTCCAGTTCATAAAGATACGAAATTGAGAGTTTTTGAAGCATTTTGTGGGCTTAAATGAGTGTGTGGTAGTTTTTGGAAAATATTTTCGAGAATAAATAAAAACCCTGTAAGTTTTTCTTACAGGGTTTTTGTTTAAGGAATGGGAATTAAATAAGTTATCCAAATCTATACGGAGAATCATTCAAAAAGGGCGAGTAGAGATGGATAAATTATTTAATTACAGTTCCTAAGCAAAAACTTGTTCTAATTGTTCTTTTAAGGGAAAATCGGGTGTTACCAGATTTTCTTCTGGCTTGTAAATATAAGGCATCGGAAATCCCCTTTCTTGAAAGGTCGGTTCTGCAATATTATTATACCTTAATTGGATAGACCAACGAATATTTTGAGTAATATTATTTCCAGAGCGGTGAATTAAGAAGGCTGAGAATATTAATAAATCACCTTCTTCAAATTCGGTTTGTATATATTTTTCTTCAGGAATTTCTTCTTGAATACTGCCCAAATAGCCCGTAGTATCAGCTTTCATTAATCCGTCTGTGTGACTTGCAGGTATAATTTGTAATGAACCCAAATCTTCGCCACAATCAACTAATGGAAACCAAAGCACAACGCTATCCAAAGAACCTTGTCCAGTTCTCCAGTCTTGATGAGCTCCTAATTTCCAATGACTACCGCCTTTTGACAAATGCCGACTATTAAATTGCATGGCAGGGCGAACGGCAATTGTTGGAAATTCGTATCCTAACTCTTTCAAAAGTGTTAAAATCTTTTCATCAGTTCCCAAACGGTGCATTGAAATCAAATGCTGGGATTGTTTTCCTGTATTAACAAAAGCATTAAAATCTTTCTCAAAAAATTCAAACATTGCTTGTTCAAATTCGTCTCTATTATTAATATCGACGGTTTTACCGAGAATTCTTTTTATTTGTACAGCAAATAATTGGCGAGCCTCTGCATATATTTTCTTTAAAATCTTTTTATCAAAAAAATTTTTCAGAATTAAATATCCATCCTTATTAAATTGTTCTTTTGAATATATCATAACCTTATCTTTAATGTTAATTAATTATTGGCAAATGTAGCCAACTGAGCATCTGGGTTGAATGATATTTATCAGGAATTAAATTGAATCTTGCCATTTAGCGTAAGCAAATCCTGATGCACCAAAACCATTTCCGTTATGTAACAAGAATTTATCGCCATTATGTTCATAATAATGTGCATAATTTATCATTTCATAATCAAAATCGCCCTTATTTTCTGATTTTGCAATACCTACTAAATCATCTTTTCGTTCCCAAGAAATTCCATCTTTTGATTCAGCATAGCCCATTCTATAACTTTGGTCACGATTTGTACGATAATCAACTGCATTACGATATGAATAATACATTTTATAAATATCTCCTTCTTTGAAAACACTCGGACGACCAACTGCATTCAAAAAATCATCGAATGGTAATACTACATCACCCGTTGGAGTCCAATTAATACCATCTTTTGATTCGGCATAACGACAATCATAAAAAGGTTCTGGATAGCCATGAATGTACTCACATTTTTGTCCTGAAATATACCACATTCTCCAGATTCCATTGTCGAACATTACTGAAGGTTGAGCTGCCCAAATCGGATTTTGAATTGACCTATCCATGATGGGTCCTTTGAACATTTTCTTGAAAGTTAAACCTCCATCAGAGCTTACAGAAAGTCCCATTGAAAGTCTATATGAGTTATGGGTTCTATTCCAACCCGTGTAATACAACCAAATATCACCATTGGGCATATCCACAAACCAAGCAGGCATTGCCCCCGTTTCATCGTATTCGCCTGGTCCACCTAATTCTAAAACAGGTTTATCGTGAACATACAATATTTTGGTAGGGTCATCATAATCAACATCAATAAAAGTTGGGCGTGACTGTCCCTGTGCATCTCTTGATGAGAAATAAACCCTTAGAAAATCTTTATGCTTGTAGGCAAACGGCACTTGTGCGTGCGAAAGGCTATGTGCCAACGAACCGTCTGGCTTATAAACTACTCCTTTTTTAATCCACATTTCTTTAATTAATAGTTAATAATTAAAAATTAATAGTTAGAAAATAGAGAATAATTTATTCGAAAATCCATCTTCGGATAATTCAACTATTAACTATTCTCTATTCATTATCAACTATTTTTTCTCCGCTCTCAATCTCCAATTATCTTCAAAATCTTTGCCTGGGATTTGCAGATTAACATTTACTTCTGGATAGATTGCTGATTTATTATACCCCATTACGTAATATCCAAAACCGAAAATCCAGTGTAATTCAAAATTTTCAATATTTTTTGGTAAATCTTGTAAAGGCACTTCATCGGCAAACATTGGATTTGCTTTCATCAATGTTTTATAAGTAGGCTCGTTACGTAACCATGAAGGTACGCTTTCATCACCCACAACGATTCTTGCACCTACTTTTGCCACTCGACTAAACTCTTCAAATGCTTCTTTTCTTTCCGCAAAAGTGTTGATTCCTCCGAAATGAAAAACGGCATCGAAAGTATTGTCTTCAAAAGGTAAATATGTTCCGTTTGCAATGAAATAATTAACTGTAACACCATCTGGATTTAGGCGTTGCTTTGCTAATTGTAACATTTTAGGCGACAAATCTGAAAGATAGGCTTCCCCATTTGGGGAAATTGCTTTGATAATTAATTCAGAATCTTTACCAGTTCCTGCTCCAACTTCCAAAACTTTCATTCCTGGTTTAAGGTGCAATAAATCACACATTTTCTGACGATTCAATGTTTCATCAGAATTTAATGATTCAAAAACCCAAGTAACGCCACGGTCATAACGCTGAAAAGCATCATCGTATGCTACTCGTTCTTTTCTGTCTTGTTCAAAAAGCTCTTTTGGGTAAGTTAAATCCAAAATATCATCAATTTCATAGCTGATTGGTTCATCAGAAGAAGTATTGTGAAGTGTTTTGCCATCTTCCGACAAAATAAGTTTTGTCTTTGTTTTAGGGCAAATAAAATTACTTGTTATCATTTATAAAGCTATTTATTACCAAATAATATTGGCAGTATAATTTTTAAATTCGGAATCTCTTGAAATTATGCTCATTCCCTCAATATTTGATTGAGAAATTATTAATCTATCAAAAGGGTCTCTATGATGCCAAGGTAACTTAGAATTCTCTACTAAATGTTCAAAATTGACATTTAGTAAAATAAACCCATTTTCAATAATATCATCCATGATTGATTCAAATGGACTTCTTAATGAAAGTTTCCCTTGATTAACCTTTATTGACATCTCCCAGAAACTCGCAACACTAACGTACTTTATATTATCTGTGTCCAAAATGGAATTTTTGGCATTCTGACTCAACTCCATTGAACCTTAAACGAACCAAATAAAAGCATGAGTATCTAATATTAAATTCATTACATATAGTCTTTAAAATCGTCCAAAGGTTCATCAAAATCATCAGACATTTTGTATTTGCCTTTGGCACTCCCAAATTTTGGAGTTTTGGATTCAAGTTTTAAGTTTAATTCTTTTAATAATTGTTGAAATGCTTTTTCAATAGCATCTTTCCCTAATGAATGAATTAAGTTATCATTTACGGGTATTTCGATAGTTACCATAGAAAATGAAGATTAAAAAAAATTACAAATTAATATCTTTACTCGAAACTTTTGCTTTTTCTGCGGGATTGCCTTTATAGATACTCCATTCGTCCGATTTTTTACCCGTAAAATTTGTTCCCATTGCAATTAAAGTGCCTTCCGCTAAGGTTACACCATCTCTGATTGTGGCGTTTACACCAATAAAACAGTAAGGTTCAACCACACAACGACCCGATAAAACGATATGAGAAGTGAAATAAACGTGGTCTTTAATCACGGAATGATGCCCAATATGATTCCCTGACCATAAAACTACATCATTACCAATCGTAACGAAAGGTTGAATGGTATTGTCTTCCAAAATAAAACAGTTTTCTCCGATGTTATCAGTCAAAACGGTGGCTTTTGAACTTATGTAGGAGATAAATTCATATCCTTTATCTTTTGCTTCTTGATAGACTTTTGCTCTAACCATATTCATTTTTCGTTCAGATAATGGAGCGAAAAATTTATATTCAGTAGGAGGGAAGAGCGTTGTTACTTGCTCAAAAGGAACAACTTGAATACCACAGAAAGTTGCCTCTTTGATAAATTCTTGATTCACCGTAAATGCCACAATCTCATGGTCAGAATCGTGCGTGAGGTAATAATGGGCTAATTCAGCCACTAATTCAGTTCCGAAAACTACTACTTTTGCCATAATTAAAGCCCCCCAGCCCCCGAAGGGGGAGTTTTAAATTTCACTACAACTCCCCCTTCGGGGGTTGGGGGGCTACTAATTCATAATTATTTAAAAATTCCTTAATTGTCTCTTTTGAATTAAACATTAATACATCAACTATCGAAAGCCACGGGACAAACTCATTTTTGAATTGTGTATATTCAACTGGCTTCGATTTGATAAAGTTTAAGTTAATATTTTGAGCCTCAAAAACCCATTTATCATAAAGTTCCAACCCACCGATTGGGTTAATATATTGCGTCGCTTTTTCTTGTAAACAAATATCTAAAATCCTTTCTTGAGCCTTTAAGTGCGTATTTTGATAAATTGCTGAGCTTGAAACTATTTCTGATGTAATACCTAAATATTCACAGGTCAATCTTAAATTATACTCAATTACTTTTGAAATTGGCTCATCATCAACGTTTAAAGTTTGTTCAATTAATGATATAGCTACTTGATAAAAAGGAGCTTTTTTATAGCATTGTTCAAGGGTTTTCAAGAATTTACTTTTCCAAATACCGTCCCAATTTACATTAATTTCGTTAATTAATTTATTTTGACTTGCTTCTTTTAGTGGGATTGAAAAAAGACTGTCTTTCCCGTTATTCAGCATTCTATTCCTATTAATCCAGCCTTTGTTAATAAAATTCACATCATCGTATATCACAAATTTATCAACAGCATTGATTAATTGAAAGTATCCAATGTACGGAAATATATAGGGTTGCATGATGCCAATTTTCATTCTACTTTAATTTTCTTAAATAATAATCTTCACCTTTCACAATTAAATTCGTTAAAGTTGTATCTGTACCTAAACGAATATCCCCTTTTTGAGGCTTAATGACACTTTTATCGAAAAATAGGTATTGAGCTTCTTTCGGAAATGGTTGAACTCCTTTCTCAAATGGATTAACAACGTATAACTTTCGAGTTAATTTTTTATCTCCCCATAATGGATATTCGTAGTCATCATTAATCGTTGCTAAGGCCACATGAGCATTTTGAGGTACAAGTTGATTATATTTTCGATAAGCAGGCGTAATATCTGGTCTTGCCCAAGTTTGTAAAGCAATTCTTTCCGTATCAAAGGCTGATGGTCTGCCCATTGCTGCAATTGGAAGACATCTTTCATTCAAATAAACTGCTAAAATTGCAGACAGAGAACCTATTAAAACTACAATTCCTAAATACAATTTCAAAAAAGTAAACTTTCGAGTGTTTACATCCCAATTTGTGAAAAGCAACGATAAAAATGGAACGGCATATACGGCGGTACTAATCATATAACGACCTTTCCAAGGGTCGTAAGCTGCGGTAAAAGCTAAGGCTAAAAAGTGCAAAATAAAAGCAATAGCCAGAATATAATACGCTTTGCCTTTTCTGATAACGCCTAATAATACGAGTAAAATTAGGGGTAAAATCAAAGCAAAACCCAAAATGCCTAAATATGGGTTGGCATTAAAAAACTCGAATCTTCTTTTATATGTAAAGGGTATAATTGTGTAATCTGTAGTTGCTTCTAATTTCAAATTGGTCTTCCTCTCTAATTTAATGATGGGGGTCTTCATTAAATCGTTCAATTGCTCTCCAACATTCCAATTACGTAAACCATCTAAATTTACCATATCAATCGTGTAGCGAATGACATTTCTTGAACCCTGAATCAATAAATTTTTCTTTGTTCCTGCTCGTTCTATGGACTGATGTTTTAGGGCAGTAGGAGGTCCAATGGGGTCATCATAAATTTTTAAGTTCGTTAGATAACCAGTCGGTAGAGTAAAAAGGCAAATTCCAATTAATAAACCTAAAAATAAATGTTTAAATCGAGCAAATATCAACCAAAATATAGTTGAATTATCTATTATTCTTTCAAACTGCTTTTGGGGGCTAAAAGTTGGTTTTTTTAAATCAATCACTCTACGCCAATTTTCTTCATAAAATACGGTGTACATAATGATAAAAAATAGGGGAGGAAGCGAAAATGCGAAAGTGATTTTATGACCCAAAGCAATTCCGAAGGTTATTCCAGCCAAATATAAATATCGCCTCCAAAGTTTTTCACGATAGGTAAAAAGGAAATAAACTAAGCAAGTTAAATAAGAGGCTAAAACAATATCCGTTTCGGTTGTAATGGATTGCATCAAGACATTTGGTAAAAGCCACATCACTAAGGCACAAAAAACGCCTGCCGAAAAATTATTGCTCAAATTTCTGGCAATTCCAAAAGCTCCAAAACCTGTGATTAAATAAGCTGAATGATGAATTGCTTTAAACCAATTTTCACCTTTACCCGACATCAAGTAATTATAAATCTGAATGGTACAAATACTCTTTGGATATGTATCAATATTCCAGTTAGTACCACCAAAATGTGCCATTGTGTTGTGTTGAAGATAATATAACAAGCGATTCAAATGTCCTGTCATACTGTCCCACTCATTTGGAGGCGTATAAATAATCAATAATAAATTTGTAATTTCTACAATTCCAAAGGTCAAAAATATTCCCCCGAAAACAATTTTAAGATATAATGAAAGATTCCCAAACCAGTTCCAAACTAATTGAATTCTGCTACCAATTATTTCAAAAAAGGTGAAGTTTTCACGTCTATCTCGTGCAAAGAATTTAACAAAAATAAGATAAAAAATGAATGCTGGGATAAAAACTCCCCAAGCCCAAAATCTTCTATCATTTAATTTATCAACTTCCGAAAGGACAAATCCTGTAAAAATCACACTCCCACAAAAGACAACGTAAGCAGTAATAATAATGTCAATTAACGATTTTCTGCATACTCTTGCCGCAACACGGACTACAAAACCGATGAATATAAGGAACAATATTGGGTAGAAAAATACCATAATTATAGACAGCTATTTACGATTTCTGCAATTTTTTTGACGTCACCGTGGGCTAAATCAAAATAAAGGGGAAGAGCCAAAGCCCTAACTGCGTAATCATCGGAGATTGGGCAATTACTTTCGTCAATCACAAATTTTAGATTACTCAATGATGGATAAAAATATCTTCTTGGGAAAATTTGTTGAGCTTCAAGTTTTTCTCTAACCTTCAATAAAGTTGATTCAGAATCGAAAAAGATAGGATAATATGCGTAATTATGTTCAGTAGGTAGCGTTACAAGGGGTTTTATTAATTGGTCCCAATTCAAAATACTGTCATATAAGTCAAATATTTGACGGCGGTTTTCAATAATTTCTGGAACATTTGGCAATACACATAAGCCCATTGCAGCATGAAATTCCGAGTTTTTTCCGTTGATACCAATTGTTAAATAATTGTCTCCAATATGCCCAAAACTACGATAACGGTCGATTAAATAAGCATAATCATCATTATCCGTAAAAATCGCACCCCCTTCGGTTGAATGAAAAACCTTTGTTGAATGAAAACTACAAGTGCTAATATCTCCGTAATTAAAAATTGAAGTGCCATTTACCTTTACGCCAAAACAATGAGCCGCATCGTAAATTAGTTTCAAATTATGTTTTTGAGCAATTGTTGCCAATTTATCTACATCACATGGGTTTCCATACACGTGCGTTGCCAAAATTGCCTCGGTATTTTCAGTAATTTGTGCTTCTACCTTCTGTGGGTCAATGCAAAAATCAGACGTTAAAATATCTGCAAAAACGGGCTTGCAGTTTTCCCAAAGGAGTGAGTGAGTTGTAGCACAATAAGAGAATGGTGTAGTAATTACTTCTTTTTTTATGCCTAAAACTTTAAGTGCAATTTGAATAGCAATCGTGCCATTGCTTACGAATAAACAATGTTTTACGCCCAAAAAATCTTTTAATTTTTGTTCTAATTCACGAACTAAGGGACCATTATTAGTCAATTGATTACTTTTAAAGATACGTTCAACGTATGCTTGATATTCTTCAATTGGAGGTAAGTATGTTTTTGTAACGTTTATCATTTGATGTTATCATCAAGTTGTTGAATTGTTGAATTGTTGGATTGTTAAGAAATATTATATTCAATTTTTCAACAATTCAACAATTCAACAATTCAACAATTCAACATTTTAGCTAACGCTTTCAAGTTCAAGTTGTGTTATAGGGAAATCAATTTTTGGTCTAACATAACCAGGCCACTTTCCGTACCAAGAAGTTCCTTCACGATAATCTTCAATTTCAAAAATAAGGGCTTCTTCAAAATTGAAAACGGCTGATGAAGTATCTTTCACCACCATGAATGAAATTGAATATGAACCATCATTTAAGTAATTATCTGGAATTTCGCATTCAGCCGTAATAATTCCTTTTTCAAATGATTTTGAGGCAGTTCCGATATTGAAAATACATTCACCCGTTAAAGAATTTAAGTGGAGGCTCAAATTTAGGTTTGCCCCTTCCATCATATTCCAGAACTCAATTTGTATTTTGAATTTAGTTCTTACATCAATATGTTTTTGTCCGTCTAAGAAATATGGAACTAACTTTATAGACTTCAAACGAACTTTGTCATTTCCAGGTGCTTCTTCGGGGGTCAAATACCAAGTTTCTAAAGCAGTTTTTTGGACATGACTTAAATAGGTTGCTAATACTTGATTAGTTTCTCCCATTTCAATCAATTGCCCTTTTTTCATGAACATACCTTTGTTGCAAAGCCCTTGAACTGCAGTAAGATTATGACTTACAAAAAGAATAGTCCTTCCAGAGGTTGAAGCATCTTTCATTTTGCCAAGACACTTTCTTTGAAAATCGGCATCACCGACGGCTAAAACCTCATCAACAATCAAAATTTCAGGTTCAAGATGTGCAGAAATGGCAAATCCTAAGCGTACGTACATTCCCGATGAATAGCGTTTTACGGGTGTATCTAAAAACTGTTCAACCCCAGCAAAATCAACAATTGCATCAAATTGATTTTTTATGTTCTGCCGTTTCATGCCAAGAATTGCACCGTTTAAGAAGATATTTTCACGTCCTGATAATTCTGGATGAAAACCCGTTCCAACCTCCAAAAGACTTGCAACCCGACCTTTTATGTTGATTCTTCCTTGTGTAGGTTCAGTAATACGACTGAGAACTTTCAGTAAAGTTGATTTTCCAGCTCCGTTTGAACCTATAATTCCAACTCTATCACCTTGTTCAATTTTGAAACTCACATCTTTCAATGCCCAGAAATCTTCGTGACTTACTTCTTCGCTATCTTTTTTAGTAAATAAGTTTTTTACATTATCAGTCACGATTTCACGAAGGGTATTACCTTTTGCATTGCCTTTAATATGGTCAATGATATATCTTTTACTTATATTTTCTGCTTCAATTACTGTCATTTTCAAAAAGAGTCCATTACTCCATTACTTCAATTATTAATTTTAAACTTATGATTGTTTATGCCTAAATATAATCCACAAATGAGTTTTCCTTCTTTCTGAAAAATATTACCGAAAGTATAGTTGTGATTGTTACAAAGACAACTGAAGGAATAATAGTTTCCCACTGAAAATATTGATAGTTAGGTATGAGACACCACCTAAACCCTTCAATAATACCAGCTAAAGGGTTAATCCACTGGTAGATTGGATACCAAGAAAATTCTTGTATCGTGGCAATAGGGAATGCGATTGGACATACAAAAAAACCGTATTGAACAATTAGCGGAACTATTTGCTGAAAGTCTCTATATTGTACATTTAAAGATGCAAAAATGACTCCCAGACTAAAAGAGGCAAAAAATGATAATACTAAAAAGAATGGTACAAATAAAATATGTAAGGTTGGCGGATAACCTTTATACATTAAAAAAGGAATCATGACAGCAAAACCCACAAGAAAATCTAATAATGGAACCGCTACAGAACTTAAAGGCATCAATAATCTTGGAAAATAAACCTTTGAAACCAAATTTGCATTTCCAGTTATACTGTTACTAACTTGTTGAAATGACATGGCAAAAAAATTCCAAAAGATAACTCCTGTAAAAATAATAATTTGTAAAGGAATATCTGATTTATTTTCAATTCTCGCTACCTTATCAAACGCAAAAACAAATACTGACACTGTTAAAACTGGACGAAAAATTGCCCAAGCTACTCCAACAAATGTTTGTTTATATTTTACTGTAATATCACGTAAAGCTAAAATAAGTAATAATTCTTTAAATCTCCACAGGTCTTGCCAATAATATTTCTCTGATCTACCTGCCTCTATAACTGTCTCTTGCATACACTTTAAAGTTCTATTGATTATTTATTTCTCTTAATGATTCTTTGAATGCCACATAGATTATTGCTAATAAAAGTCCAATAATTGCCCCGATAATTATTCCTTTTTTCGTTGGATCTGGCTCGGGTGAAATTGGTAACTCAGCATCATCTATTCTACTTAGAAGTGGGGTTTCTTTTGCCATTGAAAAATTCAAATTGTCCAAATTTTTCATAGCTTCAAAATACATCCCTTGTAATTGACCACTATTTGTTTGTAACCGCTGTTGCTCTATTAAACCTTCTTGAACAATAATTTGTTGGTTTTGATCAGCATATTTCGCCGCTTGACTCTGTGTCCTATACAATTCACGTTTTAGTGAATCAACTCTGTGCTTAATTAAATCTCTTAATTCTTTAGTTTTGACGATTTTGGTCTCTTTGTAAAAATCAGTAACAATTTTCAGATAGAGATTTGCCCAAATGTAAGAAAGTGTATCATTCCTCGTAGTTACAGCAAGTGATAAAAAAGTAGCTTTTTTGCTATCGTTTGCCACCAGCGTATATGGCATTAAATAGTTTTGAACCAATCTGACTTTTGATCGCTCGTCAGTAGTTGCAGAATCATAATTATCGTGTTTGAACCTAAAAGTTTGTATTTCTGTATCATCTTCCAATTCATCTTTTAAAATACCACTTTTTTCTAAATAGTAATTTCCAAAGATATAATTCTTTCCAAAAACGTTTACTCTTGTCAACAATGCACGATTATATAAATTTTTGGTTTTCAACAATTCAATAAAGTTATCACCACTAAATAATCCAGCACTTGCTGAATTTGAGCCATTTATGCCAAAAGCACTTGCTAAGTCCTGGAGTCCTCCGCCTCCGCCACCACCGCCACCATTTTCCATATTGAAAACAATTTTGGCAATATAAATAGGAGGTTTTCGAGTTATTCTTTCAAATAAAAAGCCTCCACCAGTTCCCAAAATAATGGCTAACACAAGTACTTTCCAGTTTCTTGTAATTAAATTTTTGAAGGAGACTATTTTTTTAACAATATCATTAAATGAAAATTGGTCTTCTGGCAATGAATTATATTTATTATCTGACATTTATCTTTCAGTTGATTTTACTTTAAATTTAAAGGTGTTGTAATCTTTTAACTTTAAATCAATTAGCTTTTTTAATTACCTAAACGTCCAAAAATTGCTACTAATGCAATAGTACTCGTTAGAATTCCAGACACAGCTGTAATAGTTTGTGCAAGCCTGTCAGCCGCAGCTTGTCTAACGTTCAATCTTGGAACGATAATTTCAGATCCAGGTTCAACTTTTGGATAAATATTGAATAAACCGAATAATTTACGGGTTCTATCAACAGAACCGTTGGCGTAAACTATGTACGATCTTTTTCTTGCAGATTGATCCGTGAACCCTCCAGATTCAGAAATATAGTGTTTGAATGGCAATCCAATTAAATATCGTGTTGACGTTGGATAAAGAACTTCACCCTGCATTCTGACCGTTTGAGGTTCTTTAGGAATTCTAATAATATCACCATCTTGTAGTAGCATATCTGTTGGAGTTCCAACATTTTCAATTGCTTTTACTAATTCAATGCCAATAGATTCCTCAGTTTCCTCCCTAACTTCATCAACTTTTACTGAAACATCAGTATTATTGTCGCTTAATTCATTAAACTGTTTACGCTTTCTCTCGGCTTCTTGTTTACTGATTTTGAATTTACGAATTAAAGTAGCTCCTGCTGGATAAGCCTGGGCGTTTAATCCACCTACTCTTTTCATTAAATCTGAAATCCTTTCATCTTTCCTTTCCAAAGCATATACACCTGGAAAAATAATTTGACCTTCAATTGAAACAAACTGTTGTTTCTCATAATTAGGTGAAGACCGAACGAATACTTCATCAAAAGGTTCGAGAATAAATTTTGATGAAGTCTCATTTAACGACAAATCACCATTGATTGAAAAATTAAATTTCTCGCCTATAGTAGAATTTATCTGGCTTGGGTCATCTTTACCAATATTTTTCTTTCTTCTAATAACCTCAATTCTTCCAGTTGCCGCTGATTCTTTCAAACCGCCTGCTTTCTGAATTAAATCTTCGACGGTCATATTTTTTACGTATGGAAACGAGGCTGTCGGAGTTTCACCGGAAGTTCCTGTGGGAGTGTCGGCAACGCCAGTAGTACCTTTTGTTGGCGTTGAAGTAATTGGTGCGGCTTCCTTAAAATTAACCTCTCCTTGGATTCTGATGGAATAGGTTTCAATTAAATCAAGCACAGAATAGACGGTAACAACATCCTCTCTTTTAAGGACAATATCGGGTGATTTACCCGTAACAATATCATTGTAATTTACGGAAATATTTTCCAGCCTCAAGTCATCAAGTAACCTTTCAATGGAGATTCGAGACAAAAAAGCGTCTTGTTTAAATCCCTCAGCTCTTTTAATCAATTTTGTTAGTGTTTGGTTATCACTTACCGAATAACTTCCACTCCTAAATACAGCACCTTTTAAAGTAACAGAGTTTTCTACTCGTTCAGTTAGGATTTGTTCAACTGTAATTACATCTCCAGATTTTGGGTAGAAAGATGATAGTAAATCATAGTTCAAATCAATTAATTTTAAATCTTTATCCGTAAAACGTTTAATCTTTAATACTTGCTTATAAGCATCAGATTCAAAACCATTTCCATATTCTGTTATAATTTTCTCTAAACTCTCATTTGGTAAATTTTCAAATATAGCTGGTTTTCTAATTCTTCCAGTAACTTCTATTCGAGACTTGTAAGGACCAACTTGAATAATATCTTGGTCTTGGAGGGTAACATTTTGACGGAGATTTCCAGTGGTTAAAAGATCGTATAAGTCAACTTGTGCAATTAATCTTCTATCTCTAATGACTCTTATATCACGAAAAGTACCGTTTTCATTTGGACCGCCTGATAAGTAAAGAGCATTCATGACACGAGAAAGTGAGGACATTGAGTACGAACCTGGTGCCACAACTTCTCCCAAGAGTGTAACTCTGATTGTTCTAATACTGCCAAGAGAAACCGTTGCAGTAGTGTTTGGTGCGGCTCCATTGTATGACTTTAAGCCAACATAAATTTTCGATAATCTATCTACGATTCGCTTTTTAGCTTCTTCAATTGTAATTCCACTCACGAAGACATTACCGACCTTGGGAACTCTAATGAATCCTTCTGATGTAATTGGAAGCGTATAATGTTCTTCTGAAAATCCATTGATATCTATTATTAACTCGTCATCCGTTCCAAGCGTATAGTTCTTAGGTGTTGGAATTTTCAAAGAAGTTTCAAAAGAAATATTTGGGTTATTGAAAATATTAAAACCAAATAATTTTTTGCGAAGTTCTAAAGCAGCCGAGTCAGCTACTGGAGCAACTGCGGTTGAAATTCTTGCAGATTTAATAGAGTCACTCACAGATTTTTCAGAACCTGATTGAACGATAGTTCTGGCAGAATTATTTGCTGCTGATGCTGGCGTACTGATTGATGTTCTTGAATTTTGTGATGGGAAAGTAATATTAGTTGGCAGTGACCCAATTGGAAAACTTTGTGAGAAAGTTCTATCACTAAAGATGATAAAACCAAGAGTCAAAAGAAAAAACAATGAATTTGGAAAGGGTGTAAAAAAAGAAAAACTGTTTAATTTTTTACCAATACGATTTGCTAAATTATTTTTTAACATATTTAAATCTTAGCCTTTAAGGTTAATTAAGGATTTTTCAAAGTTTGGATGTGCTAAATTATCAACAGCGATAATTTCAAAACACAAAGTAAATCAACTTTTAGCTAATTCACACGACCATTTGATAGTTTAATTATTCCAAGAACAATTAAATCTTGTTTATTTCATAGTTTGTTAATGTTTTTTGTAGTTTTGTTCTTTATGACGGTCAAGCTTAGGTAAGCGTTGCACAATCGTTGAGGATTTTTGTTATTCTTTAGGTTGTTTTAACGAAATTGCAAAACTAAGTATTTCAATTTAATTAACCAGCATTTAATATCCTTCCTTGTAAATATGTCCACAATTGTAGAAACAGTAAAATATACCGAAGATAATATTCGGTCGCTTGATTGGAAAGAACACATTCGCCTTCGCCCGGGTATGTATATCGGTAAATTGGGAGATGGTTCATCTTCCGATGACGGTATTTATGTGTTAGTAAAAGAAATTATGGACAATTCCATTGACGAACACATGATGGGAAATGGCAAAACTATTGAGATAAAAATATCGGACCACCGTGTTGAAGTTAGAGATTATGGTCGGGGAATTCCATTAGGAAAAGTGATTGATTGTGTTTCCAAAATAAACACAGGAGGTAAGTATGATTCTGGTGCTTTTCAAAAATCAGTAGGCCTTAATGGCGTTGGTACGAAAGCGACCAATGCTTTGGCTTCGTATTTCAAAGTTCAGTCTTATCGTGATGGTAAAACTAAATGGGCGGAGTTCAAACAGGGTGAATTGATTAATGAATCGCCTGATGGAACTGAGTCTAACGGTCGAAATGGTACTCACGTTATTTTTGAACCTGATAATACCATTTTCAAAAACTATCACTACATTCCTCAATTCTTGGAATACCTAATTTGGAATTATGCTTATTTGAATGCAGGATTAACAATTAATTTCAATGGACAAAAATATTTTTCTCAAAACGGTCTTTTTGACTTATTAAGTAAATATTCTGCGGAAGACGAAAGGCGTTATCCCATTATTCATCTTAAAGGAAATGATATTGAGATTGCCATAACTCATGGGAATCAATACGGTGAAGAATATTATTCATTTGTAAATGGTCAAAACACTACACAGGGAGGTACTCACTTGCAAGCATTTCGTGAGGCACTTGTAAAAACTGTTAGAGAGTTTTATAAAAAGGATTATTCACCAGAAGATGTTCGTACAAGTATTGTAGGTGCAATTGCCATAAGAGTGCAAGAACCAGTCTTTGAATCTCAAACTAAAACCAAATTAGGTTCAAGTAACATTTCGCCAGATACAAGTTCTCAGTCAGTAAGAAGTTTTATTGGTGATTTTGTTAAGGTAAATCTTGATAATTTCTTGCACAAAAATCCTGCAACAGCGGAGGCAATTAAAAAGAGAATCGAACAGTCTGAACGTGAACGCAAGGACATGGCGGGTATAAAAAAACTTGCCAACGATAGAGCAAAAAAAGCTAATCTTCACAATAAAAAATTACGTGACTGTCGGATACATTTGACGGATGAAAAGTTAGATGAAAGATATAATACCATGCTTTTTATTACGGAAGGTGATTCAGCCAGTGGTTCAATTACCAAGTCACGCAATGTGCAAACTCAAGCAGTATTTAGTTTGAGAGGTAAGCCACTAAATTGCTTCGGTCTGACAAAAAAGATTGTTTATGAGAACGAAGAATTCAATTTGCTTCAACATGCTTTAAACATCGAAGAAGGCTTGGAAGGTTTGCGATACCATAAAATTATTATTTCTACGGATGCTGACGTTGACGGAATGCACATTCGATTATTGATGATGACTTTCTTCCTGCAATTTTTTCCAGATTTAGTTAGAAATGGTCATTTGTATATTTTGGAAACTCCTTTATTTAGAGTAAGAAATAAGAAAGAAACTATTTATTGCTATGATGAAGAGGAAAAACAAAAAGCAATGGTTAAGCTAAGTCCAAAACCTGAAATTACGAGATTCAAGGGTTTAGGGGAGATTTCACCTGAAGAGTTTGGTAAATTTATCAACGATGACATCCGTTTGGAACCTGTCATTTTGACAAAAGATACCACTATTCCAAAAATTCTAACGTATTTCATGGGTAAGAATACACCCGACCGTCAGAAGTTTATTATCGAAAATCTAATTGTTGAAAAAGACCCTGCGGAATTAGCAGCATAAATTAATTAAAAGTTAAGAATTAATAATTAAAAGTTACGTAATCGGTTTATTATGCACTCCTTCAATTTTTAATTTTTAATCTTTAATTCTTAACTGAAAACCATGTCCCTCGAAGAATTACGAAATCAAATAGATTCACTCGACAATCAAATGCTTGAAATTTTGAACAAGCGTATGGAGGTTGTAAAGCAAGTTGGTGAGCTAAAAAAGAGTACTCAAACCGTTATTTATCGTCCAGAAAGAGAGAAACAGATTGTTGATAGATTGGATTCAATAAATAATGGACTATTAAACAGGTCTGCTATTGAAGCAATTTATTTAGAAATATTTGCTGTTTCCAGAAATCTTGAATTACCAGAAAAAATTGCTTATTTAGGCCCTGAAGGCAGTTTTACGCATCAAGCCGCTGAAAGTAGATTCGGAGCAATGAGTGACTATTTAGCTCTTCCTAATATTCGTTCAGTATTTCAAAGTGTAGATACGGGACGGGCAAGATTCGGGGTTGTGCCTATTGAGAATAATTTGGAAGGAATTGTTAAGGAAACCATTGATTTGCTAAATGAAACCGACCTTAAAATTGTTGCAGAGGTAGTAATTTCTGTGCACTTTACCTTTGCCACTAAGGCTGAAAAGTTATCAGATATTAAGAAAATTTATTCAAAAGATATTGCTTTTGGTCAATGTGAAAAGTTTTTAAATGATTATTTTGGGGCTAAAGAAGATGATTTTTTTGTACAAGTTGATTCAACATCGAAGGCAGCAAAATTGGCAGGTCAAGAATTAGATTCAGCTGCAATTTGTTCCCATATTGCAGCAAAACTGTTTGATGTTCCTATCTTATTTGATAATATTCAAGATTCGGCACAAAACCGAACAAGATTTTTTATTATTGGAAAAGACTTTGTAAATCAGAAAAGTGATAATGATAAAACTACCGTTATTGCTCGATTGCCAGAAGATGGAAAGCCAGGAACGCTTGTTAGATTTTTACAAGAATTTGAAAGTCAAGGAATTAATTTACTGAAAATTGAAAGTCGCCCTGTGAAAGAAGGCGACCAATTTAATTTTTGGTTTTTAATGGAATTTGATGGGTACTTTCTTGATGAAAGTGTTCAAAGTATTATGGCAAAACACACTTCAGAAATAAAGTGGTTAGGTAGTTATGTAAAAACGGTTTGATGTCATCTAAATTGAAGGTTGACAACTACAGTTTCAAGGAGAAATTAAAACAGATCTGCATAAGATTTTAAAAATACTTCAATAGGTTGCATGGCTGAATCAACAAAATTTCTAATGTACTGGTTTTTAGTTTGCTGGAAGATATTTTGAGGGGAATCTACTAATAATAGGTTCCCTTTTTGCATAATTCCAATTCGGTCAGCCACTAAAAAAGCATCTAATAAATCATGTGTAACTAAAATGCAACCTATCCCTTCCTGCTTGATAATTTCAATAATTTTACTTCGTAGTTGAGTCCGATTTATGGAATCTAAATTACTGAAAGGTTCATCCAGCAAAAGAACCAAAGGCTCATCTGCAATGGCTCGTGCTATGGCTGTGCGCTGTTTTTCTCCTCCCGATATTTCTCTGGGCTTTTTATCCTTTATTTCTGAAATTCCACACAATTCCACGAGTTCCTGAACACGTTTGATTCTGTATTCATTTTTGAATTTTGTAAGAGCAAGGTCGATATTTTCAGAAACCGTATAATCGGGTTTTAATCTATAATCCTGTGGAACTAATTTTATGGTTGGAAAATCTCTAATTAGACGATTGAAATATAATTCAAGTTCCTCATTATCAAGGGTTAATGAACCAGAATCTGGCTTAATATTTCCAGAAATAATATTTAATAAAGTGGTCTTTCCTGAGCCGCTTTCTCCAACAATCACCACTATTTCCCCTGCATTTACTTCTAATGAAACTGAATTTACAACTACTGCCTCTTGGTATGTTTTGGTGATATTTTTTATTTTGAGCATGATGGGTTCTTTAATTATTAAACAAATTCTGTAAAGCTATAACCAAAAATCCATACCACAGGAATATGGTTTGCAATTCTTAGGTAGAACTGTATAGAACAATTCATTATTTTCATCTACTTTTGTGAGATACAAATCGAATCTTTATCATTATTCAAATGCTACTTTTAGGCTTAGACTTAGGCACTTCTTCCATCAAAGCATCTGTTGTTGACGGCACGACTGGCAAATTAGTTGCCTCCGCACAATTTCCAGA
>JAYVIV010000059.1:0-15625 GCA_043769985.1 Arcicella sp.
CCTCCATACACCGTTGCATCAATTTCTCGGAGGGCATCCGATAAGCGATTATCTTTGAGATTATCTAAAATTTCTTTGGTTGTAAAAGTGGTAAAGGGCTTATTTTCAATACGTTCTATATATTTTTTCCACAGTACAACTGCCTTTTCAATATTCTCTAAACGCTTTTTTGCATCCTCCGTTCCACGACTAAGCCGTTGAAAAAGTTTCCTAAAATCATCATAACGCCGTTTGAAATTGAACAAACGTATTTGTCGGCGAATGGGTTTTCCGAAGAACCAAAAGACCATTCCAGTTATCAAAAGTAAGCCAATAATGATTAAGAAAATCAAAGGGAAATTGACTTGCTGTGCAATTGGAATGAGGCGAGTGTCTTTTTTAAGGGAAAGTGAATCAATGCTCACATTAGGATTGATAATACTGTTTAAAATCACATAATCCATCGGAGCAAAAACTCGAGTACAATCACGTTTGGCACGTACATACACGGGTAAACTCAATTCTTGCACGGACGTGACTTCAAATGAAATAAGGGTATAAACTACACTATCTAAACTTCCGTTTTGGTCGGTAACCGTATTAAAATATTCCCTTTTCACCATTTCAAAAGGAGCAAAATTATAGGCAGAATCAGGGAAAAATACATCCGCAGTTGCCTTGTGGCGATAACTGAGGGCATATTTCACGGGTAATCCAACTTTTACACTATCACTCAAAAACTTGCCTTTCGGCGGTGTCCAACTGGGGATTTGGGCGATGTTTTTTTGGGTGATAATTAAGAGTAATATATTGATTATTAGATATTTAATTTGTTTTATGGGCATTTATATTTCAAATAATTCGGCAGGATTAACTTTAAATTGAAGCATATTTGCAGTTATTCTTCCACCATCGCCACCTTTACGTTGCATCGTAATTTTTCCAATCGTAAAATTTCCTCTTTTTGTAATAATTACATCACCTTGACTAAAATGATTTACCGCAATATTCATGGGTTTTAAAGTCCATAAAGAATTCTTATTTGCCTTTAAAATTACCAAAATCCATTCTGCCGCAAATTTTCCTCTACCTCTTAATATATCACTGATTATCAAGGTCTTATTGTTTTCCAACCAGTTCAAGGCAACCGTTTGTTCCTCTTCCGTAAACTCATTGGCGAACATTCTTCTTTTATCTTTCGGGCTTGAAATCGTAGGTTTATTTTCGCCTGTATATCGTTTTAGAATTTCAACTATTTCCAATGGAATTGACCACATTTCTACGTATTTATCAATCCATCTTTTATCAATTTGATTAAAACCTTTTGGATTACTGACTAACTTAACTTGTAAATTTTCAACGTCAATTAGGTTTTTTAATTTGATTCTAACCTGTACCTGAACGTCTGTTTTATAGCCTGATAACTTAAAGGCTTCAACAAATTCTATTTCCTTCAAATCATAGTCCATTGTTTCAAGCCATTTTTGAGATTCTGAATCTGTTTGCCAATTATTGAATTTTTCAACGACTTCATCTTCATTCTTAAATCCATCTTTCGCTATCTGTGAACCTTTATCAATAGAGTGAGACATATTCTTCTTTGTGTGTTAAAATGGTTTGTATATTTTTTAGAATTGATTTTAATACATTGATTGGAACACTATTACCAAATTGCTTATATGCTTGATTATCAGACGAATCCAGAATAAAACTATCTGGATAACCTTGTAATCTTGCACATTCACGAGGAGCTAATTTTCTAATTTTTCCATTAATTAAATATACGCCCGTTTTTGCACCAATGCCTCCTCCGTATGCGGACAAAGTAATCGCATGACCTAATTCGTGATAAATCCTTTCACCTTGACCGCCTTTATTTATCTCTCCAATTCTGATTGGTGCAAGCGGATAATTTCCAAAAATATCGCCAGGAATCAATACATCTGTACGTAAATTAATATCATTCCTTTCGATTCTATATTTCTCCGTTTTTGTATCTGAAAGAAGAATATCTTTTAGTTTTATAGGTATATTTTGTTCTTTCGGAAAATTAAATTTTTCTATTTCTAAATTGTTTCTAAAACAGACAATATAAATTCTCTCACGATTTTGAGGTAAGCCGAAATGGCTGGCGTTCAGCACTTTATGAAAAACTGTATATCCTAAATCTTTTAAAGTTGATTTAACAATTTTGAGCGTTTTACCGTCATCATGCGTTTCAAAATTCCTAACATTTTCTAAAAATAAAACTTTGGGTTGATGATATTCTACGATACGAGCGATATCAAAGAAAAGTGTCCCACGAATATCTTCAAAGCCTTTTTGTTTTCCAGAAATACTGAAAGGCTGACACGGAAAACCACCACAGAGAATATCGTGATTTGGAATATCGTTTTCGGAAATTTGGGTAATATCTCCTTTGGGTAATTCGCCAAAATTTGATTCATAGACTTTTTGAGCGTACTTATCCCATTCAGAGGAAAATACACAGTTTGCTCCAAAACTTTCAAGAGCAATTCTGAATCCCCCAATACCCGCAAAAAGGTCTATAAAACGATAATTTTCAAGCATTTAATATTGATTTTAAAAATACTACGATTTTTAAGCGATTTTTCCTTTTATTTAAGAAACCCAAATAATTCTGATTGAAGATCAACTTCGCTAAGAAAATCGTCCAGTTCTTCATCTGTCTCAAAATGAATGTAGTCCTCCCCTTCACCATTAAAAAAATCCATTAGAGAAATAACGGTGCTAAAAAATCTAAATGAATTACCTTCATAATTATACACATAAAAAATTCTCTCTACTCTTTCAACGCTGTTAGCTTTTTCACAGGACAATAAAATAGTTTCTATTGTTCTGGAATTAGTAATATAGTGGGTTTCTACACAGTGAAAAGTATTCATGTTTTATTTTAACAATTTATATGAACCTATGTCTATTTTCAATTAATATTATTTCCTCACCCGAAACAATTTAATCAGCTTCGGCACATAATCCTCCGAGGCATCAATGGCTAAATAATTCGCTCGATTTTGCTTACAAATTTGGTCTAACTGTTCGGAGTTTTTCTCAAATAAATTCTTCATCCTGTTCCTAAACCAATTGGAGGACGCATTTACCCAAATCGTTTTTCTACTTTCTGTATCAAATACTGGAATAATACCCAAACGGGGAAGATTGGTTTCTCGTTGGTCGTAAAGATGAATTACAATTAGGTCATGTCTGCGGGCGAGGGCTTTTAGGTTTTCTTCGTAACCCGTATCAATAAAATCAGATACCAAAATTACTAAACTTCTGCGTTTCAATACGTCCAACGTAAACAAAATCATCTTTTTGAGATTTGTTCCTGTTGATTCGGTTTTGAGTTTAAAAAGCTCTAAAATAGTTCTATAACCGTGTTTTAGGGTATTGGCAGGTTTGATATATTTCTCCTTTTGGTCAGAAAAACACAATAATCCCACGTGACTTGCCTCTTTGATTGCCGATAAAGTCAAGACGCCACAAATCTCTTTGATGGTATCTAATTTTGAACGGTCAGACCGACCAACGTTTTGCGAAGCACTCACGTCAACTACAAAAAATACCGTCTGTTCTTTCTCTTCTTTGAATATTTTCACGAACGTTCCATGTCCTTTGGCGGAGGTATTCCAGTCAATTAATCGCACATCATCACCGTATTGATACAATCGTAAGTCGCTGAATTCCAAGCCCGAACCCTTAAAAATAGAATGGAAATTTCCACGCATTTGCGAAGTTACCGCCTTGCGAATTTTAATTTCGTATTTATAAAGTTTGGATAAAAATTCGTTTGGATTCATGTTTGGGAATTAGGGATTGGGGAATTGGGGATTTGTATTTCAGGGATATTACAATCTTTCATCCTGACCCTTTAATCGTTTTCCTTGTTCTGAATTATTAATAACTCGGTGTTTGTGTAATTATATTTTTAACGCTAAATTTGCAACTTGAAATACCTTTATTATCTCGAAGCCTTACGTACTACGTGAGTGGTTTATGTAGAGATAATAGGGGTATTTTTTGTTACAGCCATAACTTATAAATTCAATTCTCTCTCTTTTAACTCTGTGGTTCTCTTTTTTTAACTCTGTGGCTCTCTGTGTAACCTCATTCCCGAAAATTATTTAAGAACTCAAAAATAAGCATTTAAGCCTGATAAGTCATTATTTGTAGGGTTTATTTATACAAACAATTGGGCATGAATAGTCATAGAAATGATTTATGACATGATTCGAAATCATGTCATAAATCATTTCTATCAAATACAAGATTGTGCTTACTTTTACCTTTTAGGCTTAAAATAAGACCCTAAATACCCAATAAAAGGGACTAAACAATCCCAATAGAAAGCAATACTTGACTCATTTCTGTGAAGCAAGAGAGCAATAAAAGTTGGAAGTACTTGGGTAAAAATAGCGAAAGGGTCTTCGATATTTTTCTGTACAGAGACGATTATCTTTTTAAAAAAAGATATCTTTTTTGAGATTTTTCTCATTTGTGTAGAAAGTGCAAAAATGCACTATTTTTGTTGTAGAAGGGTTTAAAAGACACCCTTAAAATTGTTAAAATAAATAACATGTAGAATATTATTTATTAACTACAAATATAATATTTCTAAGCCATAATAAAAATTTCTAAATAGTATTTTATCATTTAATCTATTATCTGTTTTATCTCATAATTAAATTCATGTTGATTTAATCCAACGAAAAAACCCACTCAAACTCAATTTCATTTCACAAAAAAACTTATCTTGCGAAAATTCACAACAATCTTTAACAAAACTTATGATTAACCAAAATCAAACCGCCCATCAAAGCCTTTTGGAAGAAAGAAAGCTACGTTTGGAAACCATCAAATTAGGCGGGGGACTCAAAAACATTCAAAAACAACACGAAAGAGGCAAACTCGTTGCTCGTGAACGTATAGATTATCTAATTGATGACAAAACTGAATTCTTAGAAATAGGAGCGTTCGTGGGCTATGAATTATACCCCGAACACGGCGGCTGTCCTGCGGGTGGAACGGTTGGTGGCTTAGGCTATGTGTCTGGCAGACTGTGTGTTATCGTGGCAAATGACCAAACCGTGAAGGCTGGTGCGTACTTTCCGATTACTGGAAAAAAGAATTTACGCTTCCAAGAAATTGCCATGCAAAATCATTTACCCATCATTTATTTGGTGGACAGTGCGGGCGTTTTTCTACCAATGCAGGACGAAATCTTCCCCGACCGTGAGCATTTTGGGCGAGTTTTTTACAATAATTCCTTAATGAGTGCGATGGGAATTACGCAAATTTCAGCCGTGTTGGGCAGTTGCGTGGCGGGTGGAGCATATCTGCCCATTATGTCAGATGAGACATTAATGGTGGAGGGACAAAGTTCAATATTTTTGGCTGGACCTTATTTAGTCAAAGCCGCAGTTGGTGAAAATATTGATGCAGAAACGTTGGGTGGGGCAGTAACACATACTGAAATATCAGGCATTGCCGATTATAAATTCAAAACTGAGCAAGAATGTTTAGACCACGTAAAAAGAACGATTGGTAAGATGGGAGAATTGCCAAATGCAGGTTTCAATCGTACAGAGCCATATTTACCGAAAAAAAATCCCGAAGAAATCTTGGATATTTTCCCAGAATTAAGAACAAAACCCTACAATATGATTGATATTATTGAGCGTTTGGTGGACAATTCTGAGTTTGATGAATTCAAAAAAGATTACGGAAAAACCATTATCTGTGGCTATGCAAGGATTGATGGTTGGGCAGTTGGCATCGTGGCAAATCAGCGAATGGTCGTGAAGAGTGCCAAAGGAGAAGTACAAATTGGAGGGGTGATTTACAACGATTCAGCCGATAAATCTGCTCGATTTATCATGAATTGTAACCAAAAAAGAATTCCCTTGGTTTTCTTGCAGGACGTTACGGGCTTTATGGTGGGCAGTCGCTCTGAACATTCAGGGATTACAAAAGATGGAGCAAAAATGGTGAATGCCGTATCAAATTCTATCGTACCAAAATTCACGATAATCATTGGTAATTCTTATGGTGCGGGCAATTATGCTATGTGTGGGAAAGCCTATAATCCTAATTTTATTTACGCTTGGCATTCCGCAAAAATTGCCGTGATGGGCGGGGAGCAAGCCGCAAAAACGCTTCTACAAACGCAAATCTCTTCTATGAAAGCAAAAGGAAAAGAATTCACGAAGGAAGAAGAAGACGAAATTTTGAAGGGAATTATGGACAGATACAACGTTCAAACTACGCCTTATTATGCCGCTGCGAGATTATGGGTAGATGAAATTATTGAGCCTTTGGATACTCGAAAAGTGATTTCAAAAGGCATTGAAGCGGCAAATCACGCTCCAATTACGAAGGATTTTAAGGTTGGGGTTTTTCAAGTTTAGGAAATTAATTAGGATTTATCGAATAATCTATATAAATTTTACTTCCTAAAAAACTAAAACTAATCTGTTATGAAGAAAGTATTAAATCTAATCAACCACAAAGGCAACAATGTCACAATTATTGATGGCTCAAAAACGGTCTATGATGCCTTAGAAATCATGGTTCAAAAAAATATTGGAGCATTGGTTGTTTATCAAGAAGACAAATTTGTGGGAGTTGTCACAGAACGAGATTACGCCCAGAAAGTAATTGTGAAAGGCAAACACTCGCATGATACCTTAGTTTCTGAAATCATGGAGTCTGCTCCCGCAACCGTGAAATTTGAAGACACTATTGAAAGGTGCATGGAATTGATGGCTGATAAACACATTCGATATTTACCCGTTTTAGCTGATAATCATGTAGTGGGCTTGGTTTCGATGGGTGATGTTGTTCGTTACATCATTGAAGATCAGAAAGATACGATTAATCATTTGCAGAATTTTATTTCTGGAGGAATGTAGGTTAGTGAATAGTTATTAGAGAATAGTTAATAGTTGAAAGTCGGATAAGTTTCTTTGGGAATGGGGCTTATCTTCAAATTTAACTATTAATTATTCTCTATCAATTATTAACTAATTACACGTCAAACCCCGCCAATTCCTTAAACTCCGCCACTCTATCCGATAATTCCGTTTCTGACAGATTCATCAAACGCTCCGTTCCGAATTTTTCTACGCAAAATGAAGCCATTGCTGAACCATAAACGATGGCACGTTTCATATTTTCAAAAGAAATATCGTCTGTCTTTGCTAAATAGCCAATAAATCCACCCACGAAACTGTCACCCGCACCCGTTGGATCAAAAACATCTTCCAAAGGCAACGCTGGACAATAGAACATTTTATCTCCTTGAAATAACAACGCACCATGTTCTCCCTTCTTGATAATCAAGGTTTTAGGTCCCATTGCCATAATGGTTTTTGAGGCAGTTCTCAATGAATAATCACCCGATAATTGGCGAGCTTCTTCGTCATTGATACACAAAACATCAATCATTTTCAAAACAGCTTTCAAGTCGTCCATCGCAATATCCATCCAGAAGTTCATCGTGTCCATTACTACCAATTTAGGACGATTTTCTAAGCGGTCAATCACCGTTTTTTGAACCGCTGGCGTAAGATTTCCCAACATCAAATACTGGCAATCCTGATATTCAGTAGGGATAATTGGGTCGAAAGTACCCAAAACATTTAACTCCGTAATTAAAGTATCACGTGAATTCATATTGTTGTGATAACGACCCGACCAAAAGAAAGATTTCTCGCCTTTTTTGATTTGTAAACCTGTCGTATCAACGCCTTTATCTTTCAGCAATTGGATATATGCTTGGGGGAAATCTTCGCCCACAACCGCTACTAAATTGATGGGCGTTTTGAAGTAAGATGCTGATAATGAGATAAATGTACCTGCACCACCAATGATTTTGTCGGTTTTTCCTCTGGGAGTTTCAATGGCATCAAAAGCCACCGAACCAATTGCTAATAAACTCATGGATTAAATTTGAAGAGTTGAAAATTATGTGATTTAAAAATTAAGTTATCTTTATTAGAGATTATATATTACATCATTTTCTCTAAAATTTCTATGTAATCTATGTCTCTATATGGTTGCAAAGGTACGGAAATAAATTTTCTGATAGGTATAAAGTATATTTGCAAAAAAAGGATAATCCAATGTACAGAAAAGCTACCCAAAACGACCTCCAATTCATTTACGACTTGTATATGCACCTACAGGTAAATCCATTTTTACTCTATGAACCAATGGAAATTGAGACATTCAAACCCATATATGACAAACTTTTAGAGAATGAAAGTAAGTATATTTTCATCAATGAAAAAGGAGATTCAGTGGGAATGTTCAAACTATTTCCATGGACATACCGTGCTTCACACATTGCTTATTTGGGAGGATTAGCCATTCATCCAGCTTTTGCAGGAAAAGGTTTTGGATTAAAAATGATGCAAGAAATCATTGAATTAGCCAATCAACAAGGCTATAAAAGAATAGAATTGAGTGTGGCAACTGACAATTTAAAAGCCATTGAATTATACAAAAAAGCAGGCTTTGAAGCGGAGGGAATAATGAGAAAATATACGTATTTGAAGCAAGAAGGGCGTTTTTTGGACGAATTATTGATGAGTTATATCAGAACGGAGTAAAGAAAAAGGGAGGAATGTAGGAAGGTGAAAACCCTTTCTCCATTCCTCCCTTTTTCCTTTACTCCTAAAAGACCTACTCAATCATATCCGCTTCTTCCAAGATATAATTCATCTCGTAAATATCATCAGCATTGAGTTTTAGCTTGCCTTTGAAAGTGTGCATATCGTCAGTTTTATACTTTCTGACCTCACTTTTCAAAGGCTTCAAAGACATTACAGATTCTGGACCAGCTCCACCACAAAAGAAACATTGACTGTATGGAAACGCTGAAAGTACGTACATATTCGTTGCCACATCCACAGGAATGACGTATCCTCTAATGATGACTTCTTTATTCTCCAATTTCTTCAAGGGAGCTCCAAAAGTTGGATAAAGCATAAAAATGGATTCTTGTGGGTACCACTTTTTCTTGAAAGAAACGTCTTTCAACATATCCCAAGTAAGTTTCTCAGCAGGAGCATTTTTTGCTGAAACAAAGGTTGAGATTATCAAACCTAAAATTAATAATGTCTTGATTTTCATGCGTTTATGATTAGATTAACTGATAACTGGTTACTGATAACTGTAAACTACTCATCCGCTAATATTTTTGAAATGTTGATGTTATAAATGCCTAATGACGGTATTGCTGCCGCTAATAATCCGATAAATAATGCCCCGAGAAATAAATAAAATTCTTCGGTGAGCAAAGATAAAACGTTGAAGTCGTAATGAAAATTTTGTTCCACATTTTCTGACATAATCCAAAGTCCTAATCTACTTAAAAATATGCCAATTACGAAGCCTATTGTGCTGATTATCAGTCCTTCTAATAACAATAATAAAAATAATTTTGTTCGACTTGCTCCCATCGAAAGCATCAAAGCCATTTCGTATTTGCGTTCTTTCAGAGAATTATACAAAGATACAAAAACGCTCAATCCCGAAACAATAATTATTACTAAGGCAATCCACTTTAAAGCGTCAACCCCCACGCCCAATAAGGCAAATAAACGGTTGATTTCTATGGCTGGCGTGGCAGTTTGTAAAGTAGAATTTTGATTAATACTTCTCGCCATCATCATGCCCATTGCTGGATTACGAAATTTGACTAATAGCGAAGTAATTTCTTTTGAATCTTCTTCATGATGATGTTCTTCGCCAGATTGAGGTTGTTCTTCGTCCAATAATTTCAAGGCATTTGCCCCCTTTCCAACTTCGTCTTCGTGATGTTCGTCATGAACCGCCCACACGCTTTCCAAAGGTGTAATTAATAAAGCATCAAGTACAGAATTAGTCGTTTTCAAAATTCCAACGACCTTAAATTTTTTCTCTTCGTGAGCTTCTCCTTCTCCATCAAAACCATGTTGTGAAGCAAAAGCATCACCTACTTTCAAGCCTAAATTTTTGGCAACCTTACTGCCAACCACCATTTCCATTGCCTTTGAAAATACTTGCCCTGTTTCAAATTCTGCTTGAAAATGGGCTAAATATTTCTCATTTGAACCAACGATTCTATATCCTTGATAACTATCTCCCATCGAAAGAGGAATTGTTGATTTTACTAAGGGACTACGAGTCAGCCGATTAGCTTCTTCCATGGAGATATTCCCCGTGGGCGAGTCAATCTGATAAATACTCGCCAAAATTAATTGAAGTGGACTGCCTTTTGCCCCCACAACCATATCAATTCCCGCCACATTGCGAGTAAATTTCTCTTCAATCTGTTTGCCTGCCAAAAGCAAAAGTGAGATAATCGCAATTCCCAAAGCCATCAATAAAATGCTTAGAGAGGTGGTTAAAGGTTTGTCTTTTAAGTTGTTGGTTGATATTTTTAGTAAGTTCATTTTCGGAGTGATAAGTTATAAGTGATGAGTTATGAGTGTGGCTAAAGATAAATTGAGCAGGATACGAAATCAGATAATTTATGAGTAAAATCTCTCATTAACAAATTTTGCAATTATGAGAAAAACGCTCAAAAATACTTATCACTTATAACTCATCACTTATAACTCAATTTTTTCAAGAAACACATCTTTCAATCGTTGGTCGTGCGTAACAACTACCAAACTCGCTCCAATTTCTTGGATTTGCTTTCTCAGTAAATCAATGACTTTCAGACAGTTATCGTCATCCAAACTTGAGGTTGGCTCATCTGCTAAAATCACTGAAGGCTTGTTCATCAATGCTCTGGCTATGCTCACCCGCTGTTGTTCACCTTGCGAAAGTTGGGTTGTTTTTTTAGATAAATGTTCCGAAAAACCCAAACTTTCAGCCAACTGTTGAGCTTGATTCTTTGCTTGATTTTTTCCCGCTAAATAATTGGCTAATAACAAATTATCCATCACGGAAAGCGAATGAACAAAGTGTGGTTTTTGGTAAATTATTCCCACGTTTTTTGCCCTAAAATCCGCCGCCTGACTGACTGATAATTGACTAATTTCTTGATTGTTAATCTGAATATTTCCACCCGTAGGTTTCAATAAAAGTGCCATCAGATGTAGGAAAGTTGTTTTTCCCTTACCCGATTTACCTAAAATGAGCATCGTTTCACGGTCGGCACAGGAAAAATTGGGGAAGTCAAAACGCTTTTCGGGCGTGTATGCAAACGTTAGGTTTTGGGTGGAAATCATGGGTTCAGTTATCAGTTATTAATTACTGGTTATTAGTTTTGACGAAAGTTTCTCACACAAATATACATAAAAACCTTCCTTTTCTCCCGCCTCCTATCTTCTGTCTCCTCCCCCTGGCGTTTTCCCAAACTTCTCCTTAAAAGCCTTTATAAAATGTGAAACACTTTCATACCCAATTTCCATACTGATTTCTGAAACGTTTTTATCCGTATTTTCTAATTGCAAACCTGCATATTCAAGTCGCTTATTTTTAATCCAAAGGGCAGGCGAAGTATCAAATTTTTCTTGAAAATCACGTTTGAAGGCAGACAAACTTCTACCCGAAAGCCGTGATAATTCATCCAGTGAGAGAAGTTTCAAATAATACGATTGCATCAGATATTCCAAATCAACTTTTTCACCTTTGTATAAACTGAATAAAATACTTTTAAACTGTCCAGAAGCATCAATTTCAAGGATATGCAGTAATAATTCCTGTAATTTTAACCGTAAAAAATGATTCAAATATTGCGTTTCAAGGGTAAAATAAGGGAAAATTGATTCGGTAAATTTGTTGAGGCTTTCGGTAATTTCAAAGACCAAAATAGCCCCCCCCGCCCCCGATGGGGGAGCTTTCGAGTCCAAAAGTAGTGTAATGGCTCCCCCTTCGGGGGCGGGGGGGGCTACTAATTCCAAATGTTGTCCCACAAATTCCTTCAATAATTTCTCATTAAAAAAGAAAACCAAACTTCTATAATTCGTGTCAATGGTTTCCTGCATCAGATAATATCCCCGCCGAATAAAGACAATATGTCCTTTTCTGACGTGAATAGTTTGGGTGGCGGAAACAAATTTTTTCTCTCCTTCCAATACAAAAATAACAGCATGTTCTTCAAAGAAAACCTCATTTTTGAGCGGTGGGTCTTGATTTCGATACGCCACAAAAGTCATATCCTGAATTTTCAAGGACTGAAATTCGCCAGCGTGTATGAGGGAAGGAACTCTTATCATTGTATTAGTCATTTGTTACCATTTCACTACATCTCCCTTCTCAATTCCTTTCCGTTTGCAATATCCCGCATTTACTTCCAGCACATATTTTGCATTTTCAAAAGAAGGGATTTCTTCTTCTGAGAAAGGCGTTCTGTTGGCTTGGATGGTAACGATTTTCTTAGATTCGTCTAAATACAAAATATCCAAAGGCAGGAAAGTATTCTTCATCCAAAAGCTACGAGGCTGACTATCGGCAAAGATAAAAACCATTCCGCAACTATCGGGCATAGAACGTCTGTACATAAGCCCCTGCGTGGTTTCTTCCTCATTATCAGCAATTTCTATCGTGAGTTTCTCTTGATTTTTTAGGAAAGTCAATTCTCCTTCTTTCTTAAATTGAGGTTCTTCCACGGCTGAATGAACCGTAGAAATTTCTGTAATCGATTCTGTTGAATTTTTAGAAAGATTCAAAATTTCTGATGAAAGTAATCCTCCGAAAAGTAGGACAATTACTAAGATGATGGCAACTATTTTTTTCATATTAATTCACATTTACCAGAGATTAAATCGTCTTCTACTTTTTTGTATTTTACATCGCTGATTACTATTCCGTCAGTTTTATATTTTACACTTACTTTGTCGTTGCGGTCAAATATTTTTTTGAAGGCTTTTTGTTGATTTACTACTTTAATCAGTTCTTGCTCTCGCTCTCTTGCTTTTTCAAAATTCTCTTCTCTATTACTCGCTTCTTCCCAAATTATATTAATTTCGTATATATCAGAAAATTCATTTTCACTATTTTTCCAATTTTTCAGATCCTTGATGCTGATAAGATTATCAACAAGATTATTATTGACAAAATATTGAGCGTACTTATTTTGAGCATCTCCACCACAATCCATATAGCCAATGATGGTAGAACCAATAAGAAATTCAATATCTGCCCAATCTGAAATATTCTGCGTTTCTCGCTGTTCTTCGTTATGCAAAAATTCAAGATATTTCTCGAAAATTTCTCTAATAGATTCTACCAAACTATTGTCTGTCACACTCTCAGCAATTGCTGTCAATCCTGTCATCAAAACACTTTTAGCTTGAATTGTTATTTCTGTGTCATAAAGAGCCTTACCGATTAGTTCTATTTTATTCGGGAAAAGGGACCAATAACGTGGGAAATCTTCCATGTAAGAATCATTCCATGCCTCATCCGCCAACATAGCGTCTGTTTTCAAGTATGCCAACATATCCTCAAAGGATGATTCATCTTTTAATTCTGCCAAAAATGAAATGACATGAACCATAAAAACCAAAGAGTTTTCACTATCATTGAGTTTGTCAAAATGCTGATTGTACGCCTTCAAAATCAACCGCAAATCTTCCAATCCACTTTCACCTCTTGATAAAATGGCATCTATTTGCTCTTTTTCTAAATAATCATCATGTTCCAACAAAAATTCCATGATGGGATTTTTGATTTTGCCTTCCAATTCGAGTATCTCAATATTTTTCATTCTCAGTTTTTATATTAATTTTCCGTAAATTTACCATTATCAATTTACCTTTTCAAAAATCCATGAAAAAACAACTACTAATTCTTTGCTCATTACTCATTGCTCAATGCTCGCCACTCATTGCTCAAAAAATCTGTTTTTATAATGGTAAAATATACACCGTTGATGCCCGTAGTTCGGTTGCAGAGGCAGTTGTGATTGAAAATGGACGGATTTTGTTCGTAGGTTCAACGCCCGAAGCCCGTGCCGCTTGGTCGGATAGTCGGACGAAAATGGTGAATTTAGAAGGGAAATTAATGTTGCCTGGTTTCATTGATAATCATACTCATTTTGCCGATGGTGGAATGTATCTTTCGGGTATAGATTTACGGGGTGCAAAATCGACTACTGAGTTTAAATCTATCTTGAAAAAGTATGCAGATTCCCACAAAGGCGAGTGGATAAAATCAGGTAATTGGGATCATGAATCTTGGGAAGTGAAGGATTTGCCGACCAAAGAAATGATTGACGATTTGACGAAAGACTCTCCTGTTTTCATTGATCGTTTCGATGGTCACATGGCATTAGCAAACTCAAAAGCCTTAACTTTGGCAGGGATTACGAAGGATACAAAATCGCCCGATGGAGGAGAAATTGTGAAAGATTCAAAGACTGGTGAACCTACTGGAATTTTGAAGGATGCGGCTATGACTTTGATTTACAGTATTATACCAGATATTTCGCCAGAACAAAAAATCAAATACGTTCAACGTGCCTTGCAGGAAGCTCGTGAAAACGGGATTACTTCGGTGCAAGACATTACTTTTCAACCTGATTTGATTGCCTACCAAACCTTAGAAAAAGAAGACAAACTAACGTGTCGTTTTTATACTCGCTTGCCGATAAGTTCTTATCAAAATTTAGTCAATGCGGGGGTTCAAGTAGGCTTCGGTTCAAACAAAATCAAGTTGGGTTCGTTGAAGGCTTATGCAGACGGTTCGTTGGGAAGTAGCACGGCTTTGATGTTCAAACCTTACGACCAAAATCCTAACACAAAAGGCTTGGCGAGTGACATTATCATCAACGGAAACCTCACGAAATGGGCAACAGATGCCGATAAAAATCACTTACAATTATCCATCCACGCCATCGGAGATTCGGCGAATTATTTGATGTTGAAGTTATTTGAAAATATCACGAAAACTAATCCAAAGTGGGACAGACGTTTCAGGATTGAACACGCTCAACACGTTCGCTTTGAGGATATTCCGTTATTTGCAAAATTGGGCGTTGTGGCATCTGTGCAACCATATCATTGCATAGACGATGGCGTTTGGGCAGCTAAACGCATTGGTACACGGATAGATTATACGCATCCGTACAAGTCATTTCTGGATGCTGGCATCAAACTTTGCATGGGGTCAGATTGGTCTGTTGCCCCGTTGAACGCTATTTTGGGAATTTATGCGGCAGTAACTCGCCAAACCGTGGACGGTGGAAATCCGATGGGATGGATTCCGAAACAGAAAATTGGCATTGCCGATGCCATCAAAGGATATACAATAAATAATGCTTACGCTGCTTTTGAAGAAAAAGAAAAAGGATCGATTGAACCTGGGAAACTGGCAGATATGGTCGTCCTTTCAGACGATATTTTAACCATTAAACCAGAAAAGATACAGAACGTTAAGGTGTTAATGACTATTTTTGATGGAAAGATTGTTTATGAAAGAAAATAATTTAGGGGTTGGGATTTAGGATTTTAAAAAATATCTCAATCTCAGGTTGATGAATTTACACTATCCCAAATCCTAACTCCAAACCCCTCAAGCCCCCAACAATGGAAATATCCGAAATCATAAAATACCTCTCCGATTCAAAAGAAATCATTGGCTTGGGTCTATGGGCAGTAACCTTCGTAGTTTTTGCCGAGAACGG
>JAYVIV010000060.1:0-30380 GCA_043769985.1 Arcicella sp.
ATTAAATAACTTATCCATCTCTACTCGTCCTTTATGAATGATTTTTCGTTAAAAAACCCTCATTTAGCGATGCTAAATTGCGGTTTTAGACCTCAAATCATTCAAAAACTACTTCGTATAGATTTGGATAACTTATTTAATTCCCGTTCCTTAGGCACTCAAACTGAAAAGTTTTTGTTGTTAAATTAATCTCAAAAATCAATAATTAATGGAAGATATACCTAAAAACATACATTATAATTACGAAATTATTCTCTTTGATGGAATATGTAATTTCTGCAATTCATCCATTAATTTTGTGATTGACCACGACCCCGAAAAGCATTTCAAATTTGCTCCTTTACAATCAGAAATTGGACAAGAAATTTTAACCCAATTCCATAAAAACACAAAAGACTTCGATTCAGTTATCTTATTGAAAAACAATCAATTATACGAAAAATCAGAAGCTGCTTTGGAGATTACCAAACATCTTTCTGGCTTTTGGAAATACCTTTCTGTATTCAAAATATTACCTACTTTTTTTCTCAATTTTTTCTATGATATTATTGCCAAAAATCGGTATCGAATCTTTGGGAAAGCGGACTCTTGTAGGATGCCTACGCCTGAATTGAAAGAAAGATTTTTGTGAATGATTGTAGTATGTGATTGGCGTTTGGTTAATTTTGCTGACGATTTGGTTGAACAATAATCACTAAATCACTCATTCACTAAATCACAATTGAACATGAAAGCATACGTTTTCCCTGGTCAGGGTTCTCAATTCAAAGGTATGGGCAAAGACCTGTACGATAATTCAGTTTCAGCAAAAGCTCTTTTCGAGCAAGCTAACAATATTTTAGGCTTCCGAATCACCGATATTATGTTTGAAGGAACGGACGAAGAACTCAAACAAACCAAAGTAACGCAACCTGCCATTTTTCTCCATTCAGTTATTTTAGCAAAAGAAACCCCTGATTTTCAGTCAGATATGGTTGCAGGACATTCATTAGGAGAATTCTCTGCCCTTGTTTCGGCGGGTGCTTTGAGTTTTGAAGATGGACTTCGTTTGGTTTCTGCCCGTGCCTTAGCAATGCAAAAAGCCTGTGAAGCAAATCCTTCAACGATGGCGGCGGTTTTGAATTTAGCGGACAATGTTATCGAAGAAATTTGTGCTTCCATTACGGACGAAATCGTGGTGGCGGCAAACTATAATTGCCCAGGACAAGTGGTTATTTCGGGTTCAAATGAGGGCGTGGCAAAAGCTGGTGAAAAGTTGAAAGAAGCGGGTGCAAAAAGAGTTCTTCCCTTGCCCGTAGGTGGTGCGTTCCACTCGCCCTTGATGCAACCCGCCCGTGAGGAATTGGCGGCGGCCATTGAATCGACCCACTTTGAAAGCCCTTCTTGTCCAATTTATCAGAACGTAAATGCTCAACCTTCGCAGGATGTGGCAACGATTAAAGCCAATCTAATTGCTCAATTGACAGGGGCAGTTCGTTGGACGCAATCGGTGCAAAATATGATTGCAGACGGTGCAACGATGTTCATTGAATGTGGACCGGGAAAGGTTTTGCAAGGATTGGTTAAGAAAATTAATGCGGAAGTGGAGACGGCTGGAATTTAATTTGAAAATTATTCAATTTAAAATGTTGTTACAAAACATTGATTTTCAGATTCTTAATATCATCATTTACAAATTACCAAATCACCAAATTATCAAATTAATATTTTTTTCTAAATTTGACTTGACACATAAAGATTAAAAGCGTAATTTTGCATCACAATTCCAAACAACGCAAGTGAAATGGAATTAAGATTGACCGATGGTGTAATGGTAACACAACGGTTTTTGGTATCGTTATTCATGGTTCGAATCCATGTCGGTTAACACAAAGCCTCTCAGAAATGGGAGGCTTTTTTGATTAGCTCACGGATTTAACGGATTAGACACGGATTTACACAGATAAAATTTTTAAATATCGGTTAAAGCAAACTAACGCTTTATTCCGCATGGAGTAACATCAAAAATCCGTGCAAATCCGTGTCTAATCCGTGAAATCCGTGAGCTAATTCTTTTTCTTCTTCCGATTCTTATACAACCTCGGATTTGATTGAAATTCTTTTTCTTCCAACTCCTTTTTGTCTTCTTCCTCTCTTGTTTTGAAAAGATAATCATCATCATCCATAATTGGTGATTCTTTTAAGGCTTTCCAATCAAATTTTTCATCAATTGGAGTTAATGCTTTTTGTGGGTCAAAAATGCGTTTATCTACGTTTACAGCATCGTAGGGCGTAAAATCAGCTTGTTCAGTAAAGAAATCTGAAAAATCAGTTGCTCCTGCATCGTACTGATTCAAATACGGCACACCCAAGACATTCCACATTGTTTTGAAGATACTACCAAAACTAAAATGCTGGTGACTAACGTAGTTTTTCTTGGCGTAAGGGGAATAAATCTGCAAAATACTGCGGTGTGCATCCACGTGGTCAATGCCTCCTTGCGAATCATCTTCGGTGACAATAATCATCATATTTTTCCAGTATGGCGTGTGGCTCAGAAACTCCACTACTCGACCAACCGCCAAATCATTATCTGCCATATAACTTTCTCTGAATGGAAAACCTGCCTTTGGTCTTTCGCCTGCCCCGTGGTCGTTTGGAAGCATTAAAGGCACTACTTGAGGCATGGTTTTGCCTTCACCCATAAATTTTTCTTTAAAATCTTTGATGAAAATATCCGCCCGAAATTGGTCAGGAATTGCCATGTTGTAGGTCGGGAATTTCCACTCAGTATTTTTGTACATCGCATTGGGCAAAGGATAATTCACCCCGTACATTTCACCCCCTATTTTCATGGTCGAATCGTTGAAATTCCCTTCTTGTTCAGTCGTGAAACCGTAGTTATGGAAATTGATATTGTGCCGTTCAAAATGCTCCCACATGGAACCGTCTTGATTATAATCTTCGGGATAAAAACTACCCGACGAACCATTCAAAGCAAAATGTCCTGGAGCTTTAGATTCTTGTTTATAATCACGCTTGCCTCCGTAGGCAGCAGATACGTGCGTTTCCATCCACTCATTGGGATAAACGCCTGATAACCAACGATGTCCATCAGCCGAATGATCAGAATCTACGTAAAAATTATCAGCCGTTCCAAACCTTTTTGCCAAAGATAAATGGTTGGGCATAACCGTGCATTTAGTTATTTTTTGCGTATTTTCTTTGTTTGTAAATGAGGTATTTACGCCATATCGAGCAATGGATGGATCACCATTTCCTTGCTTAATTTGTCCAAAAACTTCGTCATAAGTTCTGTTTTCTTTGGAAATATAGACGATGTATTTGATGGGTGATTCTTTCTCTTTCGGATAGCTTGGAATGGGATTATTTCCGCTCTTTTTTATGGCCTCAAATTTAAAATTATAGGCAATTGTTTTGGCCGTTTCCGCCCGTAAATCTTCATCTTTCGGAATGTTCAAAACCGTTACTGAACCTCTCATCAAACTGCCGATGTAGCTTCCCTCCTCCCCTACTTTAAACTTAGCACCACCATTTGGCCCCGACCCAAAACCTTTGGCATTTGCCACGACTAATTGCTGATTATCCTTACTGACTTTTAATTTGGAAGGAAACCAACCCACGGGCAAATGAGCTGAAGTTTTCATGGAAGCAATATCAATTACCCCAACGGCATTAATACCTGATTCTGCTACGTATAGCCGTTTTTGGTCGGGTGAAACAGCTAAGCCGAACGGAATTACGCCTTTCCAACGTCCCAAACGTGGGTCTAATTGTAAATTTATTGTGTTGGTAATTTTGCCTAATTTTGGGTCAATTACGGAGACATTATCGTTGTTTCCGTTACTCACAAAAACGTATTTATCAGTCGCTACTAAAGAATTCGGACTCGACCCGCCCACCGCAGGAATGCCCTCAATCATCTCACCAACCAAGATTCCCGTTTTGATTTTGTTCGTAACTTTTGGTTTTCCAGAAAGGTCATACGCCCAAACGGAAAAAGATTCAGGAGCGTTTGGGTCGCCCAATCCTGATACTTCTTTATCTTCAATTTTTACCCCTTCCCGCATCTCTTTTGTATTAAAACCGAAGGCAGGTTTTTGCAAATAAGTATTTTTGTTTTTGGGGTCAAGGTTTTTAACAAGACTATATTCAAACATCCCAACGTTGGCAACGTACAGGGATTTTTCGTCGGGCGAAAGTGTGATTCCAAAAGGATAGCGACCCGTTTTTACATTGTCAATAACCGTCCTATTCTTTACATCAATAACAACAATTCTGAAACCAATTTGATCAAGAACATACAGTTTTGAGCCGTCGGCGGTCATCGTCATATCCCCTAAATACCCATCTGAATAATCTTGGTTATCTAAAGAAACATTACCATTTATCTCCCCTACTTTTTTACCCGATTTTATGTCAAAAATAAAGACCTTATTCGTTTGTCCACCCGCCACATACACAAGGCGATTGTCGGGAGAAATTGCCAAGCCCATAAACACAGCAGCCAATAAATTATCGTCCGTCTTAGAAGTTTTTGGAATCTGTTTGATGATAGGTTTATCCGTAAAAATATTCTGCAAAATACTGATAGAGAAAGGATTAGTACCAGAATTGGCAGTAATTACGGTTTTACCATCGTGACTCATCACCATTCCGTAAGGATGGGGAGCAATGCGATACGTTTTACCCAAAGGTTTAATAATCCGACCATTCGGAATGATGGTTTCACCCGCAGGATTGACCACGCAATAACGACTTTCGGCAGGAGCAGAAATACGCCATTGAGCATGGGTAAAAATTGGAATAATGCAAAAAGAGATAAACAATAAAAATCGTTTCATGGGTTTTGGATTTGTTAGAAACGAAATTTAGAGGTTTGATTTTTGAATGGCTAATTTTTGGGGTTATTATTTGGTTAAGTTTTTTGCCTTTGTTGGAGTTTTCTCCAACAAGTTACCGTACGAAATTTTGCCTTTGTTGGAGTTTTCTCCAACAAGTTACCGTACGAAAGAATTAACTGTAACCCGATGCTTCCGCATCAGACATCATTTTTATTAAAATACCGTTTGATAATATTTGGTTAAAAATAGTCACAGATGTTAGGGAAGTATCATTAAAGCATATATGTTTGTAGAAAAAGTATGTACATTTAAAATCAGTTCAGAAAATCAATTTTTAAAACTACTAAAACATAAAATTAACCATGGATTTCAAAGACCAAATCAAGCAGCTTGGAGATAGAGTTGCAAAATTAAAAGACCAAATTGCAACGGAAGAAGCCACCAAAAATGCCTTTATTATGCCATTTATTCAAACACTTGGCTTCGATGTATTCAATCCACTCGAAGTAGTCCCCGAATATATTTGCGACATCGGTACTAAAAAAGGAGAAAAGATTGATTACGCAATTTTTAAAGATAATGTTCCCGCTATCTTAATCGAATGTAAACACTGGCAACAAAAATTAACGTTACATGACAATCAATTACTTCGGTATTTTCACGTTTCAAAAGCAAAATTTGCCATTTTAACTAACGGTGTAAAATTTAGGTTTTACACTGATTTAGAAGAGCCTAATAAAATGGATGAAACACCGTTTTTAGAATTTGATATTGCAGAGATAAAAGAGAATCAAATCGAAGAACTCAAAAAATTTCATAAATCATATTTTGATGTTGAGAACATTATAAATTCAGCTACTGAATTAAAATTTACGAATTCAGTAAAAGGTATTTTTGCCAATGAATTAAAGAATCCAAGTGATGAATTCTTACGCTTATTTATTTCAAAGGTTTATACAGGAAAAATCACGGCAAAAGTTTTAACTGATTTTTCAGAGTTAGTTAAGAAATCAGTTAATCACGTAATTAGTGATATGATTACTGAACGCTTTAAGTTTGCTATTGATGCTGAGGAAGCCAGTCTGACACCAGAACCCACTGTTGAAGAGGTAGTTAGCTCTCCTGTTTTAGAAGCGGATAAGATTGTTACCACCGAAGAAGAATTGGAAGGATTTATGATTATTAAAACGATTTGCCGTCAGAAAGTTGGAATAAATCGTATTATTTATAGAGATGCACAATCTTACTTTTCTGTTTTACTTGATGATAATAACAGAAAACCAATTTGTAGGTTGTATTTTAATTCAGCTTCAAAAAAATACATTTCTTTTATTGATGTGGACAAAAAAGAAACGAAGCATGAGATAAATTCACTTGATGATATTTTTGGATTTTCGGATTTGCTTTTAGAAACAATTGAACGGTTAGATTTGAGTAAATAATTAATCCTCAACTGCAAATTAACATGAAACTTAAATTAGAAAAATACGGGCAGATTATTAGTAATGATGGTTTTGGTAAAGAAATTACAGATGAAATCCATTTATTGTTAAAAGAACATAATAAAACAATTATAGATTTTTTAGGTGTTAAAGGCATTACGTTGAATAACGCTAAACAAATATTTGGAGAACTTTATTTAGAATTAGGTTCAGAGAATTTTTTTAAAAGAATCCAACTTAAAAATATTAGTTCTAATCTTGAATATATTATCCGATTAGGAATTCAAGATAGTATTAATTCCAGAGAAGAAGAATATGCTTAAATTTCAAAATGCCTTTTAATGTAAATTAGAAGGCATTTTTTATAAATTCACCTGATATCCAACACTCCGCCCACCACCTTTCACCGTCAAAATACCCTTATCCACCAAATCCACTAAATCTCTGGTGGCAGTGGCTTTTGAAGTCTTGGCGATGGCTAAATATTTGCGAGCATTCATACCACCTAAGAATTCATTTTCACCTTCTTGCAACATTCGTTGGATAACCTTTTGTTGTCTTTCGTTTAGTAAAGATTTATTTGCATCGAAAAAAGTCGCTTTTTTTATGGAGAAAAGAATGGTTTGGTTAAAATCCTTTTGGGCATCAATAATTACTTGGGAAAAATAATGAATCCAATCATTAATTTCATTCGAACTTTGCCCTTTTTGTAAGGCTGAATAATACCCATTTTTATTGGCTTCGATAGTCTTGGAAATACTCATCAAAATGGGTCGATTTAGGGATTGTGAGAGCGTTTTCTCCGCAATAATTCTACCAATTCTTCCATTCCCATCTTCAAAAGGATGAATACTCTCGAAATACAAATGAGCCACTGCCGAACGAATTAAGGGATTTTTAATCATTATTTTTGATTCATTAAACCAATCAAAAAACTGTCTCATTTCTTTGGGTAAAATTTCGGAAGGAGGAGCTTCAAAATGCACCTTTTCTCTACCCATTGCCCCAGAAACGACTTGCATGGGTTCAGTGTGCGTTCGCCATTTGCCAATTTCAACCGAATAATTACCTTGCATCAGGAGTTTATGCCAGTCAAAAAGCATTGCTTCGGATAGATTTTCTGCATAATTTTCTCTGGAAGAAATTAACAAATTAGCAATTCCCAATGAACGTTGGTCTTTGATAATGATAGATTCGGTTGGATAACCCAAATTTTTACGGATAGACGAAATTAAATCAATCCGACTAATAAATTCACCCTCAATTTCTGAAGTTTTGATGGCTTCATTTACCAACAAATTAACGATAGATTCTTCTTTAATTCCTTGCGGAGACGACTTCATAAAACCCTCACTTTCACCCGAAATCGTGATGAATTCTATCCATAATTTTTCAAAAAGAGATTCATCATATTGAAAATTTGTCCAATCTATCTGTTGCCAATTATAAGTCATGAGCCGATTATTTTATCTATTCGGCTCAAATATAAGTATTTTTTGAGCCGAATAGCCTCAAAACCTCACAAAATCGTTTTTCCCTTATTAATTCCGTAAATTTGTATAAATGTTTGGATAGCTTGGATAGTCTCTATTCATTCTATCAATCACTCATTATATCATTCACTCATTGTGATAGTTAATCCTTACAATATGTCATTTGAATCTTTAAACCTCATTGAACCCATCCAAAAAGCCTTGACGGCGGAGGGTTATACTACGCCTACGCCTATTCAAGCTCAGGCAATTCCCATTATTTTACAGGGTACAGACCTTTTAGGTGTGGCTCAGACAGGTACAGGGAAAACGGCAGCTTTTGCCATTCCAATTCTTCAATTATTACACAAAAATCATACTTTTCATAAGGGTAAACGTTCCATAAAAGCCCTCATTATCACGCCTACGAGAGAATTAGCCATACAAATTGATGATAGTTTTGAGTCTTACGGAAAATATACTGGACTAACCCACACCGTTATTTTTGGGGGTGTGAAACAAGGCAAACAGACCGATGCACTTCAAAATGGGGTCGATATTTTGGTGGCAACGCCTGGCAGATTATTGGACTTGATTAACCAACGATTTATCTCTCTAAAAGATATTCAGTTGTTCGTTTTGGATGAAGCCGACCGTATGTTGGACATGGGATTTGTGCATGACATCAAAAAAGTCCTCGCTATTCTTCCAGAACGCCGTCAGTCTTTGTTTTTCTCGGCTACGATGCCTCCAGAGATTCAGAAATTGTCGGATAGCATTTTATATAAGCCTCAGAAAGTAGAAGTTACCCCAGTTTCTTCGACGGCTGATACCATAAAACAAGCTCTCTATTTTGTTGATAAAAACAATAAAAATGCTTTGTTGTTGGATATTTTGCAGGATAAAACGATTGAAACGGCTTTGGTTTTTACTCGTACAAAACACGGTGCGGATAAAGTAGTGAAGGTTTTATTGAAAAGTAATATCAAAGCCGAAGCCATTCACGGAAACAAGGCTCAAAATGCTCGTCAGCGAGCTTTGGAGAATTTTAAAGCAAAGACTACCAGAGTTTTAGTAGCTACGGATATTGCCGCCAGAGGGATTGATGTGGATGATTTGGCTTACGTTATCAACTTTGAAATGCCAAATATTCCTGAGACTTACGTACATAGAATCGGGCGTACAGGTCGTGCAGGGGCAAATGGAACGGCTTTTTCATTTTGCGAAACGGAGGAAATTCCATACTTAAAAGATATTCAAAAATTGATTGGTAAAAAAATTCCAGTTATCGAAAATCACGATTATCCGATGAGTACACAGCCCGTTGTGGAATTATCAAAACCAACGCAACCACAAAATCGGGGGACAGCCAAACCCAATGAAGCGAACACAGGAAAAAAAACTTGGTTTAGAAGGAAGTAAAACTAATTTTGCCACAAAGATACGAAGACACCAAGATTTTAACTTGGTGTCTTCTTGCCTTTGTGGCAAAACGGATAATAAATCCTGACATTTATAAGTTTTATACAAAAAACATGGAAATAGTACAAAAAATAATATGACTATATCAAGTAAAAATTGTTTCTTTCCGTGATTTATTTGTTCTCTCCTTAAACATTGATTTTCTTTGTATTCATTTTTAGAAACGGATGAAAGACCATAATTAAATCCTCTAAAAATCAAAACTTAGAACACAGACACGAATGTTTATAAATGCTATTGCCAGCTATTTGCCCGAGCAAATAATTACGAATGCCTATTTTGAAGAACTGAACGGATTAACTGATGACTGGATTACGGAACGTACAGGCATCCGTGAACGTCGGAAAGCCACTGCTCAGGAAAATACGCATACAATGGCAATCGAGGCGGTGGATAATCTTAAAAAAAATCTCCCTTTCGACTTTTCTGAATTTGACCTCATTGTTGGGGCAACTTACACGCCTTACGACTGCATTTTCACCCTTGCTCATGCGGTTCAACATCATGTTAATATTGCGGATATTCCTGTTGTAACCATCTCTTCAGCTTGTTCATCTTTGTTGAATGCCGTGGAAATTGTGGAAGGGTATTTTGCTGTAAATAAGGCAATTAAAGCTCTAATTGTGGCTTCTGAACATAATACTGCCTACAACAATGAAGACGATACCAAGGCGGGGCATCTTTGGGGAGATGGTGCGGTGGCTTTGTCCATTTCAAAGAACAGAATTTCACCATCTGATTGGGAGATAAAAGACGTGCTAACGGGTGGTGCTGCCACCGTTGGGAAAGCTCCAGAAAGTGTAACGTTGAAACCTTTAGAAAAAGGAATTATTATGCCGTATGGTAAAGATGTTTTCATCAATGCTTGTACGTACATGCCGAAAGCAAGTTTGCAAATTTTGGAACGTAATAACCTGACAATCAGTGACATAAAATACATCGCTCCTCATCAAGCCAACCTTAGGATTTCAAAAAATGTGGCGGGAACATTAGGCGTTTCGGAAGATGTGATGCTTTCCAATATTCAGTATTTGGGCAATACGGGTTGTGCAGGTTGTGCTATTGTTTTAGATGAGAATAAACAAAAATTCGTGAAAGGTGATAACATAATTGTGACCGTTTTTGGGGGTGGATATTCTTATGGTGCTATGCTTATAGAAATATAAACCAACCATAATTGATCCTAAACGAGCCTATTCAGAATCATTTGAATAGGCTCGTTTTTTTTAATTTAAACTATTTTATTGGCATAGAATTTGATCGATTTATCATTTGTAATACAGGACAACATTAAACGCACAAAAATTTAACATAGCATCTATTGAATTTTCGTGCGTTTACATAAGTACTTGAAAGTCCTTTAAACGCACATTTTTAACGTGATAGGAAACAATTCAAAAAAAACCTTTGTCGGGTGATAAAGGAAAACAGTTTGTATTTTTGATTTCTCCGAAAAAATTTAATAAATTAGGAGAAAAATATAATAACCCATAACACAGATACATTTTTATGAGAAAAATTTCCACACTTTTGTCAGTAGCCTTACTTGTGTTTCTGACCAGTTGTACAGATACAAAACAAATTACTGACCTTCAAGACCAAGCTCGTAGATTAGAAGCCCAAGTACAAAAAGAACGTCAAGAAAATGCTGAATTGAGTAGCTACCGTTTTAGTATGGAAAGCCAATTCAAGAGGAAAAACGAAGACTATGTGAAATGTCAGGAAGACGGGAAAGATAACTTTGAGTCTTTAAGTAAAAAATATGGTGAGTTGGGTTCAGATTATGAGAAATTGCAGGCGGCTTACAAATCTTTGAATGATGCGAATGATGCCAGCAGAGAGATGTCCGCCCGTGTTATTGTTGATTTAGAGGAAAGAATAAAGCAAATAAGAAGTTCTGGTGATGATGCTACGGCTGTTGCAAGTTCCTCAAACGCTCGTACTCCACGTGCAAAAGTTAGAAAGAAAAGAAAGAGATAAGTTGGCAGTATTTAGTAGGCGATTGGCAGTGACAAGTTCTTATTGATTATTATGCAAAAAGTCATAAAAAAGAGGAAGGTTTCATTCAGTTGAAGCCTTCCTCTTTTTGCTTTCGGAACGGTTGATTATTCAATAGCCCACTCTTTTTTTAAACCAATTTTAAAGGTTTGATGCGTATTTTACGGAAGCCGTCATTTTGAACAACGGCCTCTTTAAAGACCTACATCCGCAATATCTTTAAAAATTAGTATTAACTGCAAACTGCCTACTAATTTTACTACCTACTGAAAATTACTTCACGTTCCCCGCATCCATATAATCAACCACTAAACTCGCCATTGATTTCATACCTAACACAAAGCCACCTTCATCAATCTGAAAATCTGGTGTGTGGTGTGGTGCAGTCTCACTTTCCTTCTTACCTTTGGCAGCACCACCCAAGAAGAAAAATAATCCTGGTACTTTCTGTTGATAGAAAGCAAAATCTTCGGCACCCGTTGCGGCAGCAGTAATTGTGACATTGTTTTTACCCGCAACACCTTCTAAAGTAGGTATCATTTTATCGGTTAATGCCACATCATTGAAAGTAATTGGACACATTCTTGTAATTTTTACCTCGGCAGTTGCTCCTGCACTTTGGGCAATATTTGTGGCAATTTGAGCCATACGGGCATGAATCATGTCTTGTACCACAGGGTCGAGCGTACGAATTGTACCGTTCATGTTCACTTCTTCTGGAATAATATTGCTTCTCACGCCACCCGTTATCTGACCGACCGTAACCACTGCCGCCGATTCATTAACAGGAGCATTTCTACTGACAATTGTTTGCAATCCCATCACAATTTGCGAAGCCGTAACGATGGGATCAACGCCTTGCCAAGGACTTGCACCGTGGGTTTGCTTGCCTATCACTTTGATTTTGAACCAGTCTGAACTTGCCATAGTGCCACCTGGACGATACCTGATTTTACCGATTTCAGTTTGAGCGTTGATGTGTAAACCAAAAATTACATCAACTTTCGGATTTTCTAAAACGCCTTCCTTCACCATCAAAGCTGCACCGCCTTCTTCACCCTCGGGCGCTCCTTCTTCGGCAGGTTGGAAAATGAATTTCACAGTTCCCTTCAAATCATTTTTCATTGATGAAAGAATCTCCGCCGTACCCATCAAAATTGCTACGTGCGTATCGTGTCCGCAAGCGTGCATAATGCTTACGGGTTGTCCGTTATACTCGCCAACCGCTTTTGAAGCAAAAGTTAAATCTACTCTTTCTTTCACGGGTAAACCGTCCATATCTGCCCTTAAAGCCACCACCGGTCCAGGTTTTCCACCTTTCAGAATTCCAACAACGCCCGTTTTTCCAACGCCCGTTTGCACCTCTATTCCTAAGGATTTAAGATGATTTGCCACTTTTTCAGCCGTTTTAAATTCACGGTTACCTAATTCTGGATTTTGATGAAAATCTCTTCGCCAGGCCACCACTTTTGCTTCAAGGGTTTCAGCTTTTTGAGCGATCTTAGCTTTCAAAGCTGTTGCATTTTGACCGTTCAAGTCAGTCGAAATAAAACCAATGAATGCCATTAAAGTAATCAATTTTTTCATGTTGGATATATGATTTTTAGTTTGGTAATTAATTCTTGCATTAAGATACAAAAAAAGTAAAGCCGACCCAAAATTAATTGAATCGGCTTTTGCTTTACTCTGTAAAATCTTTTATTGTATGCTTCGCCCAATCGCCAGACAATCTGCATCACATCTTCTTCTGATTTATTAAATTTTTCCAATTGATTTATTTTGAACAATTCGTTTCGCTACGAAATTTTCGTAAAATACTTATTATTTCATAATGACAAAAAATATTTAGGAAATTTTAACATCTTTTTAGGGATAATGGATTGATAATTGTCCTACATTTATAGCAATATTTCTTAGTATAAAACGTTATACTTACTTGTTATTCTATCATTCTATCAATCAATATTACAATCATTCTAAAACGGCTTCAATTATGAAACGAAATGTACTTCTTGGCATCATTTTGAGTAGCTCTTCACTCACTGCATTTGCACAATCGTCTGATATTCAAAAGCCTATCACGATTACACCTAATGTGTCTATCCAAAATATTGATTGGACAGAACGCTCGACCGTTGGAAGTGTAGGCGTACAATTACAGTTTAAACCCACCAAAAAATTGAACATTTCTGTGGATGGAAGTATTTTTAAAAGTATTGGAAATGCCACATCTTCGTCTGTCACTTCAACAAAAATTGGCGTTGCCGATAATAAAGGAAATATTATTACAGCACCCGCTTATGGATCAAATGGACAACTGAATTCTACTAACGTATCGACAATACAAAAAAGTTATCAAGGGGCATTTGTGAACATTGATGCAGGAATTCCGATAAAATTAGGGGATAGTTCACGCACCACCGTTGAGCCATTTGTAGGTATCGAAGGGAAAATCTGGAGTCGTTCAACGGATTACGGAACGGAAGGAAACCCATTGGTTTATGAAGAAAAATACAAGTTTTTATCGCCTTCCTTGGGAGCGAAATTGAGTTATAATACCAAATCAAAAGTAAAACTTAGTCTTCGGTTGTCAGCGAGTTATCCTGTCATTGCAAAAGCAAAAACCGACCCCAAAAGTCTCATAAATCCTAACGCTGAAATTGATTTGAGTAAGTGGCTTTCGCCTTCAGTTGAGTTGGGAGTAAGAGTTAAAAAAATAACCCTAAAACTTCGCTACGAAAGAATCAATATTGGAACCTCTGATACCGTTAGCGGTTGTTCGCCAAGTATGAATGTTGCGGGACTTTCTTTGGGTTACGATTTTTAAGTACCTGCACATAATTAGTTTGAACGAAACTCATGGCATGACTGATAATAATTTGTTCATTATCAATAGTTTGTGAGATTAGTCATGCCATGAGTAATTATGTTCTGATACTTCAGTAAAATTTAAAGTTAACTTCCTTCAAAATCTATGTTTACTATGTATTTGCACCCTTAATCGCCTCATAATCAGTCTTTAACCTCCCCACTTCACGAGCTAAAAAGGTTTGTAATTGCGTATTAAATTCATGTTGCTCTTCTTTGTTCAAAGAGGCATAATAATCCTTTAATTCTTTATTAATAACGGCACGTTCTTCTTCAGAAGCAGCGTTTATGGAACGGGTATGGTATTTTTTGAAGTTGAAATCCATTTTCAGTATTTGATGTTTGTTTTGGAATAAAAATTCCCTAAATATTCATGGCATGACTCTAAGTCATGCCATGAATCATTTGTCAATGCAAAATTAACGATACTCATCTGATTACCATTACATTGTCGTAACTTTGCATTCCAATTTTAATAAATCCTACAAAACTGCGTAGGAAAATTTGATGAAAACTAAAACACAGCTAAAAAATAAAGTAAATATCGTTACCCTTGGGTGTAGCAAAAATTTAGTGGATTCGGAAGTGATTTATACCCAACTGAAAGGAAACGGTATGAACGTAAGCCACGAATCTAAGAAAGATGATTCAAATATTGTAATCGTGAATACTTGTGGATTTATTGACAATGCCAAACAAGAATCCATTGATACCATTCTCAGATATGTAGATGCGAAAGAAGCGGGCGTAATTGACAAATTATACGTAACTGGCTGTCTTTCACATCGTTACAAAGATGAATTAGAAGCGGAAATCCCTTTAGTAGATGCTTTTTTTGGCACGAATGAGCTACCAAGATTATTGAAAACTTTAAAGGCAGACTACAAACACGAACTCATTGGCGAGCGACTTTTAACAACCCCAACGCATTACGCTTACTTGAAAATTGCCGAAGGTTGCGACCGTCCTTGTTCATTTTGTGCAATTCCATTAATGCGGGGCGGACACGTTTCCAGAACCATTGAAGACTTGGTGATTGAGGCAAAATCGTTGGTGAGAAGAGGAACGAAAGAATTGATTTTAATTGCCCAAGATTTGACTTATTACGGTTTGGATATTTATAAAAAACGTAATCTTTCTGAATTATTAGAACATTTTTCTGACATTGAAGGCTTAGATTGGATTCGTTTACAGTATGCTTATCCAGCGGGTTTTCCCATGGATGTTTTAGACGTAATGAACGCTAAATCAAATATTTGCAAATATTTAGATATGCCGTTACAAAGTGGTTCGACGGAAATTTTAAAGAAAATGCGTCGTGGAATTACTCGTGAAAAGACCGAAGATTTAATCAATACTATTCGTGACAGAGTGCCGAATATTGCTTTAAGAACAACACTTATTGCAGGACATCCAGGCGAAACAGAGGCAGATTATGAAGAAACGTATCGCTTCGTAGAAAAAATGCGTTTCGATCGTTTGGGTGTTTTCACCTACTCGCACGAAGACCAAACACATTCTCATTCTTTTGAGGACGATGTGCCAGCGGAAGTAAAACAGGAACGTGCCGATGAAATTATGGCTTTGCAACAGGATATTTCGATGGAATTGAACCAAGCCAAAATTGGAAATACATATAAGGTTTTATTTGATAGAAAGGAGGGAGGTAATTTCATTGGCAGAACCCAATTTGATTCGCCAGAGGTTGATAATGAGGCACTTATCCCTGCTTCACAGTTCGTGAGATTCGGTCATTTTGCCAACGTAAAAATCAACAGAGCCGAAGAATTTGATTTGTATGGCGACTTGGTTGTGTAGAAATGGTTGGAATTAATAGACCACGGATTTTACTGATTTGACGGATTTTCACGGATTTTATTCAAAATTTATCCGTGTAAATCTGTTGAATCCGTAATATCCGTGGTCTAATATTTTGTCTTTGCTTCCATTCTTCCTCTAATCTCCTTTGAGGATTTTCATTTCACATTCACGATTCTTTTTCTGAATACTGTTAAAAAATCATCTTTGTATTTTCCTGCTGTGGGAATTCGAGGGGCATTTTTCATAATTACTTCATTGCCATCCAATGCCTCAATTGATTTAATTGCCACAATATATGAGCGATGAACTCTCAGAAAATCTTTTATGGGTAAAGATTCCTCCATTTCTCCAATGCCAATGTAAGTAACAATTTTTTCGCCTTTCACAGTACAGATAGTCACATAATTTTTCATCCCTTCTATATATATGATATCCGAGAAATTAATTTTCTGAATTTTACCTTTATGTTCAGTTTTGACGAATATAAAATCTTGCTGTTCAGTGGAAAGACCTTCCATGGAAAGTTTTTGATGATTAACAATGTTGAGTACTTTATCAGTAGCTTTCAAAAATCGTTCATAAGGAATCGGTTTCATTAGATAATCAACTACGTTTGGAAATTCATAGCTTTCTAAGGCAAATTGTGGGTAGGCGGTTGTCAGAATTACTTTCAGGTTTTCGTCGGCATGAAGTTTCAAGAAATCAAGTCCTGTGAGTTTGGGCATATGAATATCTAAAAATAATAAATCAGCTTTATGAGTTTTAATCATCGCTGGAATCTCCATTACATCTGTTGTGCTACCAACCAAGTTTAAATAAGCAGTATCATTAATGAACTTTGTTAGAATATTAATAGCAGGTTTTTCATCATCAACAATTAAGCAATTTATCATAGTAGTAAAATTTATTTTTAGGTTTTCAATAAAAAAATTTCATGACATTAGATTTACGTCAAATATCTTATTTATTTGACTAATAACAAAGCCGTTTAAGTAATAAGTACAAAATAATTAATTATTAAAAATTTTGTATTTTTTCAAATTCCTAAATGCTTCTTCCATATCTGAGATAGTAAATTCGATAGCAAATTCATCTTCTGTGTCGGTAAGAATCTTTACTTGATACTTTTCTGCGTATAAAATTTCCATCCTTGTTCTTATATTATTCATTCCTACGCCACTGGTATGTTCTTTAGGACCTTTATTTTTTCGGTTATAAATTGAAAGGAAGAAACTGTTTTCTTCTACGTTCATCATAATTTTGGCTGGATAAGCAGGATTATGAATATCTCCATGCTTAAAAATATTCTCAACAAAAGAAATTAATACTAAGGGTAAAATCTCTAAATGGTTAATATTTTCCTCCCCTTTAATTATCAAGTCAATATATAGTTCATTACTAAATCTCATTTTTTGTATTTTGAGATAATTTTTAATGTGATTTATTTCAGAATATAGTGATACGAGCGTGTCATTACCTGTCTCTGTGAGGGTATAACGCATAATGTTTGAAAGCGTCATGATTGATTCTGCCACTGAATCAGAAACCATAATGGCTTCTGAATAGATAAAATTGAGGGTATTATACAAAAAATGCGGATTGATTTGAGCTTGCAGAAATGCAATTTGCGTCATATCTTTTTGATGTTGAAGTTTAGCGTTAGCTTCCGTTAACTTTCGTTCTCTGACTTCTAAGTCGATGGCATGTCTGGCAAAACCATAGCCATAGGCAAGAATAATGTTGTTTAAATAGGCGTAAAGGCTACCTACCATAAAATCAAATAGTTCAAATTTCTTGGTATATGGAACTTCTATACCAACCTCTGGAAAGACATAGACGTTATACCAATATCTGATTGATAAATATATGATAATGTTTATGATGGTAGCTAAGATGGCAAAAACATATTTTCCTCTAAGAATTAATTTTCGAAGAATATAATAGGATGGGATAAAAACTATTAATCCCCAAGAAGGATAATTGATAAATATTCTTAATAAGTCTTTAAAACTATTCGTGTATTGGTAGTATAATAGGACATTGAATAAGATATATATAATCCAAAAAGGGACTAAAAAACGAATACTTGTTCTATGTTTTCGAGAAAACTCACACCACCAATCTTGTATTTTTTTCATGTTAAATCATTTAAGTTTCCTGCGAAAATACATAAAAGTATAGTGAAAAAGAGCATTCGTATAATTTATTTTCAAGCCTAAATCCTCTAACCTAATTTTGATTCAAGAAAACAATAATATAAGTTTTGGCATTGACAAACAGAGATATTTTATGAACATATCATTCTTATCTATTTGATTACCAATATTTTATATTGATTTTTGATTTTATCTTTAAACATTTCAAACCTTTTAAACTAAGAAATCATGAAAAATTTAACCTCAAAACTGGTATTCAAAAAATCAATTGTTTCATCATTTAATCCTGATAAAACAAACACTATTAAAAGTAACATTTTTACCTTCTCGTGGTAACAAAATCCTCTAAATCTAATCATTCGTATAGTGCAAAAACACCTTAGTATAATAAACTTTAACCTCTGAATTTATTTACTCAACTTTGGATCAGATTATAACATTTACCTCTAAAACTATTTAATATTTTAACATTTCAAACGGATATTATCAATTTAACTTTTAAACATTCAAAAAACATGAAAATGAGACCATTATCACACACTCGCCCAGTTAGAAATTTTTATCCAGAAGCTGTATTAGCTCAAGACGAACTTTGGTTTCAAGAGATTGAATCTGCCATTGAAGCCTTCAAAGGAGGTTGTTTTTTAGTCGTTTCAGACAATGAAAATCGAGAAAATGAAGGTGATTTAATCATTGCTGCGGAATTTGCAGATGCCAATGCCATTAATTTTATGATTACCCATGGCAAAGGATTGGTTTGTATGACGATTACTGAAGAAATTGCTCGTAAACATCGTTTACAACAAATGGTCAGTAATAATACTGAACTCATGGAAACCGCTTTCACAATTAGCGTAGATGGTTCGCCCGAATTTGGAGTAACTACTGGTATATCGGCTTCTGATAGAGCAAGAACGGTTGATTTGCTTTTAAGTGAAAATTCACCTTCAAATGCACTGGTTTCTCCAGGACATTTATTTCCACTTGTGGCAAAGCCTGGCGGAGTTCTCCAACGCCCTGGACATACAGAAGCTGGGGTAGAATTAGCAAAATTGGCGGGACTAAAGCCTGCTGCCGTAATCGTTGAGATTATCAGAGAAGACGGAGAAATGGCTCGCAGACCAGATTTAGAAGATTTTTCACAGATGTGGGGATTTAATTACATCACAATTGAGAATTTGATTAGATATATTAATGTCGTAAATCAAGATATTTCTGAAGAGATTATTGAGAAAGAGGTCTTTTCATTAGCTGCATAAAATTATGAATATACCAGATAAAATTTCAGAAAGTCTTACGAAGGCAATCTATAGTATGTCGGTTTCTGTTTTTCTAAAACCTACGAAGAATAAACACATTGGAAAAATAGCAGGAATAGAGAATCTGCCTCCAAAGGGTCCGTATATCATCATTGCAAACCATGAAAGTTTCTTTGACCATTTTTTGACGGCTTCGGTGAATTACTATATTTTTAATCAAAAAGTATATTTTTTGACTCGTAAAGAATCCTTTGAAACCTATCATTCAAGGATATGGCATAATGCAACTAATTGTATTCCGATTGATAGAGACAAACCCGATATCAATTCATTTAGGCAGATTTTTAAGGTTTTGCAGGAAGGTAATATCATCGTTATTTATCCAGAAGGAACAAGAGGAACGGGCGATGCTTTATTACCTTTCAAAATTGGGGCATTTAGGATTGCTTCAAGGATGAAAGTTCCGATTATACCCGTAGGAATCACGGGGAGCAGGTTTGTGATTCCGAAAGGGGCAAGGTGGTTCAAAAATACAACAGCTAAAATCTCTTATGGGGAAGCCATTATGCCCGAAACCATCAAAAATTTATCTATCGAAGATTTGATGACGATGAGTGAAATAAAGGTGAAAATGCTTAGTCATGAAAACACATCTCCCAGTAATGATGCTAATGCCGTTCGTAAAACAACAGCGTATCTTATCGGTATTTGTGAAGAAAAATTGGAATCTCTTTTACTAACATTTGATGTTGAGTCGAATCATCAAAAAGTGGTAGTATTAGATGAAATTACTAATATTTTAGAAATGGTGGGAGTAAACGAACCCGATAATGTTGAAATCCGTGTACTGAAAGCTCGGGTATTAGGACTAAAACTAATGAGTAAAGGATTAATATTTTGGTTAGCTAATTTCTGGAAAATCCCTAAAATGGTGAAGGAAATCTTCCAGATAGACCCCAATCATCCATTTGGGCATTATATTAAAGGGAGATATGCCATGAAAATATCCAGTTTGGTGGGGGGCAATGTATCAACGGCTCTTCAATCTTTTGATGAAGCGTATCAGTCAGCTCCAAAATATCAAATTGAACCTTCCACTTTTGCCATGGCTTATGCCGAGGCATTAGAAAAAGGAGGCAAGAAAAATGATGCTTTACGTTTACTGACTACCGTTCAAGAAATTGACGATGCTGGAAACCTCAGAATCATTAATAGAAAGGAAAAAGCACGAGTATTATTTCAAAGAATGTCTGCTTAAATTGTGTCGTTCAACTTCCCAAAAATAACTCTGGTAGGAGTTTAAACTTTCGGGAAATTTATTCAAAATATTCCTACAAAACTCTGATAATCAGTGTTTTGTAGGAATAAAAAATATTTAATATTAAACTTATTTATAAAATCATGAAAACAACTTTCTTCTTATTAGTCCTTTCATTTGGACTATTTTTCAACCTTTATGCAACAGATGATTTGGGATGGAAAGAATCTAAAAATCAAAACGGAATCACCGTCCTGACACGAAGTATTGCAGGGTCGGGATTTAAAGAATTTAGGGCAAAGGTTGAAGTTAAAGCTACTCAGCAAGAAGTAATTGACTTAATTCTCAATTTCGATTCATACCCAAATTGGATGTACAATTATACTACTTGCAATCTTCTGAAAAAGAATAGTGCTTCTGAATATCTTTATTATGCCGTGGTATCTGCTCCCTTTCCAGTATCATCCCGTGATGCCATTATTAATTGTAATGTTACGTACGCTTCTGACAAAACAGTCATTACACTGTCGGCAGCTCCCACTTTTTTGCCTCTTAAAAACGGAAAAGTGAGAATGAGTAAATTTAGCGGAGAATGGGAAGTGAAGCCCTTGAAAGATGGATTGGTTGAAATAGTATGTCAGTTGCACGTAGAACCAGGCGGTAGTGTGCCAAAATGGTTATCCAATATGTTTGTTTCGGATGGTCCATATACGACGTTCTTGAATATGAAAAATATGCTTGCAAAAAAATAAGAAGGTTTAAGAATTAGGTTGCAGTAGGTAGTGAACAAAAATATCCATAATTCATTCATAATGAATATGTTACATTTCTGCTGCCTACTGCAAATGGTGTATTTTGAACTGAATTTTATTGCCTACTTATCAAAAATAGAATACATATTTTAAATTAAATAAAACTATGAAAATTAGCCATATTGCAATGATATTATTGATGCTGGTTTCAAAAAGCATTTCAAAAGCACAAGATATTCACGGGGCTATCAAGGGGAGAATCATTGAGAACATTACTAAAGCTCCCTTAATTGGGGCAACTATTTTGTTGAATTCATCTAATCGAGGCACCGTTACTGACACTACGGGAGCATTTGTGCTAAATAATATTCCAGAGGGTATTTATCAACTCAAAATTTCTTACATAGGTTTTCAAGGAAAAATGGTTGAAGATGTCCAAGTTTTTAGTGGGAAAACAACTTATAAAGATTTTGAACTAATTGAAGATAGAAATCTGATTAAAGATGTCGTAGTGACAGCTTATCGTTACGAAAATAATCCTCTCACGCCCATTTCTACCTATTCTTTTTCAAAAGAAGAGATTTTTAGAACGCCAGGCTCACAGGGAGATATTTTTAGGGTAATCGGTATTTTGCCTGGGGTTTCAAGTAGCGGAGGACAGTTTTCAGCTATTGCCGTCAGAGGGCAAGCCACCCGTGACAACGTGTATATGATTGATGATATTCCAATGTTTGAGGTTTCTCATTTAGAAGGCAATGCCAGTGGTTTCAATGACCCAAATGGTGGGCGTTCGAGTATATTTGCCCCCCGCACAATTGAAAATGCGGTGTTTCAAGGAGGAGGTTTTGCGGCTCAATACGGTAGAAAAAGTGCGTCTTATTTAGGACTAACCATAAAAGAGGGCAATAAAGAAAGTCGCTTTTTGAGTGGACAATTTGACCTCATGGGACCCACCCTGATTTATGACGGACCTCTTAATAAAAAGATAAACCTCTTTGCCACCGCTCGTTATCAGCACTTTCAATTGGCACAAAAAGTGGTGGGTATTGAGGAAAAAGGATTACCTATTTATGCCGATTTTTTAGTTAAAGCCACCACTCAATTAACGAAAAGCACGAAATTGTCGTTTGTAGCCATGTATAATCCTGAAACCTATGTCAGAACCATGAAGCACCAAATGATTGCTGAAAAAGTGGAAAACACTGATGCCATTGATTATACCAATAATAAAGGAATGGCTGGCATCAATCTGGTTACGCTTGGCAACCGCAGCAATTGGAAAAATATTGCCTATTTTAGGTATTTTTCAAATGATATTAACTTAGGTTATTTTTATCCTAAATTCGATGTTTCAGATAATATCACTAATAAAGGTAGTATTCAATATCAAGCCAATGTAAAAGGAATTAGTAATACGCAAACAGAATTGGGTTATCGGAGCATATTTACCAAAAACTTAGCTTGGGGAACGTTCGTAACAGGTTTTGACTTAGCCAGTGTTAATATAGACTACGCCCGAATGCTTAATCGTGTAGATACACTTTATACTTTTTATAGAAACGAACCACGGTTATCTCAGAATAATTACACGATTATTAACCCAAAAGATTTTAATGCCACTTATAAAAAATCAGCTTTCAATGCCTCTGCTTATGTTGATGTATCGTTCACGGTGTTGGAAAAACTATCACTGAATACAGGAATAAGATATGACCATTCGGGTTTGACGGACGCTAATGATATTTCTCCCCGCATAAGTGGTAGTTATCAATTAAATAGTAGTAGTAGCTTTAATTTCTCTTCTGGAATTTTTTATCAAGATCCTCTAAATAACGACATAGCTGACCAAGGTGAAATGAAAAAACTAAAAAGCGAAAAAGTAGTTCAGTATATAGTAGGGTATAAAAATTACTTTCGTTCTGATTTAAAATTAGTGATAGAAAGCTGGTATAAAAAGATGGATAATTTATTAGTACGCCCATTGAGTGGATTGCCATATTTGAATAATCAAGGAGACGGTGAGGCTTATGGACTTGACATTAATATTACAAAAAGGCTTTCACAGAAATATCATGGTCAGTTAGCTTATTCTTATATGCAAAGTAAAAGGAACGACTATAAAGGACAGGGAGTGTATGATTTTGCTTTTAGCCAACCCCATATTATTAGTTTCTTGATGACCTATAAGCCCAATGATAAGTGGATATTTGCAACTAAATACAGATATGCTACTGGCAGACCCAAAGACGTATTTATAATTACTAACGATGTGTTTAATAATAAGAATGTATCTCGAAGCACCCAAGAAATTACACAGATAAATGGTACTCGATTAAATGATTATTCCAGTATTGATGTTCGGGCTGATTATCGTGTTAAATGGCATAAGTTAATGGTAACAACATTTTTGGATGTAGTAAACATCACTAATAGATTTAATCAAAGTGCTGAGATTTTTCAACCGCTCACAGGAAAAACATATTATGATGGATTGTCTATTTTTCCTACATTTGGGTTAAGAGTTGAACTCTAAATATGATTGAAATGATTGCCAAAAGCCTTGAAATGACTCGTATATGAACCATACCGATTTAAAAACGCACGCTCAACTAATTCTTGAATATGTTTATTCGCAAGAAAGGAATTTATCGTACCCGCTGATATACGAAGATTTTTTAAACCAATTCCAAAAGGAAATATTAACTAATGAACCAAATAAATTCGCTGGCTTTTGGTGGAATATTAATCCACAAATAAAAGATTACTGGCTATTAAAAATAAAAAATTCTTGGCAACACCAGAACGTTTATCATTACCTAACCACTCTATTTGAAAGCCAAGAAATTGATATGTCATTTAAGTATGGATTAATGGGGCTACTTCTTTGGCTTAGTAAAGAAAATAAAAAAAAAAATGATTCAACCATCAATTCATTCATCCAGGAAGCAACTCGTTTAGTATTGGAAAAAAAAATGAAGTTGAATGCCAATTGGAATCAATACGCATTTTTGCCAGAAGCATTTGATGAAAATACATGGACAAGTGAAAATATACTTTCGTGGAACTCTGGAGACTTGCACGTTGTGAAGCTGTTGTATCAGTGCGTTGATATTGAGAATAATAATTTTGCTGAAATTGCTGAAAATATAGGTCTATACTCAATCAGTAGAGTTAGTGAAGAAAAAAGTAAGATTACTGACTCCTCCTTAGAGAATGGTTCAATAGGATTAGTAATACTTTATAATGATCTTTATCAGAAAACACATCAAGAAGCATATTTAGAAGCGTCCCTATTTTGGCTCAAGAAAACGGAAGTATTTTTGATAAAGGAATTGCAGAGTGGATATTATGACGGTCGTGAAACGAATATTTTAGGTGGATTATCAGGGATAATAGTTGTCTTAGAAGAATTAAAAAAAGAAGATTCAAGTTTAATTTTAACCTATCTGACTTATTAAAATTAAAAAAGGAGGAAATAGACTTTTCATAAAGTCAGTTTCCTCCTTTTTTGATTTTATTTGCTCTTACGCTTCCATTTTGGCTACGATTTCTTCTGAGATTCCTACTGCACTGAAACCGCCGTCGTGGAAAAGATTTTGCATCGTTACTTTCTTCGTTAAATCTGAAAACAACGTAATCACATAATCCGCACATTCATCTGCTGTGGCATTTCCTAAAGGCGACATCTGATTGGCATATTCGTAAAAAGCATTAAAACCAGAGATTCCTGTTCCAGCCGAAGTTTTGGTTGGCGATTGTGAAACGGTGTTTACACGAGTTCCATTTTTCTTTCCGTAAACATAGCCATACGAGCGTGCGATTGATTCTAACATCGCTTTCGCTTGAGCCATATCTGTATAGTCAGGGAACGAACGTTGAGCTGCAATGTATGACAACGCCACCACCGAACTATTAGGATTTATAGCATCCATTTTATCAGCAACTTGCAACATTTTGTGGAACGAAAGAGCCGAAACGTCTAACGATTTCAAGAACCATTCGTAGTTCAAATCACCGTAGGGGCGTTTTTTACGGATATTTGCACTCATACCAATTGAATGTAGAACGAAATCAATTTTACCACCCAAAGCCTCCATCGAACCTTCATAAAGTTTCTCTAAATCTTCTACTGATGTGGCATCGGCAGGGATAATTTTGGCTTCACATTCTTCGGCTAATGTATTGATTTCGCCCAGACGCATCGCAATTGGGGCATTCGTAAGTGTGAAAATTGCACCTTCTTGTTTGGCACGTTGAGCCACTTTCCAAGCGATTGAGTTAGCGTCTAACGCTCCTGAGATGATTCCTCTTTTTCCTTTTAAAAGTCCGTATGACATACTATAATTGTTGAGATTTGAATTTTGAATTGCTGTAAATTACTGATAATCAAAATATTATACTCAAATAATACATCAATTTGATATATTATTGAGTGAAAATATTAACAAAAATTGAATTACAAAAGTACGGAGTTTTTGTAAGAAAAAAACAAAAAAGTCGCTCATCGAAAATCATTGAGCGACTAATACTTAACCAAAACTAAATTAATGTCATGCAACGGGTTGAAACCCATTGTTAATATTTCGGTCGTCCCGATGGGACTTTTATAAACGCATCTTCCAAAAAGTCCCATCGGGACGACCGAAATATTAAGGAGGTAATTTATTACCTCCTTGCGTTACTTAATAGTCAAAGTTCCAGAGCTTACTCTCATGGTCACAGGAATTCCTCCGCCATTTAACGTACCTTTCAAAGATGTTTTTTCAGTATCGCCTTTAAAATTAATGAGCGTTCCTGTGTTAATTTTTTGAGCCGTACAATCCAAATTTACGCCTTTATTCATGGGCATTTTTACAGTCATACTTCCCGATGAAACACTGAGGTTCAAGGATTTACCAAATTCCAGAATCTCGGCATCCAGACTTCCTGCACTCGTGGCAGCATCCAAAGTTCCGTAGATTTCACGCAAGGCAATTGACCCGCCAGAAGTTTTCACGATTGATTCGCCTCTCAATTCAGTGGCTTTGATACTTCCACCCGATGTGATGGCACTAATTGTACCTTTTAAAGCATCCAAATTGATGCTTCCGCCCGAGGTTTTAAGGTCGATTTTACCAGCCAAATCGCTGGCTGAAATGCTTCCACCCGATGTTGATAAAGTCACATTTCCAGAAGAATTATCAGCCGTGATGCTTCCGCCAGAGGTTCGGAGGTCGATATTATTCTTACAATCTCGAACCGTAATACTTCCACCAGAGGTTTTGCCGTTCACGTTTTCAGTAATTCCTTTTACGCTAATACTACCTCCGCTCGTGCGTAAATCAACCGAACTTTTTTGAGGCACAAAGGCTTTAAACGCAATACTGAGCGATTTTTTACCCCAATTATTTGTCTTGTTTTTTGAGGAAGCAACGATGGTGCTGCTGCCTTCTTGGGTAATGCTTAATTCGTAATTTTTGAGGCGTTCTTCTAATTCTTCTTTGGAAAGATTATCGTTTCCATTCCAATTATTAGACCGAATGTAAACTTCAATTTTGGCTTCGGCATCGGTTGTTCCCACAACAGTTAATGATCCACCCGAAGTGTTCATTTTTAGGTTGGTAATATCTTTTGCTGAGAAGGTTTTCACCATGTAAGGTTTGTCCTCGTTTGTTTGAGCAAATGATGCAAATGAAATGAATAAAATTGCGAGAGTAGTTTTGAGCGTTTTCATGTTTGTTACGGTTTTAATTGTGTTGTTTATAAGATGCTTTTAGTGATTGATAAGTTGCATGGAAAAGAGAAGAAAACTGCAAGGATGCAAAAATTAGTTTATTAATTTTCAAGGTACATTTTTTCAAAAAGTCAAAACTATTTGCGTCATTGCGTCCTTGCGGTTAACCCTAAACCACCCGCCCATCCAACAAATTCACGATTCTACTGCCAATAGCGGCATTTTTTTCTGAATGCGTCACTTGCACAATCGTTACGCCTTCTTGATTTAAAGTCTTGAATAAATCCATGATTTCTTCGCCTTGTTTGGAGTTAAGATTGCCCGTTGGTTCGTCCGCCAAAATCAAATCTGGTTTTGTAATGACGGCTCTGGCGATGCCTACCAATTGTTGCTGTCCGCCCGAAAGTTGATTAGGGAAAAGGTCTTTTTTACCAACAATATTAAATCTATCCAACACATCTGCAACCATTGCTTTACGTTCGGACGAACCGATGCCATGATAAAGTAAAGGTGTTTCAATATTTTCATAAACCGTTAGTTCATCAATCAAATGATAGGCTTGAAAAACGAAACCAATATGTTTTTTATAAAGTTCAGCTCGTTGTTTCTCCTTGATATTCAGGACGTTATTCTCTAAAAATAGATATTGTCCTTCGTTAGGTTCGTCCATCATTCCCAATACGTGCAGGAGTGTGGATTTGCCCGAACCCGACGGTCCCATGATGGAAACGAACTCGCCTTTTTGAATTTCGAGACTCACATCACGAAGCACAAAAGCACGGTTTGCACCCGAATTATACCAGCGGAAAATGTTTTTGAGTTGTAGCATATTGTTGTTATATATTGTACCAAACAATTTATCCAACGCTATGCCAGAGATTTAAAATACTGATTATCAGCTATTTGAAGATTTTTATAATTTTAAAACTGTCCGCTTTTGATACAATTCTGTTCGATTATGGACGGGTGAAAAGTGTAGTTGGGATTTTGTCCGAATTTGGATTCGTGGGATTTGAGGATTTTTTGGATTAAAATTCGATAGATAATCCAAAAATTCCTTTAATCTGATGCGGTGCGACGTTTCGCAATCCAAATTCAGACAGAGTCGCTCAGACAACCACTAATTTCTGCCGAACAAAATTCACTTCCTCCCGCACATCAACTCTGCCAGAAATCTTTATTAAATCCCCCAATAATTTCTTCAAAAACACTTGATGATTTTCTGATTTTTCGTTGAAAGGACGATGATTTAAGGAGGTTTGTATTGATGTCCATTCTTTGGTAAAATCTTTCAAATCTTCATCAAAATAAGTCTCCGCAAATTTTTCAAAAATGTATTGTTCCGCTACTTCGTTGGGGTGGATTAAATCAGGTTTATAGAAACGATAATCACGCAAATCATCCATCATAATTTCGTAGGACGCAAAGTATTCAACATCCCCATAATCAGTGTTTAAGTAATGACAAGCGGCTCTGAGAATGGATTTTGAGACTTGATTTTCCGGTACGCCGTCCTTCGTATGTCTTACGGGCGAAACGGTCAAAACTATCTTTAAATCTGGATTAATTTCTTTTAATTCCTTATGTAAAATTGCAAAGCCCTTGCAAATATCTTTTACACTCAAAAGTTCTTTTTCAAACAAACTATTGGGCATTTTATGACAATTCGCTACGTAGGTTTGTGGATTCAACAATCGGTAAATGAAGGCAGTTCCGAAGGTGATGAGTAGGTAATTTGTGGTCGGTAATTGGCAATTAATCGCAAATAAAGTCTGATTAATTTGCTCGCTTAAATTCTCTTTTGAATTACTGATAAACTGCGAATGAAAATCATAATGAAACCACATTTTTTGATTTTCTACGTATAATCGTTCATCCGCTTGTGTATAGGTAGGCGAAAGAATTTTGAAGATGGTAAGTGGATTAAAAAGCGTTCCGAAGGGATTTACCAAAACCTCTAACTTATTGTTCCTCAATTGATTACCAACAACATCCGCAAAACACGAACCAACGGTTAAAAGTTGAGAATCAAGAGAAATTTTATGCTCGGATGTTGGGATTTGGAAAGTTGTTCTGAAATTTTGCATTGGGGTTTATAAAGATATTTCAATTGGTAATTTAAGAATGGTGATTCTGGTATAATTCACATGAAAGTATAATTCGAGAACTAACGTGGTGGTGGTTTTGAACCTACACTACGTTACTAAAACTAATTAAACCTCAATAAAAAAAGGGATAAAAAGAAAAAGAAGAATTATTCCCTCTATCTCCTTTCATCCCTTCCTCTTTTCCTCCTAAAAGCCTACCTTTCTTTCACTTGAAATCTCAATGTATCGGCATTAACGCCCGTGAAGATTCCCAATCCATTCGTGATAGTTGTTGGAGGCGTACTGATGTTTTGAGAAGTCGTTCCTTCGGTATTATACAACGCTGCATAATCTGGATTTACTTTCAATAAAATAACATTATATTGTCCAAAATACTGAAATTGTTGTGAACGCAAACGTGTCTCCGTTCCTTGAACGGGCTGACTTCTGAAACGATTATTGAAGTTGTTAAAAGTAGCTGTTGATGAAGCTGGCAACGTAATTACCAAGTCTAATTTAGGCTCAATATTTTCAGCAACCACAAAATGAAATTCACTTTTTGGATTCGTCCACGATAAATTTACGTCTATATTGCCATCAACATCACGTCCAAAACCACCCGTACTCGTAATGATTTGACGTGTGCGAATCACAGAAGTAATATCAGATTTCAATCCCACAGGTTTTGTTGGAATAATCGTACTTGCTGAAATAGTTTTACCATTATAATCAAATGATAATGAGTAAGTTACCCCAACTTTCAATCTAACATTTGGATCAGAACGATACAACGAATCTGAACCCGAATAGGGCTTTAACAAATACGTTTGTCCATCGCCCATAATCTTAATCGAAAGATTAGGAATCAATGTCTCTCTATTAGCTACATTTTCAGTGTAAAGAATCTCTTTTTTGACCTTTATAGCAATGGGTCGATTTGGCACTAAGTATGCCTCCACAATTGGTTTTACCCCTCCTGAAATGCTGTCCACAACGGCTTTATCACAGGCAGTCAATAATCCTAACATTAATAAGAATGTTAAGGTTAGGGTTGATTTATATATTGAGTATGATTTCATTTCTTATTTAAACTTATAACTAAATGTAATATTTGGCGTAAACCCTAAATAGTTTACGTCCGTCACTGACAAATATCTTTGGTTGGTAGGGGCATCCGTAAGGGTTTGATATTTCTTGAACCAAACATTTTTCTGCCCGTAAACATTAT
>JAYVIV010000061.1:0-27081 GCA_043769985.1 Arcicella sp.
AACCGCAATTTAGCATCGCTAAATGAGGATTTTAGTAACGAAAAATCATTCAAAAAGGACGAGTAGAGATGGATAAGTTATTTAATTTCAGTTCCTAAATGATTAAACTCAAAAATTTATCTGAATTTATCTGTTTTATTATGAAATCTATTTTACGGTACTACTATAATAATCTTTCATTTTGATACCGTTTTGTCCACTCGCTCTTTCTTCGGCATTTTTCAATTATTTTAATCTTTCATTATATATCTTTGTGTAACAAAACTGCTTGCTTTTCAAAAACTTTTAAAACTGCTTCCAATGGCGTATTTAGCTCAATATTCTCCTGTACTTACTGCCGAAACAGCGGCTCATTTACTCAGACGAGCAACAGCTGGACCAACCAAAACAGAAATTACTAATTTTACGGGTAAAACTGCCCTGCAAGCCTATACAGATTTGCTAAATAATATCAATTATAACCCATCTCCACCCATAATACTTCATGAAAATTCCAGTTATTACAGACAAACGTTCGTGACAGGGCCTTTTCGTGGAGCTGATAATTTTGAATGGAGTTCTTATGTAAAATATTGGTGGCACGCCCAATTAGTCAGACAAGACACCCCCCCAAGTTTATTAGAAAAATTGGCAGTTTTTTGGCAAAATCACTTTGTGACAACCCGTGAAATTGTGAGTGATTACCGTTACGTTTGGCGGTATCTAAATACCATTAGACAAAACTCTTTGGGTAATTTTAAAACATTCGTAAAAGCTATCACCAAAGATCCCGCCATGTTGTTGTATCTCAATGGAAATGAGAATGTTAAGAACAGTCCGAATGAAAACTATGCTCGTGAATTGCAAGAACTTTTTACCGTTGGAGAGAAGGATTTTGCGGGTAATTTGAACTACACAGAAGATGATGTGAAAGCCGCCGCAAGAGTACTGACGGGCTGGTATTATACGAATCATTGGAATGAAGGGTCTACAACTTTTGGTTCAGCTTTTGACCTTTCAAAACATGATATTACGAACAAAACCTTTTCTGGAAAATACGGAGGAACAATAATAAATGGAGTCAATAGTGCCACTGGTGGAGATACTGAATTAAATGTTTTGGTAGATATGCTGATGGCTCATCCAGAAGCACCAAAATTCATTTGTCGCAAATTATATAAATGGTACGTTAATCCAACCGTAACTGCAGATATTGAAACCAATGTTATCATTCCATTAGCTGATTTTTTTAAAAGTGCAAGTAATAATTTTGCCATTGAGCCTGTTCTACGAAAACTATTAACAAGTGATATTTTTTATGACATCGACAATGTTGGAGCCATCATAAAATCTCCCCTCGAATTATCAGGAGGATCGCTTCGTTTGTTCAACAAAACAGTACCTAATATGACCACTGATACGGTGGCATTCAGAAAATATTTCGAGTTTCTTGACTGGCAAATGTACCGTATGCAGATGAGTTTGATTGACCAGCCTTCGGTTTTTGGTTGGGAACCTTACTATCAAAATACCCTCTCACGAGCATGGATTGCGTCAAGTACGATTGCGGTTAGAAATGATTATACCGACCAGTATATCTGGGCGTGGGCAGAAATCGCCCCTGGACGCAATATGGGGCTTGATTTGGTGGAATGGGCAAAATCTTTACAACCCAATTTTCTAAGTCCAAGTACATCAACAGCCATTTCAACGGTGGATATTCTAAATGCGTTTTCAGATAAACTTTTTGTAACGCCCCTTTTCCAAACACAAAAAGACTTTTTGATTGATACCATTATGATGCAGGGAATTCCCAGAACATCGTGGACTTTTGAATGGAACGCATTTAGAACAGTTTCAAATACTCCCTCTGACCCAACTTACAATGATAAGTTCAATGGAGTTCGGTGGCGTTTACAATTATTGATGAGATTCATGCTTAAAATGGCGGAGTTTCATGTGTTTTGATTTGGCTGTTAGCTTTCGGCAATTGACTTTTAGCTAATTTACCAATTATTAAATAAATTCATTTTCTCAACCCAAACAAGCCCAAAGCCGTTTGCTGACTACCAAAAGCTAACAGCCGAAAGCCGATAGACATACATGAATCGTAGAAATTTTCTCGCTGCCTCATCTTCTTTTCTTTTACCTATGACCTTGCACGGCATGGGCATCAAAGCCTTTAATGAAAATTCCGCCTTGGTGCAATCTTTACGTCATACTGCTGCCGTTAATACTGACAGAATTTTGGTGATGATTAATATGATTGGGGGGAATGATGGACTCAATACGGTCATTCCACTCGACCAGTATTCTGCCTACAATACACTCAGAAGCAATATTTCCATTCCACAAACCAGCGTTTTAGGATTAACAGGAATGCCCGAAACAGGCTTGCATCCCGCCATGACGGGTTTGAGAAATATGTATAACGATGGCAAACTTTCCATCATTCATTCAGTGGGTTACCCCAACGCCAATCAATCACATTTTAGGTCGGCGGATATATGGATGTCGGGTGTGGAATCTAATCAATATGCCTCAACGGGATGGATGGGAAGGTATTTAGGAAATCGATACACGGGTTATCCTGTGGGGTATCCAAACCCAACCATGGAAGACCCCATCGCCTTACAGATTGGGTATTTGGCAACTCCAACTTTACAAGGTGCATCGCAATCAATGGCAGTTACGATTGATAATCCCAATAGTTTTTACCAACTCATTGGAGCGGGTGGAAGCACGCCCCCGCCTGATATTCCGCCTTATCAGATTGGTAATCAAATTTCATTTATTCGTCAGCAACAGGCTTTGGCAGTTGGGTATGCAGCGGAGATAAAAGCGGCGGCAGATTTGGGGGTAAATATGGCTACTTATCCATCAACAACGGCTAATAATGATTTAGCAAATCAGTTAAAAATTGTGGCAAGATTGATTCATGGGGGATTGAAAACCAAGATTTTCTTTGTTACGCAATACGGATACGATACGCACTCAACGCAGGTGGACGTGAATGACAAACGTCTTGGGGTTCACGCTGATTTATTGGGGAAATTATCGGTTGCCATCAGCACTTTTCAACAAGACTTACAGTTGCAAGGCACAGCGGATAAAGTGGTCGGAATGACGTTCTCAGAATTCGGCAGACGGGCAACTTCCAATGCTTCCAGAGGCTCAGATCATGGTGTGGCGGCACCCATGTTTGTTTTTGGTAATAATTTGAAGAAAAAAGTTATTGGAATGAATCCAAATCTAACAACAGAACTCCTCCCCGAAAACCCACAACCTTGGGAAACTGGGCGGGATATTAAAATGCAAATTGACTTCCGAAGGGTTTATACTGATATTTTGAATGATTGGTTCGGTACAGCAAAAACCACCACTAATTCCCTCCTATTCAAGAATTTCAATACAATTTCTTTGTTTTCAGATTTTGTGGAAACCGTTGGCAACGGCAATTGGAATAATCGTGATGTATGGTCAGTTGGACGTAAACCATTATCATCGGAATATGTGAAAATTAATGCAGGACATACCGTAACAGTTGGGCAAGATGTAACCGTAAAAAATATCAGATTAGAAGGAAATCTCAATTTTACGGGGAATTATAAGGTGAATGTTTTGGGGTGATCATTAGCGTTTTATCTCCAAATTGTCAGACCCTTCAACCATTTTTGTGCCATCGCCTAAAACATTCCAACGATAGGCAAAACCTCTGAACTCCCACATTTAGGGCAATTCCAAAGTCATTTATCATCTAAATTTAGGATAATATTCACTTGTTTAATTAAGAATTTTATTTGGCTTTTCTTAATCATAACCTCCTCTGAATCTTTGAGTTTACAAATACTAACAACCTCTTTTAATCTATCTTCTTGTACATATTTAATAAAAATTGCAGGAATAAAATTATGGGTAATAAATAAGTTAATATCTCTCCATAAGCGTGCAAATGATGTTGAACGCTTTTGTTGGTTTCCCATAATTCAATGTCCTATTGCATCCATTTTGCCCAATGGTCATAATTTTCTTCTTGCATGATTTGGGCTAAAACTGCTAAGGTGGCTTTATAGTGGTGGGTCATTTATTGGTGGTTTTTATGATTTACGTTTTATTGAAAACATTCAAACTACCTTTAGAACTTATTTTTAAATATTTCCAATAATTTCCCTTTCCAACAAAGATTCAAAAATAAGTTGCACGTCAGTGTAAGGATTCAAATCACAAATATGTCGTTCTTCATCACGCCATATAGTTTTTTTAAGCCAGTTTGCATTATCAATTGCAACTTGAACCTTTCCTTTTAACCTATTATAGTTATCACTCGGTTTGGCATAATTTGAATCGTGGTTTTCAATAATATAATTTTTTATTTCATCACAATTTGTAAAGGCTCTTGACGTTTTTTCAAAATGTAGTAACACCCAATATTCAAAACAAACATTCGAAAAAGCAACCCCGATTGGTGTGTCTTTTAAGATTCCAATAGCATCCTTTACACCAGCATGACCATCTTTATCAAAAACCGCCCAAACAAATATTTTATCTTTTGGAATTTTTAGTTTTTTAGCTTCATTATATTTCTCTTTTGCAGCCCGAGCAACACCCAATGGTGAATTATCTTTTGGCTTAAATGCCATATTGGCTTGTTTTATTCCTTTTGCTTTTAAGAATTCATTGAAATAATTAGGTTCCGTTTCTTTTCCTTCACAGGCAATGCGAATATAGGTCTGTATTTCTGCCATTTAATTGATGTTAATTTGATATTCATTTATTGCAGGAATACCCTTAAACATACCTGCCATATACCATTTAGATAATGGAGTAATTTTTGAAATACCTTTAAAATCGGACAATCTAACAATTTCAGTTTTACCTTCCAAATCCTTATTAATTAATGTAATCTGGTCTCTACGAAAAAGTTCTTTATCAATTAAGCTAACATCATGTGTTGAAAAAATTAGTTGTGCATTATTTTTATTTATAATTGGGTTATGAAATAATCCAATTATCATCCTTGTAAGCAATGGGTGAAGATTTTTATCTAATTCATCAACTATTACAACTGCCCCATCTTTTAGTGCTGAAACAACCAGCCCTGACAAACCTAAAAGTTTCATAGTTCCAGTGGATTCTTCCGATAAATCAAAAATACTTTCTCCCACTTCAACACCATTTTCATAAAGTGGATGTTTTGTTTTTATTCTCACTTTTAGGTGACTTAAAATTTCTTCTTTTTCTTCATCAAGAACGCTATCATCGAATTTAATTTTTGATGAATCATCCTGTGTGAAAATTCTGTTAATACCTGTGTCAGATGCTTTAACAATTGAAATTATTGCTTCTCTTAGCGTTGTATCTTTTTCATCATTATTGAATATTTTTGCCGTTGCCCTCAACATACGTTCATCAAATTGAGTTGTTTGAGCTGGTGCATATCGGATATATGTTGAGAAAAAACGATATGCTTCTTTAAATACGGGAATATCATCTACGCCAGCTTTTGACAAAAGGAGTTGATTAGGATTTAGAAAGAAATCTGTTTTCCCTCGATACGAATTTCCGTAATGAATATCATTGTTTTCAGAGCGAGTGAATAAAATAGATTTACTTGTAGATTTTTTATCTAATTCGTAATAAATAAGTTTTTCATCAAGAACTTTATTACTATCGAACGAAATTTCATATAAGTAACGTAGAGAATCCTTAGCAATAAAATCTATTTCAAAAATTGTAGGCTTTTTCAAATATTGTCTATCCAGCTTAAATGGTTCATAATTTGGAATAGACCTATCTAATTTAAAATCAGTAGAATTTTCCACCATTGATATAAGTGCGTCAATTGCCTTCAAAATATTACTCTTTCCAGACGCATTTGCTCCATAAATTATTGATGATTTAATTAAACATCGCCCATGACTTTTGTCAATTGGAGTTATAATTTGATCTGATAGCCAAGACTTCCCAATCTGTCCATCAATTTCGAAATTCATTACTTGTCGGTCTTTAATCGAGCGAAAATTAGTAACTGCAAATTTTATTATCATTTTGGGCTGAAATTAACATATTTACTTATTTTTTACGAATGTACGATTTTTGTCTCAATATTTACACGAATTTACCTTAATATTTCTTTGAATTACAGATATAATTACTATAAATTTACCTTACGCCTCCACTTCGTTAGTTCGCATTTTAATATTTAAAACCTCCACCAACAGCGAGAAGGCAATGGCAAAGTATAAATACCCCTTTGGCACTTCCCCAACCGTTGAATTGAAGATTGAAACATTGGCATCATGTGCGGCTTGGGCAATTAACATAAAACCAATCATAATCAAGAATGCCATACCCAACATCTGAATTGAAGGATGTTTATTGACAAAATCACCCACAGGTCCAGAGAATCCCATCATAATTAATACCGAAATAACCACGGCAGCAATCATGATTGAAAGCACTTGCGTAAGACCAATTGCCGTTAAAATGGAGTCAATTGAAAAAACGATATTAATTAAAGCGATTTGAATAACCACAGCGTTCAATTTAGTAGATGCTGAGGTTTTAGGTTTATCCTCATGCCCTCCCGTTTCTAATTTCTCATGGATTTCGGAAGTGGCTTTATACAATAAAAACAAGCCCCCAACGAACAGAATCAAACTTTGCCCCGATATTCCTGCCTTCAGCCAACCTAAATTAATGTAGGCAAATGGCTCTTGCATGGCAATGATATACGAAATACCAAATAACAACGCAATTCTAAAACTCATGGCTAAAATTAACCCAATATTTCGAGCTTTGGCTTGATCTTTTCTGGCTAATTTATTCGCTGCAATTGAAATAAAGATTATGTTATCAATCCCTAAAACTATTTCGAGGAAAGTAAGTGTAACTAAGCTGATGATACCATCGGGCGTGAGTAATTCTTGAAAATTCATTATTGTTTGGTTTAATTATTTGTACAAAATTATTCAGTTTAATCCACATTCAAAACCATAATCTGGATGAAAGGTTAGAATTATGATTTTTGTCTTGTCAAAACATTATAAATAGTTTTTACAAAAAAATGATGCCATCAGTCAACGAAGTAGGTAAATTCAGGGTTAATTTGTAGTTTTGTGAGTTAATTAATGGTTGGATATTAGTTATTGGTTATCGGTTGTTAGTAAAATAGAGTAAATAACCAGTAACTAATTACCAGTAACTATTAACCAACAACTAAAACGAACAGCTAACTATAATCTCTTCAATAATGAAATTCGTCGTATCTTCCTCAGTCTTACTCAAACAGCTTTCGGCAGTTAATGGAGTAATTGCCAACAACCCAATTGTGCCTATTTTGGAAAACTTTTTATTCCAAATTGACCAAAACCAATTAACCGTAACTGCCTCTGATTTACAGACGGTTATGATTACAACATTGGCAATTGAATCAACTGACTCAGGGGCAATTGCCGTTCCAGCCCGTTTGTTGTTGGATACGCTTCGTGGATTGCCCGACCAGCCTATCACTTTCAAAATTGATGGAGATACTTTTGGAACCGAAATTATTACTGAAAATGGTCGTTACAAGCTCTCGGGAGAAAATCCGATTGATTTTCCAAAAGTGCCACAAGTAACTAAAAGTCTTTCGGTTCAAATTCCTGCGGACGTTTTGGGTGCTGCCATTGCAAACACAATTTTTGCCGTTTCAAACGATGATTTACGCCCAGCCATGACGGGTGTTTACGTTCAGTTATCCTCTGACTATACCAATTTTGTTGCCACCGACGGACACCGTTTGATTCGCTACAGAAGAAGCGACGTGAAGTCTGACCAGGAATCAACGATGATTATTCCACGCAAAGCCTTGACTTTGTTGAAAGCAACGCTACCGTCTGACGATACGACCGTGACGGCAGATTTTAGTTCAGCGAATGCTTTTTTCAGTTTCAATAATATCAGAATGATTTGCCGTTTGATTGACGAGCGTTTCCCTGATTATGAAAATGCAATTCCACAAAACAATCCAAACGTAATGACGATTAACCGTTCGGAATTTTTGGGTTCTTTGAAACGTATTTCGATATATTCAAACAAAACAACGCATCAAATTCGCTTGAAGTTAGCTCACAACGATTTAGTAATCTCTGCCGAAGATTTAGATTATTCAAACGAAGCCAACGAAAGATTGATGTGTGATTATGAAGGCGATGAAATGGAAATTGGTTTCAACGCCAAGTTCATGGTGGAGATGTTAGGCAATATTTCTTCAAACATGATTTCCTTGGAGATGTCGCAACCCAACCGTGCAGGATTAATTATTCCATCGGATAAAAAAGAAAACGAAGATATTTTGTTGTTAGTAATGCCTGTGATGTTGAATACTTATGCGTAAGGTTTGATGCTTGATGCTCGGTTTTCGATGTTCGGAATTACAATTATTCATTTTAAAATTATGGAACAGATAACGCTCAATATTCCAGATAATAAAGTCTCACTTTTTATTCAAATGATAGGTGATTTAGACTTTGTAAAGATAAAGGAACGCAAGAAAGTTTCTTTGGAAGATGAATTGACTCCAGCTCAAAAAAAGACTTGGAAAACAATTAAAAAAGGGTTTGAGGATTTAAAAATGATTGAACAGGGGAAAATGAAAACTACTCCTGCAAGAGATTTTTTACAAGAATTACAAAATGAAGGCTATTTATGAGTTTATTCAATGTAGTATTAACGGACGATTTCAAATAAGATGCCAAGAAATTAATCAAGAAGTACGGTTCAATTGCTTCCGAAATTAGCGATTTAGTTGAAAGTCTTGAAATAGACCCTACACAAGGAGAACCTCTCGGCAGAGATTGTTACAAAATAAGAATGGCAATTTCCTCCAAAAACAAAGGAAAATCAGGAGGTTCAAGGGTAATTACTTGTGTAAAAGTGGTGGATGAGACGGTTATTTTACTTTCTATTTACGACAAATCTGAACAAGAAAACATTGAGGATAGTAAACTGAAAAATCTCTTAGAAATTAATGATTTGATATAGAAAATGGTTGCGAAACAAAATTTCTCAACCATTTTTTATTAAATCAGTCCTTATCCTTCCCATCCGCCCCGCCACTAAAAACTAAGTCATTTGCAACGCTGGTGAACTCAGCTAAGGAGTCGGTATTGTTTATACCCAAACGCTAAAAGTCCTCCTACACGATAATTTCGGATGTTTCTGTTTCTAAATTGTTCATTTTTGTTTTTATTGTTTTTTGATGGTTAAAAATTAGAAATTGTGTGTGCAGTGTATTTTCGTAGTGGGGATTTATTTTATTAGGCGTAAAAAAAACACCTTTTTGGGAGGTACTTTTCTTACGCTTATCACAAATTTAATCTTTTTATGTTATTCACTAATCTTTATCAATTTTGTAGAATAGGAAGATTCATTTATCACTAATCTACAGATATAAGAACCTGGTGCAAGATCTTTACCAATCATTGGATAAGTATAATGTCCTTTGGCAAAAGATCCTTGAGCAATTGTTTTTACATTAATTCCGCTTATACTCGCTAACTCAACCTTGACAGATTCAGCTTCAAAAGGTACATCGAATTCAATTGTAAAATCATTAGATGATGGATTTGGATAACTCCTTAGACCTACTCCATCCTCAGCACCTGAAAAATCATATACATCTGCACTTTCTCTATTGTTTCCATTAGAGCAAACAAATGCTCCATAACAAGCGGTAGTTAGAAAGTAATTTCCATCTGGTTTTTTTACAAAACACCTATAATCGAATCCACCTGTAACAGAAATTGTTTGTGCAATACTAATTTTATTATCTATTCTATCATTTCCTGCTACCCAAAAATAACTATATCCTGTTCCACTTGGTGCTGTCATTGTAAAGTTGCTACTGTTTTTAACAACAGTTATATCTTGTATTGGGGTTGGTAAAATAGGCGTTCCATTACTTATTGGTAATTTAGATTTCCATTCATTTCCAAGTGTCCGAAGTCCATTAATTCCAGTTGTAGATAAATTATTGTTGAAGTGGACTTGGTCATTAATATCACCTTTTCTATGACTTAATCCATATTGGTCTGTAACTGCTCCAGGTGACGAAGGTACACTAATAACCAAATTATTAATTACTTGATTTTGTGCATTTATTATATCAGATGATACTGTATTTAAGTTGAATGAAGCCCTTGATATAACCCAAGCAACATTTGACCCAAAATCTGCCCAACTTTTTTGAATGATAGTTTCTAAATTTGATTTATATTCAGCTTGAGACACATCGGGAATTGGTCTTGGACGACCAGAGGGTACATTTTTATTATCCGCCTCTCCTTGATGCCACAAGATTGCTCTTACTCCAAAAAGGGAACCATAATAATTTAATGTTTTTTGAAAAGTTGCATAAGGCTCTCCTGAAATTCCAGGACTTGCATTACTGCAAAAAATATAATTCCCATATATATTTGTTGTATTACCGCCATTACGACTTTCAAACCAATTTCTTATACTTGAACCACCAGCGGCTGCATTAAAAAAAGATACTGGTACTCCTTGAGCGGCTAATTGATTGCCCAATACTGTATATCCCCAGTTATTGAATCCAGTTGGAGCTATTGCATTTCCAAGTGATCCTACACCTGTACCTGATGCTAACGTGCTAAATAGAGGATATCTTGGCATTCTCCCATTTGGCATAAAACAATACTCTTGATAATTACAAGATACAACCGCTTCATATGTCAATTCTCCTGGTAATGTAGATGATGGGGTTTGATCAGGGGAATCTGAAAGACTTATGCTTTGTGCATTAGACTGACCAGCAATAATATAAACATCTCCTACGCCAAATTTATAGGAATTTGTAAATACAAGGGTATTATTAAAATAAGTTTGAAAAGTTACTGAATACCAGCCTGTATTCAGTGAATTAGTGAAAAAGAAACGACCACGGGCATCATTCGTTAAAGTTGTGAAAGGTACTACAGTAAAAACAAACGAGCCATTTTGCAGACTTATTCTTGAAATACTATACCTCAGATAGTTTCCTGTTCCACACGGAATTTGAGGAACTTGTCCTGCAAAAGATATGCTTGCATTTCCAGAGGCATTTCGTTGATAAACTGCTCTTTCAATTGGCGATGAAAGTCTTATTTGTGCTTTAACATGAAAGGTCAACAAGATAAGTAAAAATATGGAGATGGTAATATATGTTTTCATGGATTCTATTTGTTTAAAATTAGATAATAGAAGAACATCAAGCTAATTGTAGCTTTTGCGATATTCTCCTTAAATTGTATTGAATTTGGAATGATACTTATTTCAACCCACGAGCGAATGCTGTGATATTAATAAGAGGAATTTTTGAACTATAAGATTTATTTATCACTTTGATAATTTCATTAGCAATAATTGCTTGTCCGATAGCTGATGGGTAAAGTCCATCTTGCGAAAAGAAATTTCCTTTTGGAAAAGACGGATCTATTTTAAATCCATCCTCACTAATATATTGCCCATTTAATACTTTTTCAAACAATATAGGTAAATCAACTGTCGGAACATTTATTAGTTTTGCAGCTGTTAAAATTATCTTATTATATTCTGAAAGCCCCTCCGCATTATTTAAACCCGCAGATTGTGTTTCCATAGCGTCCAAAACTTCTACATCTGGAACTACGCCAAGAGGAGTTTTATTTTTTATGGCATCGGCTATCCGTTGTGTTGGTAAAAAGACACAATTTCTATTAGCTTTTTGAATTTCTTGGTCTTTGTACGTACCTATTTCAATACTCGCAACGCCTAACTTTTTCAATAGTTTCTCATAGGTAAAAAACTGAAAATATGGAAATCGCATAATTTGAGTGGGCATCAAAATCCAAATTGGTTTTCCTATTGATTTATCTTTTAGATCATAAGTTTCACTGTAAGAACCTAAAGACCCATTTGTAGAAAACAAACAATTTGGCTGAGTCATTATAAAATCTAAATAATTATCTAATCCAAACTCAACCGTGTAAATGTCTGGTTTTTGTTTTTCAAACATAGTTGCCATTGATGGCATTATTTTAACTCCCTCAACAAAATTAGACGGTATAATATCTGAACTTTTCATTATCCTCTCAATGAAAGGATATGAATTAAAGTTTTGAAATTCCGTTGTAAACTTGGTACTAAATCCAGTTTTACCTAAAAATGGACTACTAATATTTTGAAAATCTCCACCACTATATTTACTCATTAACATTGGGCTACTACTTTTCACAGCGGTCTGATTTGTAACTTGCTTCCAAGAAGGCATATCTGCAGTACCATCAAATACCAAACTACCAGATCCATTAGCTTCTGCAACATCAAAAAGAGGAGATTTAAAATTGACTAAACCCATTTGGTGGGCAATCAAATTAGGATAAGCCGTCAATTGTGATTCCCTTGTTAATCCTCTATCACGATAACCAGCCGTCAGACTTCCGCCAATGGCAATGTAATTTAATTCTCCCGAACTTCCTGCCGTTCTCAAAGTTGATAAATCGGCTTTTTGAATACCCGAAGGCATAGTTGGGTCGCCTTTGGGTGTCACGGAGGTTTTACCCGAAACAGCATAACCTATATACATTTTTTCAACTCCATTCTCAGCTGGGGTCGTTGGTGATACTACTGATGTTGCAGGGGGAATTACGGTTTTTATTGGTTCTGCTTGTGGCGGTAATTCACTGGTAGTGCAACTTAATAAAAGCACTGCACCACACAATTGAGGAAGTTTTAACATTGTTTTCATGTTCATTTCATTTAAAGATTTAATAGTTTTTTGAATAAATACTAATCATGCAACAAAGCTAAATGGTATTATCCACATTCAAAAGGCGTAAAACACGACAAGATGCGACAAAACACGCCATTTTACGACATTCTATTTTCAGGCAACCAAAATCAAGCTACGTTTTACTGATTAGACGTAAAACATAACAATAAGGTTGTATTCCTTAAAAAAAATATTGAAGCATTAAATCATTAGTCAATAAATCCTAATGCTTCTCTAATCATTAATTGGTCTTTGGGAGATAATAAGCCCTTAGGAAGTTCAATTTGGGCATCTTTTAATTTGCGTTCAAACGTTCGAATAGAAATACCTAAACTTTCAGCAAATTCATTACGAGTTCTAAATTTGTCCATAGAAATAAATAGTAGATTGTTTAAAATGTATAAAGAAGCATAATTTAAGGGTATTAGTAGTAAATGAAACAAATATAGGTAAAGATACAATACCCCCTCCCCAATTTTCCTAATTTAGCTTTAATATTTTGCGGTTATTGAGATATTTATGGTTATAATCTAATTACTAAATTTTTAAACAAAAAACCTAAAACAAAAAAAGCACCCCTTTCGAGATGCTCTTTTCAATATCTTAATATCAATTATTTCTAATAAAACTTAGCTCTATTATCAACCACTTTTGAATTTTCCTTGATGGCTTCATTGATATAATAGGAGGCTCTTTGTGCTGCCATCATTTTTGCTGAGTTCTTATACATCGTCAAATCTGCCATCGCTGGGGCTGGTGTTGAAGAAGTTGTTTCCATTACAAAAACACCCGCATCTCCTTTGAATGGCTTAGATTTTTGTCCAACCTTCAAACCAAATGCTTTTCCTAATGCGGTTGGATCTGCTCCTGCACTCGTCAAAACGCCTTGTGCAAGCGTGATGTCGTTCACGGTTTCAACCAATGCCCCTGCACCGTATTTCTGAGCCATTTGCTCCAATGTTCCAGATACACCGCTTAATTTCTTTATGATGGTTTCTGCTTTCAAATCGCCTCTTACTCGTGCCGTCAATTCATCACGGAAATCTTCAACTTTCACGTTGTCTTTACTCGTTGAACCAGTCTCCAAAGCTACAATATATTGATTCTCATTTTGGAATACCGTTGAAACTGCACCAACTTTCGTATCGTCATTAAATGCCCAACGAACAATGTCACGAGCGTTTTGCAAGTTGTTGAAACCCGCAGCACCTTCTGGAATCTTGTCCCCACGCAACATCAATAAGGTTCTGTCTTTTTTCAAAGCCGCCTCGAATTTATCTTTCGTATCATTCGCCGTAGCAAAAGCATCTGCCTTTCGCAAAACCTCATCCATTGTGGCTTGGCTTGGAGCAATTGTTCGGTTGATAGCCGCTAATTTATAACGGGTATTAGTTTTCGCTTCCGTTACTTTCACGATATGATAACCGAAATCCGTTTCAACAATTCCTGGCAATAAACCCGTTCCAGAGAATCCGAAAATTGCGTTCTCAAAAGGCTTAACCATTGAACCATTGTTCTTGAAATATCCTAAATCTCCACCTTGTTGAGCAGTTCCATCTGTTCCAAATTGTTGAGCCATTGCTTCAAATGATGCACCACCCTTGATTTGTGATAATATTCCATTTGCACGAGTACGAGCGGCGGCTTTGGCTGAATCAGAAGATGCTTTTGGGGCTTGAATCAAAATATGACTGGCACGAACCGTAAACAATGAATCTTTTTGTACTCCACCATATTTGTAGATTGAATAAGACACTCCGTTTTTGAAAGGTCCATAAATTCCACCAGGTGTCATTGAAGATAAAGAACCTTTCACCGCTTCTGGAATTTCAGCCAATGTTGCATAGTAAGGCGTTTTCACATCAGAGTTCATCATCGCAAAAGCTGAATCGTTCTTCGTGATTGCCAATTCTTTCGCCAAACGCTTAATGTCGTTATAGAAAGAAGCCGTATCAATTTTTGAGGGAATCACAGGAAACGTTACATATTGAATTGAACGGGTATTTTGTCCCTTGAAAGCATCTTTGTGAGAACTTAAATATTCTTCTAATTGTGAATCCGTTACCTTAATTGATGAATCAGCCACTGAATAGAAAGGAACATATAAATAATGTGCGTTCACCTTTGCAGTTTGAGCCACGTATTCTTTTTGAGCCTCTGCATTGGTTGTGTAAGTGGACATTCTCAATAAATTTTCGTATTTCCCTCTCAAACGATCTTGTGCTAATGATTTTTCAAAACTTGCCCAAGCCTGTTGTTGTGCAGGAGCCATTGTTTTGAAGTTTTTCAAGAACTGAATCACGTAAGTTTTATCAAATTGACCCGTTTGTGGATTCGTAAATTGCTGACGAACAGATGGGTGAATGTTATCACCTTGCACCATATCAACCAATTCTTTTGCAGAAACCGACAATCCCAAAGCCTCATATTCTTTGCCATAAGCCAAATCCATGATGTATTGATTCCAAACTTGTTCACGCATTTGGGTTGTTTCTTGGTCACCAGGGCTACGTCCCGCCTGTTGTGAATAGTTTTGGGTTAATTCGTCAACTTTTTTCTGAAAATCTTGGTATTGAATATTCTCACCACCAATTTCACCAATTACGTTTCTTGAACCTCCGAAGAAACTTGAATTACCCGTAAAAAGATCTCCACCAATCAGGAAGAGGATTAAACTGATAGCAATTGCCGCTGCTGCGACTCCCGACTTCTCTCTAATTTTGGTAATTAATGCCATTTTAAAATTGTTATTTATTTGTTATCTGATGTCTGCCGTGTGGTTTTTTGACAGATTTTGGTTTTACAATTATTTAAGAAAGTTATTTTTCTCACGTTTAATAATAACGCAAAAGAAACGCAAAATAATCACATTTTGAGTTAATATCAAAATAAAGAAACGCTTATACCATTGCCTATTTTACAAAACCCTTGCCAAAAAAAATATTTAGGGAAGATCAATTCATATTTTAGATGCAAAATCAACCAATTATAAATTTATAAGTATTTGACTTTCACTGACTTTGTTGAAAAATAAGAAAAAATGCTCAATTTTATATTTTAAAGACTTGCAACTGTCAGATTACGGTATTTTTTTGAGATTTTTTGTTCAATTTGAGTTACCAAATGAATAATTTTAAGTCTTTCATAAGGTAGGTGTCTATTCCTTATAGTTGATAAAATATTCGTCAGGCGAGTAAATTATCTTATTGAAAATTTAATTAATCCTAATGTTAAAAGTTGACTACATATTATTAGCAAGACATTTTCGAGAGGAAACTTTGGAGGAAGAAAACGTATCGATTTTTGCTTGGCAAAATGAAAGCGTTATCAACAACTTGACCTACAAGAGATTAAAGAATGTATATCATCAAGAAAGATTGCCAATAGAAGAACAAAAAATTACGAAAGAAGAGACTAAGGCTTGGAAAAAAATAATTACTAAAATTTTGGAGGAAGAGGTTTAGGAGTAGAAAAAATCAATGTTAAGTAATCAATGTAATTTAAACGGCGTTTTTATTTGGAGTAAATTCCTGATTATCAGTTAGTTATTTTCCGAATATCGAACCGAAGCGTCGGACGCATCGAAATACGAACAACTACTTAATTTTGATATTTCCATCATTGCTTTGTTTGATGATATAACAATCGTCCATTTGTTATCTATACTAATCTTAATCTATCCAATAAATCCTTACGTAATTCCTTACTCAAAGGTAAGATGCTATTCTCTGAGGTGATATGATTTTGAGCCACTTCACCCACGTGATGAAAGTTCACGATAAAGGAGCGGTGAATGCGTTTGAATTGCTCCGAGAGCAATTTATCTTCCAAATCTTTGAATGTATTGACCAATACTTTGGGTAATTCCAGTCCCAGTAATGAAGATTTTGTGGTAACTATTCCATTATATTTATTGAGTATTGTTTATTAAAAAATCTTTCGTACTAATTTTGAGATTAATAATACAATTTATTGGTAAACCCGAACGTAATCCACTTCCATCTGCACAGGGAAAATGCTTTCATCAATGCCTTTTGTGCCACCCCAGTTTCCACCAACAGCCACATTTAGCAATAGATACATCGGATTATTAAAAGGCCATTCTTTGTCAGTTTTATGCTCATTTTGAACAGTCAAATAAAGCATACCATCCAAGAAAAAAGTCATCTTTTCCGTATTCCATTCACAACCATAAACATGAAAATCTGTGTATGGATTTTTGATATAAATTCGCTTCGTTTTTTGGGTACCTTTTATATGATTGTAGGCAGTTGTATGAACACTACCTACGACTGTATCGGGGTCATACCCAACGTGTTCCAAAATGTCAATTTCACCGCACTGGGGCCAACCAACGATGTTTATATTTGTTCCCAACATCCATCCTGCGGGCCAAGTTCCTCTTCCTTTTGGTAGTTTTGCTCTGATGTCCACTCGCCCAAAACTCCAATCTTGTTTACCTCTTGTAACCATTCTGGTGGAGGTATATTCTTTGTTTTCACGCTTTTCCTTACGGGCAATAATAGATAAAAAGCCATTGCCTACCACGGCATTTTTAATGTCGGCTTTGGTATAAAATTGAGCTTCATTATTACCCCAGCCGTTACCTCCAACATCATAGCTCCATTTGGTAGAATCGGGTAACCCTAAATAATTAAATTCATCACTCCAAACTAACTTCAGTGAAGTAGAGGTTAATTTTTTGCTTATTAAGCGACCACGTTTATCTTTGGTTTTTGACTGAGCTTCTGATTGATAAAAGCCCCAAAGTAGGATTAACAGCAAGAGTATATATTTTTTCATTTGTGAGATTTGATTAATTAATACAAACGTAATTACAATTCAATGAATCACATAAAATAAACACTGAAATTGAAAGATATTTTTTAGTTTCAACAATAGCTGCCAAATTATCTGAACTATTAACATAAATTGCTATCAACAAAAATCTATTACTGACTTTGGGCATATCATTTACCGTATTCCAATACTGAACTATCTACAATTCGTCTCAAAATACAATTAGACCACGGATTGTACTGATTTAACAGATTTTCACGGAAAAATTAAAGAAAAATCAGTGTAAATCTGTTTTATCCGTGGTCTAATTTATCTTGCGACAAATAAGTAGATAATTCCGAAATCAATTAATAATTGAATATTTTGGAGAAAATAAACTCGGACTTGCAGACATGGGAGGCAATGTTTGGGAATGGCTTCAAGAATCTAATCCCAAAAAACCAACCGAAAAACTACAAGCAGGAGGTTCGTATCTTTGCGACCCTTCTGTTTGTCATGGTTTCAAAATAGGAAATACCTCTTCCACAAGCCCGGAAACAGGATTAATGCACCTTGGATTTAGGTGTGTGAAAGATGCGAAATAAAAAGGTTATTCTTTCTATCTTACTTGAACATTGAAAATTATACAAATATTAATTCTCAATATCCAATTCACACAAATATAATCACTTCTATTTTTTCAAAGTATCTCCACCCCAAGCTCGTTCCACCGATTTTTTCTTGTTCCATGGTGCTGTGGTATTCATCCCCATATTAATTGCCAAAGCAGCCATTGCCAATGTAAAAATCACAAGAACCCACCTAAATATTTTTTGATTTCTGTTCATATTAAATCTTACCAATCATCCGTTATTGGTATCGGGTATAAAGAATTTACGATAAAATTAGTGAATTAACCCTAATGATTAATGTTTATAAAGATAATCTGATTATTTTGCAACGGTAATAAAATCACCACTAAAACAATCTTATTGAGCATTCTGAAGATGCACACATAACAGCCATGAAAAAACAATTAAAATATTTTTCTGTCATTATTCCTGCCACCCTTATCCTAAGTTGTTCAGATACTGGCAAAAAGTACCAAGAAGTTGAAGAACAAAAAAACTGTTCTATGATTTTTATTGATAAATCTGTAAGCGTTAATGTCAATAAAAAGTTTGTTAATGAGAAATATACTAAGATTATTAACCAGATAATTGATGAAAATGTTAAAGCTAAAGGGGATAAATTAGAAGTATATTTTGTGCACGAAAACACAGGTAAGGGCAAAGCCGCTGATATGGTTTGTCGTACCGAGAAAGGAGAATTGACTGGTGCAAGTTCAACTGATTCTGAGGCAATTTCAACGGAATATTCAATGTCCTTGGATAAAGAAAAAAGCATATTTAAAAAGATTGTCTTTGCCCAATTAGCTTCACAAAATACGTCTTCAAGCAAAGATAATACAGACCTTTGGGCGGCTTTACCTTTGATTGATAAGGCAGTATTAAAAGGATTTAACGTGAAAGTGTATTTTCTTTCTGATATGGTAGAAAGTATGACCGCTAAAAATCGAAGAGATTTTCATTCAAATCCTCCAGTTGACGATGCGGCGGCGGTGGGTTGGGCAAGAGAGGATGTAATTGCCATGAAAACTAATCTTACCAACATTGGATTAGCTCAGATTTTTATTGCAAAACCCTTTGAACCCACCGCTTCACGAAAGAAAAATAACCCTGCCATTTCAGCTTATTGGCAACGACTTTTCATGGAACTGGGGGTATCTGCCGAAGTCGTAGAACTTTAATTTTGAGGAGAACGAAGGAAGAAAAAAAAGTATAAAGTTTACAGTTCCTCCTTTTCCTTCCTTCCTCCTATATATTCCTCATTACCTTATGCTAACTATCAGAATTCCAGATACTTCCGAAGAATGGAAACAATATTATGACCTCCGTTTTAAGGTCCTTCGTGAACCTTGGGGGCAATTGAAAGGCAGCGAAGTTTTAACGGATGAAGACCAAGCCGACCATGCGATGGTCATGGATTCTGAAACTGGAAAAGTCGTTGGGGTTGCCCGAATGCAAATCAATTCGCCGATGCAAGGGCAGGTACGTTGTGTGGCTGTTTTACCACAACTTCAAGGCAAAGGAGTTGGGAAATTATTGATGAATTATTTAGAGAAGATAGCTCAAGAAAAGGGCTTTCAAGAAATCGTTCTTGATGCCCGTGAAAATGCCGTAAAATTCTATTTATCAATTGGGTATGAAAACATTGGAGAATCATATTTACTTTTTGGGATGATTCCACATTTTAAAATGCGAAAATGTTTTACCGTTGCACCTTAACATCAAAATTCACCACTCCAGAAGATAAAACTTGCCCCGTTGGCGTGATTGTATTACCAAAAGTATTTATTTTAATAACTCCTTTCCTAACAACTGATTTCCCGTTTCGGGTTGTTCTCGTATGCTGGAACATGTAGATTTTTCCTGCTTCAATAACCAAATCTTGGGTTGTACTTGGAATTGCTAAACCTTTTAGAAATAAGTCATTGACCGTACCAAATTCAATCGGCACATTGATGGGTGCAAAGAAAGTAGGTGTTCCACCTGATGCCGCCACATTCGTGCAAATCTTATCGCTGACCTTGGACGGCAAACCCAAAGCACCCCTACGAGGATTGGACAAAAATGTTGGTTTTGTGGACGGAGAACCAATGGTTGCGTAAGTAATATCAACAAGATTGATGTTAGAATCCAAATCACAGACACCATAAACGTCACCCGATGCAGAAGAAAATCTTGAATTGAAAATACTACCTTGAACGCCCAAATTCACACCCGACCAAGAATTGATTTGTTCAGAAGCAGTAGGCAAAACCCTAACATTTTTCCGAGATATTTTCCCTTTATTATCAGTAATATCTATGTAAAAATTACGAAATACGTTTGCCCCAACTGCGGGTAAACTTACTTCTAAACTCCTTGTTTGCTCATCAACGTCTTTCAGTTTAATGTTATCTAACAGTAATATACCCTGCGTTTCATTACTTTCAGTGATGTAAACCGCCATTTTTACTGGTTTATTTCCATTAGAACTTTTCTTTATGTTGTAAGAAATTGCGATTACATCATTATTTGATAGCGTAATGTCTGGGGTTACCTCCAGTCGGTTATCCGTAAATTTAATTACCAAAACATCATCAGATTTTTTGATTTGTTGTGAACCTGGTTCTGGCCTTGGACCTTCACAGGAAAAGAAAACTATGCTTATTATGGTAAGGAAAAAAGAGTTTTTCATGATTGGTGAGGCATTTAAGACCCCAAAGTTTTTTGTTGGGTTAAAAATAGTGATTATATTAGTCTTAGGCAAGAAGTATAAAGTCAAACCATCTCAAAAGTTTGTGATTGTCAAAAAATCTATTTATTTTTAATTGCTTAATTAATTGAAAAACCTCAAATTAAAAATATTATGAAACGTATCTTCTTCCTAAATTTTATCCTCCTTTTTGCCTTAATCACCTGTAATAATGTTGAAAATGATCAACGTAAAATCACCACTCAACGAAACAAAGCCGTTCCACTTTTTTCTATCCAATCCAATAAAAAAATCGTGGATAATCCAAAGACTGAAGCAGTTCTGAAAATTGAACGGAACGATAGCCTTTTGCTTGAAACCAATATCGGAATTGAGATTCGAGGGGCCGTTTCCCAATTTGAAGACAAGAAATCTTATGGTTTTGAAATTCGTGATAAGTCTGATTCTCTCTCCAATAAATCTCTATTAGACCTACCCAAAAATGACGATTGGATTTTGCATGGGCCGATGTCAGATAAGTCTTTAATTAGAAACGTTTTGACTTATACTTTATCCAATCAAATGGGAAAATACGCTTCCAGATGCCAATTTGTTGAATTGGAGATTAATGGAAATTATAAAGGATTGTACGTTTTAATGGAAAAAATTAAGCAAGATAAAGGAAGAATTTCCATTAAAAAGTTGGATAAAGAAGATACCGCTCCTGAGAAAATATCGGGTGGATATATTCTCAAAATTGACAAAACAGCTGGGAAGGATAGCGACTGGAATAATTACACCGATCAAAATTCTTTCAATTCAAAGTACGATTCAAAAGGAATATTATCCAATAAATCCAAGATTCATTATCTCTACGAATACCCAAAAGCTAAAAATATTACGCCCGAACAGAAAATATATATCCATCAATACGTAGATAATTTTGAGAAAGAAATTGCTTCAAATTCATCAGAAAATTATCAGAAATTAATGGACATTGATAGTTTCGTGGACTATTTTATTCTGACGGAATTTATCCAAAATAATGATGGGTATCGTATCAGTAATTTCCTGCAAAAAGACCGTGATAAAAAATTAGCAATGGGTCCAATTTGGGATTGTGACTTGGCGTATGGACCAGAATACACCTTTTGTGGAGGCATGGAAAAAGATAATTGGGTATTTCGCTACAATCAATTCTGTGGTTCAGACCCATGGTTGGTTCCTTTTTGGTGGGAAAAATTGATGAAAGATAATGATTTTAAAAATAAAGTCAATTCAAGATGGAAATCTCTGAGAAATAGTACTTTATCAGAAGAGAATGTCACGAAAACCATTGATAGTTTAACCCAATATCTTCATAAAAATAACTTAGTGGATAGAAATTATGAACGTTGGGGAGAGAAGAAAAAGGAGACGAATTACAAAGAAAGACATCTACAACAGATTGAACATATTAAGTCGTGGACGAAGCAACACAGTGCTTGGATTGACAGGGAGATTGGGAAGATTTAGTTAGAAATCATGATTTCTAACTAAATCTACAAAACGACAATCTCATCCGCATTCGCAACCTCAAAGTTCTGAGTCTTTAAATTCTCAGAAATCACTTCCGAATTCACTCTGGCACGAGCAATGGCAATGACGTTTTTCTTTTCATCTAAAATCTCAAAAACTTCTCCTTTTTCAAAATTGCCAATTACTTTTTTAATACCAACTGCCAAAAGACTTTTACGGTTTTCCAGAGCTTTAACTGCCCCCAAATCCACTTGAACTTTTCCAGCAATTAAACTCCCCGAAGCTAACCATTTTTGTCTTGCATTCAAAGCCACTTCTTGCGGAGAAAATACTGTACCATTCTGATTATCAATGGCTTTTAATATTCCATCTTCGGTTTTCATGCCAAAAATAACCACTCTCGTCCCCATGCGTGTTGCCAGTTGCGTATAAGTTAATTTGGAAATCATGCCACCTAAACCCAAAGAAGATTTATCATCATTTGCCAACCCCAAAACGGCAGAATCCACCTTTGCAATGTAAGGAATAATGTTTTTATCCGCATCCAAAAGCCCACCAACGGAAGTACACAAAAGCAAAGTTTTAGCTCCAAATCCAGTAGCAATCAACGTAGCAAGTTCATCATTATCCGAAAATTTTAATTCTAAATTACTGACAACATCGTTCTCATTGGCAATGGGAATTACGTCATTTTTCCATAGTTCCTGATACGTTTCTTTTAATTGTAAAAACTGATTTCGATTGGCAAAATGCTGTCTTTCGCAGAGGCTTTGAGCCACCGTGATTCCGTATTTCGAGAAATATTGGGTATATTTTGCCAGTAAAAGAGGGTTACCAATGGCAGCAGCAGCTTTTCGTTCGGAGAGCGTTCCTTTATAATTTTTGATAAATCCACGACCAGCCCCAACCGCCCCCGAAGAAACCATAACTATTTGATAATCAGCATGAAGAATGGATATTTGGCGAGCAATTTCTTGCAAAATCTCCTCATTTAATTCGCCAGTTTTATGCGTAATTGAAGCCGTTCCGAATTTTATTACAATGATTGGTTTAGACATTTATTTCAAGGAGTAAGTGAAGGAGATAACGATTATATTTTTTACCAACCACAAAATTACAAACAATCCAATCCTCGTCCAAAACGTGCGAGTCGAGATTGCACACGGATTACACGGATGCTACGCAGCACGGATTTTCACGGATTTTTTAAAATATGATTTTTTATTTTTTGTGTGTAATTCAGTTTATTATTGATAGAAAATTTCATAAGATTTTTACGAGTTTTACAATCTAAAAAAATCTGTGAAAATCCGTGCTGCGTAGCATCTGTGTCATCCGTGTGCAATATCTTCGTCCAAAGCTGCATCCGTGAAGAAGCAGGTTTTTTCTAAGGATATTTTTAGGGCTTTTACGTATTCTCCTCTTGGAATTTCAATTGCTCCGAAACGCTTTACATTGTCATTAATAAACTGAGTATCAAGCAGTTCATAGCCTTGATAATTTAATATCTTCATCAAATAATGAAACGCAACTTTTGAGGCATCCGGCACTTTATAGAACATAGATTCCCCAAAAAATGCTCCCCCAATTGATACGCCATAAAGTCCACCCACTAACTTATTATCCAGATATGTTTCAACCGAATGTGCCAAGCCAGACCTGTTTAATTCACAGTATGCTTCAATAATCTCCTCGGAAATCCACGTTTCAGAATCACCTTTTCGGGCGGAGGCACAATTTCTCATGACAGCCTCGAAATTAGTATTTACGCTAACTTCAAAAGTTTTTTTATTGATAAGTGGACGAAGTGATTTTGGCGTTTTGTATGTCTCAATCGGAATAACAGCACGAGGGTCAGGCGAGTACCAATAAAGTGTTCCGTCCGTATCTGCCATCGGGAAAATACCGTTCATATATCCATAAACAAGATCATTAGCAGTGAGTTTATTGGTATTTACTTTTGGAGAGACAGACATTTGTTTTATGGTTCCTAAGTCGAAATTTGCATAACGACATCCGACTTTTTGAAGTTTAAAGTTTATTCAAAATAACAACCAATTTTAAGAAAAAAAATGTTAAATTCCAAATTATATTGTAGATAAAATTAGTTAAATTATTGATTATTAGCAGGTTAAGTTTATACATTTTGTTAAAGTAAAATTTTTTAAATGCTAATTAAAAGCTCATAACTCAAACCTGATAACCCAAAAAAACAAAAAAAACATTGCAACTCTCATTTTGTTTTATTAAACTTTGCAAGATTATTCGATTTCAAAGTTTTCAAGGTCGAAAAATCTATTACAGAAAATGCAATACGAAGTAAAATTTATAGCTTATTCATATCTTCCGACACCTATTTTTAGGTGTACATTCTTCCGCAGGGTCTGATACCCTGATTCTCTTTATTCTGCCTAAGCGGTGGATATTTCTCGAAATCGTTTTCGTGTTTTTAATAACAAACTAAGACTTAATTATCTGAGCCATAGTAACTTATCATCTTGTTTTATCAACAAAAACAATTTTAGTAACCTCATTATTAAAGTGGAAAAAGTATTAAATCCTGAAGTTTTAACTAATAATTATACCGTTCAAGTCGCCACGACTGAACATTTACCTCTTGCCGAAGCAATTTGCTTTGAAATGGAGGAATCCGCTAAAGCACGTGGTACGGGAATCGCCAAGCGTTCGCCCGAATATCTGCGTGTCAAAATGCAAGAAGGCAAAGCCATTATTTCCCTTGATGACAAAGGTGAATTCATCGGTTTTTGCTACGTAGAAACTTGGGAACATGGCAAATTTGTGGCAAATTCTGGACTTATCGTAAAGCCCGAATGGCGGAAATATGGCATTGCTAAAGCCGTGAAAATGAGAGCTTTTGAATTGTCGAGGACGAATTATCCCGATGCAAAAATCATTGGCATCACGACTTCGTTGGCGGTCATGAAAATCAATTCTGAATTGGGCTATGAACCAACCACTTTCTCGGAACTACCCGTAAATGATGCCTTCTGGAATGGTTGCAAATCATGCGTAAATTATGACGTTTTGACTCGCACCGACCGCAAGCATTGCTTATGTACAGGTATGATTTTCGACCCTGAATGGGAGAAAAATAAGGCAAAACGTGAGGAAGAAGCCCTAAAAGAAAAGGAAGTAGAACACGAAAAATGGAATTTCTTGAAGGACGTAAAAGTTTTGGAAAGATTAAAATCTATTAAGGAAAAAATGTTTTTGAGAATGCAGGTGCGGAAGGGGAAGAGACAGGTGGTGTAGATTTCAGTAAGCACTGTCATTGCGAATGTGGGGAATCGGAGTTTCGTTAAACCAATCTATTAGCTTATGAGGAAAATACTTTAAGCTCAATGGCATAAATTGGTAGGTTTACGGGCGAAAGATTTCAAACTTACTTTCATTAATCCGACAGATTGCTTCACGATGTTCGCAATGACAGAGCTCATAGTTTTATCATTACCAAGAATAATTTGCTTAGTAGTTCGCAATTAGCGAACTTTGTTTTATAGAAATATTTATGCGAATCCACGCCCTAAAAACTTTAAAAAACTTCTGGAAAAAATATCCTGATGCTGAATCTAATTTGAAACATTGGTATAGCAAAATTGAGGGTAATAGCTACCAAACACCACAGGAAGTAATTGCTGATTTTAAGGGTGCTGACTATATTGGGAATGAAAGGATAGTTTTTAACATTGCACGGAATAAATACCGATTAGTGGCTGCATTCAATTATGAATTTCAATTGTGCTTCGTGAAATTTTTGGGGACACATAAAGAATATGACAATACCGAAGTTAAAACTGTGGATTACAATCCTTAAATAATACTGAAATGGAGATGATAAAACCCATCAAAAACGAGCAAGATTATGACATGGTATTGAAAAAAATGGAAACGGTTTTTCATGCCAAATCTAATACTCCAGAAGGCGACCTTTTGGAAGTATTGTCAATGTTGCTTCATGAATACGAACAAAAACATTATAAAATTGAGGCTCTGACCCCTATCGAAGCCTTGAAATATGAAATGGAAGAGCAAGGTTTAACCCAAAATAGTTTAGCGCAGCGTTTTGGTATGAGCAAAAGCACCATCTCCGAAATTCTAAATGGCAAGAAGCAAATGAGTGTTAAATTCTTGAAATATCTCCATAATAATTTGGGTATTCCAGCTAATGTTTTGCTTGGGTGATAAACTAATAACCACAAATTAAAATTATGATTGATAACTCTTTAAAAGAATCACTATTAAAATTAATTGAGCTTTCTAAAAGTAAAGTGGTTCAAAACCAAACAGTTACCTTTGAAATTAATGTAGAAGTTAAAGATTTATTAGAAGTTGAACTGAAAAAGGATTGTTCTGAATATCATTTTCAGATTGATATTTATGCAATAAAGCATATTTTCAAAGAACACGGAGATGTTAAAAAAGAAGAAAACAGAGGGCAAATCGCTATTCAAGATAATGACATTCTATTGTTGATTGATGTGCTTCAAGAACCTGATTTGATTTTTAATAGTGGAAAGAATAAGTTAGGGAAAGAAACAATAACATTCATGAAAATGATTGATGATAAATATGTGGTTGTGCAAGAAGTTAGAGAAGGCAGGAAGACGATTGCTTTGAATTCTATGAGGATATTTAAAACAAAAAGAACCAAGTAAACTTGATTCTTTTTTGAAAACGACGAGTGTATGCCCAGT
>JAYVIV010000062.1:0-17502 GCA_043769985.1 Arcicella sp.
CGTGTACTCAGCACGGTCATATATTTCTCCACTCGAAGTTGAGCGACCATGAAATTTGTCGGCGTAATAAGATGCTCTTCCATAAAATTTTTCCCCAACTTGAGCCTGTAAATCAACAACGACAAATAAAGATAAAGTAAGAAATAATGATAATGGGTTGGCTAATATCATGCAATCAAATGGTTATAATTGTGTTTAATGTCTGTAAATATACTTAAAAAAAATTAAATGAAATATAATTGAAATACGAACTTAATGAATCGAATCTTATGATAACGAAGGATGGAATACCTCTTTTCTCAGTATTTTTAACATTTACACACAAAATACAGTCATTTACATTTATAATTTGACAACTTCAGAAATAATCGTTTATTTCACAGATAAATTAAATAGAATCTTGATTACCAAAAAATAAATGAAATCCACTGTTTTAACTGTCAACATAATCCTACTCATTATTCTAATTCCCTCAATTTTGGGAGCTGTCATGTCTCCAATGATGTTTGACGCTCCAGGCTCGGAAAAATCTAAAAAAACTTGGACATTAGTTTGTGCTTTGGCTGCTTTGCCTCTTTTGATAATTATCGCCCAAATAATTTCTTGGATTGCGTTTTCAAATCAAAATTATGACTTAGCTTTGAAAATCAATGCTTTGCCCGCCGTGGATATTTTGTTGATAGTTTTTATGTTTTTTATAATTGACCAATTTACGAATTAAAGTTTTTGGTTGTTCTTTTAAAGATTCTAAATATCCATGTAATAATTTTTATTGAAATATCAGCCATAATTGATTTACGAATTTAGATTTTACCAGTAAAAACCTTTATTTTTGTAAAATAAACTATAACTATTTCAAGAAAGTAAAATATCGTAAATATGAAAATAGCAGTAATTGGAACGGGGTACGTGGGATTAGTGACAGGAACTTGCTTTGCTGAAACAGGTAATCAAGTCGTTTGCGTTGATATCGACGTAAAAAAAGTAGAAAAAATGAAGAATGGGGTCATTCCTATCTATGAACCCGGTTTGGAAGAATTATTTCTTCGTAACTCCAATGAAGGACGTTTAAAATTTACCACTTCACTTTCGGAAGGCATCAAAGATGCACAAGTTATTTTTCTGGCTTTACCAACACCTCCTGGGGCAGATGGTTCGGCTGATTTGAAATATATCTTGCAAGTAGCCAATGATTTAGGTCCAATCTTAGAAAGTTATGCAGTCGTAATTGATAAAAGTACGGTGCCAGTTGGAACGGCTGAAAAAGTTTATGCTGCCATTGCCAAAAATGCAAAAGTAGAATTCGATGTTGTTTCAAATCCAGAGTTTTTGCGTGAAGGCGTTGCAGTGGAAGATTTTATGAGACCCGACCGTGTGGTTATTGGTACAAAATCTGAAAGAGCTAAGGCGGTTATGACTAAGTTATATGCCCCATTAGTTCGTCAAGGAAATCCAGTTATTTTCATGGATGAACGTTCGGCAGAAATGACGAAATATGCTGCTAATGCGTTTTTGGCTACAAAAATTACTTTCATGAACGAAATTGCCAACCTTTGCGAAAGGGTAGGAGCCAACGTTGATGACATCCGTAGAGGTATTGGAACGGACTCACGCATCGGTAAAAGATTCTTGTTCGCAGGGATTGGATATGGTGGAAGTTGTTTTCCAAAGGACGTACAAGCCTTGGAAAAAACTTCCAAAGAAAACAATTACGAATTTAAGATTTTGCAAGCCGTTATGGATGTAAACGAAGACCAAAAAACTCGTTTGATACCCATGATTAGTGAATATTTTGGGGGAGATTTAAAAGGCAAAACCTTTGCCATGTGGGGCTTAGCTTTCAAACCATATACCGATGACATTCGTGAAGCACCCGCTCTATACAACATAAATGCACTTTTAGAGGCAGGAGCAACCATTAAAGCGTATGACCCCGAGGCTATGCCAAATGTTCAAGAAGTGGTGGGTGATAAAATTACGTACACAACTGGACCTTATGAGGCTTTGAAAGATGCAGACGCACTTTTAATCATGACCGAATGGCCTCAATTCCGTACACCAGAATTTGAAGTAATGAATGTTTTATTGAAAAATAAAGTAATCTTTGATGGTCGTAATTTGTACGAATTAGGAGAAATCGCCGAGAAAGGATATACGTATTATTCAATTGGAAGGGAGGTAGTAAAATAGTAATTGGTTACTGGTTATTAGTTATTTGAATTAGGGACAATTATCAAATAAAGCTATTAACCAACAACTAATAACTGATAACCAATAACTAATAACAAAACATGAAAAGAGTATTAATAACAGGTGGAGCTGGATTTTTGGGTTCACACCTTTGCGATAGATTTATTAAGGAAGGTTTCCATGTAATTGCGATGGATAACCTGATTACTGGTGATTTAAAAAATATTGAGCATTTATTCAAATTGCCCAATTTTGAATTCTATCATTGTGATGTTTCAAAGTTTATTCACGTGCCTGGCGAGTTGGACTATATCCTTCACTTTGCCTCACCTGCTTCCCCAATTGACTATTTGAAAATTCCTATTCAAACCTTGAAAGTAGGTTCTTTGGGGATTCATAATTGCCTTGGCTTAGCTCGTGTGAAAAAAGCCAGAGTATTAATTGCTTCAACCTCAGAAGTTTATGGTGATCCAACGGTTCATCCACAACCAGAAGAATATTGGGGAAATGTGAATCCAGTGGGTCCTCGTGGCGTTTATGACGAAGCGAAACGTTTTCAAGAAGCTATGACAATGGCGTATCATACCTATCACGGACTTGAAACCCGTATCGTTCGTATTTTTAATACTTATGGTCCTCGTATGCGACTGAATGATGGACGTGTTTTACCTGCATTCATTGGACAAGCCTTGCGTGGCGAAGATTTAACCATGTTTGGTGATGGTTCGCAGACTCGTGCATTTTGTTATGTGGATGATTTGGTGGAAGGAATTTATCGTTTGTTATTATCAGACTATGCTCAACCCGTGAACATTGGGAATCCAGACGAAATTACGATTAAGGAATTTGGAGAAGAAATAATTAAATTGACCGGTACAACTCAAAAATTGATTTCACTCCCATTACCTACCGATGATCCTAAGCAACGTAAACCAGATATTACAAAAGCAAAAGCCATTCTTGGTTGGGAGCCAAAAGTTTCAAGGTCAGATGGTTTAAAAATTACTTATGAATATTTCAAATCTTTACCCAAAGATGAACTGTTCAAAATGGCAAATCACCGTGATTTTGAAAACAATAAGTAGATATTAAACCATTATTTCAGCATAGAAAAAGGTAAGAATAGAAGGGCAGTGTTCTTCTAATCTTACCTTTTATAAATTTATGAAACCCTATCAAATAATCTTTGAAGATTCAGAAATCGTTGTGATAAATAAATCAAGCGGTATTCCTACACAACCCGATAATAATAATATGCCTTCACTTTTAGAAATTCTTTCCCGAGAACGTCCTAATCTTTTTCTCATTCATCGTCTTGATCAACGAGTTAGCGGTTTAGTTATTTTTGCAAAAACAGAACTTTCAGCCAAACACTTGAATAAAGAATTTCAAAGCAGAAATATTACCAAAAAATATAGAGCTATTGTTGCAAATAAACCCACTGAAAATGAAATAAAATTAACGCATTGGTTATTAAAAGATACGAAAAAAAAACGCTCAAAAGCATTTGAAAAAGAAGTAACAGATAGTCAAAAATCCGAATTGAATTATAAAGTTATCCAGTCTTCTGAACGCTATCATTTACTTGATATTGAGTTATTTACTGGCCGTTTTCATCAAATTCGTTCACAACTTTCAGCCATCGGAAGTCCAATTTTAGGAGATTTGAAATATGGATACAAACGGAGTTTACCAGATGGTAGCATTTTCTTGCAATCATATTTACTTACTCTTCTTCATCCCACCACAAAAACGAAAATGCTGTTTGAAATTGAAATGCCTGAGTTGTGGAGGAAATATGGATTTTGAGTAATTTACAAGCGGTATCAATAAAAGTATATGCGATGAATATTGGTCGCAAACAAATTTACTAAATATAAAATAATAACTTTCAAAAAGCGATAAATCTAAACTTTATTGCTTTTTGAAAGTTTCAAGATGTGACAATTAACCAAAAATTATTCATGAGAAAAATCTTAATATTTGCAATTTACTGCTTCATCCCATTTCTGTCTTTTACGCAAACGGACACAACTCGTGCCAAACCAGAAGATTTTGACTTTGATAGTTTCGGAGATGCAGATGACAAAAAAGTCAGAACGTTTTGTACACAAAAGGTGAATTATCTTTCGCCAACTAAGTTAATTTCAATTGGGTATGAAAGACAATTGGACTTTCATTTAACTTCTGCAAACACCACTAATAATACTACCAATACAACTGATACCCATGTTAATACTTTCGGAGGATTGCGAGTAGGGTTAAATACGCCAATAATTTCAAAATCTAATTTTATTCTAAATCTTGGATTAACTTTTTGGAATACTCAAGTTTCAGTACAAAATCCTGAAAAATCTGCTTTTTTTCAGCGGATTAATTCAATGAATAGTACTGGGATAAACCTAACGGCATTCAAACCTTTGAACGACAAACAGTTCTTGATTTTTCAAGCAAATGCTGATTTAAGTGGTAATTATGCAAATCTTAATGGACAAACTTCAAAGGGGTTAACCTATAGTGGAACTGCCATTTACGGATGGAAAAAGAACGATAATTTCATGTGGGGACTTGGGCTTACTCGTACATACAGAGCGGGGCAATTACTGCATATACCTGTTATTTTTTACAACAGAACTTTTAATAAAAAATGGGGAATTGAGACTACCTTTCCAGCTAAATTAAACGTTAGAAGGAATTTTAGTCCGACTTCATATTTAATGTTGGGCTATGAAATTGAAGGAAATACTTTTTATTTAGGACAAATTAATGCCTCTGATGTATATTTAAGGAGAGGAGAAATGAAACCTCGAATCACTTTTGAAACTAAAATAACAGGCTTTGTATGGCTTTCTGCTCAAGCTGGTTTACGTTATAATTGGCGTTTTGATGCTTACAATACTCAAAATCCAGTATCAAACGAAAAACCCTCATTCTCAAATACCCTTGGTAATCCTCTGTACTTCAATCTAAGTCTTAATTTTGTGAGTCCTTAGATAAAACAAAAATGGGTATGTAAAATTTTTACATACCCATTTTTAATTTTTTTAGAAAATCAATTATGATTTCTTTATTTGCCTTTTCCAAACATCCGTTCTTCCAAACAACGACACTCCTATGTAACCACGGACTTCTAAAGTATTCTCATCAATTAATTTCATTTCGCACGAATAATCAGAACCAGTTTTTGGGTCATAAATACGACCTCCTTCCCATTTGTTTTCGCCTTTGAAGGTGAAATCACGAAGATTTTCGAGTCCTTTCAATTGGCGATTTTTAAGGTTTTCTTCTGGATTATTGATGTCAGTTCTTGGTTTTCCATCAGCATCGTTTTGTATTTTGAGCCATACCAATTTCCCAAAATACTTGTCACCTTTTTTGTAAACCTGTACCATTCCAGTACCTTCCCCATTTTTCCAAACGCCCAAAACAGCATCAGCTTGTTGAGCAAAAGTGTTTGATGCAACAAAACACATCATGATTAGTGATAATTTAATTCTTTTTAGCATTGTATTTTATTTAAAGATTGATTTACGGTTTAACGTAAAAGTGTTTTTATTATTTTTTGAGATGAAACATTTTAAGAGAAGAACTATTAAAATCTACTTACTAACGAGGGAAGCATAATATTCTTAAAATCTTCTTTAACACGAATAACTTTATCTGAAAAAAGATTTCCCCTTTAAAACGAGTAAGTGAAATACCTTTTACGAAAACAATTTTGGGGAGTTTTTTCTTTGAAACTCACAAAATCAAGGCTTATTTTCTTAAAATATTTTTGAAAATAAATTGTATGATTATATATAAATAAACAACACTGAAAGGCAAAGCCATAATAATTAATAAATTGCTTATGGCATTTAGTAGATTTTTTGAACCCACGGCCGTAAGTCCAATTGCTGTTGCTGTGATGATGATACCCCACATTAATTTGTGCTTTTTTGACGGGTTTTCGTTACCATCATCCGAGAACATACTAACGACAAAAATGGCTGAATCAACTGAATTGATAATGGCAACTAACACTAAAATAGCAGTTATCAAAACTGTAAATTCGCTGAATGGGAAGAAGGTGAGAAAATTAAAAAGGGAGGTAAAAATTGAATCAAATTGTTGATGATAAACGCCTTGTTGGATCATGATTTCAAAGACCTTGTTGCCAAATACAGCAAACCATACTACAGTGGCAAGCGTAGGAATTAATATCGTGGCAATTAAAAATTGGCGAATCGTCCTGCCTTTTGAAATTCGGGCAATAAAAATACCCGTAAACGGAACCCAAGACAACCAAAAAGCCCAATAAAAAACCGTCCAATCTTTCAAAAAACTATCACTCACTTTATATCGTCCGAACGACAAACTCATTTGCGGAAAGCCGATAATATAGTCTTTGAATGCCTTGAAAGTTTGATTAAAAAAGTGGCTATAATCTAAGAAAGAGGCAATAAATAGGAGCAAAGCGATGGAAATAAGCATATCAAAATCGGCTAAATATTTTATGACTTTTTGAATACCCGTGAGTGCTGAAAGTGTAGCGATAACGCCCATTGTTAAGATACATAATAACAAATAATTTGTCCCTAAATTTGTCTTAAAGTATGAATTAATTCCACCAATAAATTGCCCGGTTCCCAAGCACAATGAAGCCACCACACCCACGATTGTGATTAAGATAATGAAAATATTGAAACCATCTTTCAGTTTTTTGCTTTTGTTTTGGGGTATAATTGCCTCTAAAAAAGAGGTAGCTTTTTTGTTGTATAAATGGTGAGCGACAATCAAGCCAAACAAACTATAAAAACTCCACGGCGTGAGTCCCCAATGAAAAAAGGTGTATTGTAAAGCGGTGCTTTGAAGGTTTGCACTTTGAACTGGCGGATGATTGAGATAATAGATTGGCTCTTGCACGGCTCTGAGCAATAAGCCTGACCCCATACCCGTACTATATAGCAAGGCAATCCAACTGATCCACGAGTATTCTGCCTTATCATTCCCCAACCGTTGTTTGCTAAATGGTAGAAAAATCAAAATGACCGATAGCATTACAATCAGAAAACCCAACCACAAATAAAAAGGAGCGAAAGTGCTCAGCAAAAGCACATTTATTTGATTTAGCGTTTCGGTGAAGATTTTGGGAATTGTAAGACCGATGAGTAAAATGAGTAATCCAAAAATCCAACCCGCTATGATTGATTGGTTTTTCAGCATTGGTTTAATAATTTCAATTTTCCTTATGATGACATTTTGTAATTTGTATTTCATTATTTTTTTGATTCCCTTAGTGACATAGACAAAAATAAAGAGTTTCTGTTTGAAAACCAATAAAGCCAAGTTTACCCTGTTTTTTGTGGGTAAACTTGGCTTTATTAATGATTCTCTGATTGGATTTTAAACGCTCACCAGATTTTATGATTCAGTTTTTGCTTAGTTACAAAATCAACAATTATATCTCTAAATTTAGGAGATTCTTCTGTGAGTTTATATTTATTGATGTTTGAATTCAAGTGGTATATGCGACTTTAAAATTGGATGATTAGACTATATTTTATCAGCAAAGAGGAATTATCAAATGATAATTCCTCTTCTAAAAAATTGCTAAATTTTATTGATTTTCATTAATTCATCTCAGCCGCATAAATCCCCGTTTCGGCATTTTGCTTAAATGATTTTAGAATCCAACCGCCGCCTACTACATCATTTCCTTCATAAAAAACTGCCGCCTGTCCAGGGGCAACTCCAGATACTGATTCATGGAAATGAACTTTCATTTTTCCATTTTCTTCAAATATCGTTGCAGACGTTCCATCATCTTTATACCTTACTTTTGTAATGGTTTCAAGCGGTTTTTCGATGGAAGCATATTTCGATAAATTCAATTGTCCAACCATCATTCCATCTCTCTCGAGGTCTTTATCTCGCCCAATAATTACTTCATTTGTTTTTTTTCTAATTTCGGTAACAAAAGCAGGATAGCCCAAAGCAATACCTAACCCTTTTCGTTGTCCAATGGTATAAAAAGGATAACCTTCATGTTTTCCTAAGATTTTTCCGTTGGTATCTAAAAAATTTCCTCCTTTTACTCTTTCTTCTAAACCCTCCACACGACGTTTGATAAAACCTCTGTAATCATTATCGGGTACAAAACAGATTTCGTAACTTTCGGCTTTATTAACCAAATCCATAAATCCACGTTCCGAAGCCATTTCTCTGATGCTCGTTTTCGTGAGATGTCCCAAAGGCAATTTCGTGCGGGCCAAACTTTCCTGTGAAACGCCCCAAAGCACATAACTTTGGTCTTTCCAAGCATCAAATCCTTTTGAAATAATGTGTCGATTATTTTCCTCCCGAATATTTGCGTAGTGACCTGTGGCAATAAATTCACAGTCCAATTTATCCGCACGTTTCAGCAAAGCATCCCACTTTATGTGCGTATTACACATCACACATGGGTTTGGTGTACGTCCTTCGATATATTCGCCCGTGAAATAATCAATCACGGCATCACCGAATTCACTTCTAATATCCAGAATATAATGGGGGAAACCTAATTGTACTGCCACATTACGGGCATCGTTGATGGAATCCAAGGAACAGCAACCTGTTTCTTTTTTCGTACCGCCCGAGGAGGCGTAATCCCAGGTTTTCATCGTCATTCCAACGACTTCGTAGCCTTCTTCGTGAAGCATAACTGCTGCCACTGAACTGTCAATACCGCCACTCATGGCAACTAAAATTCTTCCGTGTTTACTCATTTTGTTTATCTGCAAGGGGTGAATGCCCTTCGGTTCGTGTGTATCACGATTCTCCAGAATCGTGTAAAGTATCACAATTCTTCAAAATCATATAAAGTAGATAGCGATTTCAATAAATAGTGACACAAAGTTACAACATTCTAAATAATTACTTTGGTTCTATGAATTTGGGGTAATAGTTTTGCGAAAGTAATAATGATAAAAATATTATTTATAGTAATTTTACTTCAATCATTAAATTCAAAAATTATGAGAAATCAACAAATCAATTTTAACGGTTTAAATGAAGTACAAATTGGACTGTTAAGAATGTTCTCTCGTCCGATGACGAAGGAACAAAGCCTAAAAATAAAACGGGGAATCGTTAATTTATTATCTGATGAATTAGATACAGAAGTTGAACGTGTTGTTAAAGAAAAAGGTATAACTGAAAAAGATTTCGATGTTTTAAGGAATCAACACCAGAGAACACCTAAAAATAAATGAGAGTAGTAATTGACACAAATATTCTTCGATTGACCATCAAAAAAGGCAATTTTGAAAGATTTATTTATGATGCTTTCAAATTAGAAGCCTTTGAGTGGATAGTCAGTACTGAAATATTGAATGAATACGAGGAAAAATTAATCGAATTTTATTCTGTTCAAACGGCAGATTTGATTCTCGGTATTCTTGAAAATGCACCAAATGTAATTTTTGCAGAACCCTATTTTAGGTGGAATATTATCACAACAGACTCCGATGATAATAAATTTTCTGACCTTGCCATAAGCCTTAACGCTGATTGTTTAGTTACCAATGATAAACACTTCAACGTTTTCAAGAAATTAAAATTCCCAAATTAAAGATTGTAAATCCCAAACAGTTTCACTTGCTATTAAAATGGTGAGGTTTTAAAATGCTAAAAACAACCGTAAAAGTTTCCAATCTCAATAATCTCTCAGATGCACGATATTGTGCAGGCATGGGAGTCGAAATGTTAGGTTTTTCGATGGATGAACTGGACTTCGATAAATTCAAAGAAATGCGGGGTTGGCTTGCTGGCGTTCAAATTGTGGGCGAGACAAATTCCAAAGATATTTCAACCATTATTGAATTAGTTGAAAAGTATCAGCCTGATTATCTGCAAGTTAGTGATTGGGAGAATGTGATAGAAATTCAAAGAATAGGTAAGCTGATTATTTTGAAGGTTGATTTCGCTACGGCGAACTTACCCGCACTTTTCCAAGCAACCAAAGGAAATGTAGAATATTTTTTATTGGAAAGTTCAGATGATTTCGGAATTGTGGATGATGCTGTTTTGAGTCAATTAGATGCTTGGTCATTTCAATTTCCCATCCTTTTAGGTTTTGGCGTAAAAGAATCAAATGCAAATGACCTTTTAGAACAAACCCAATTAACTGGATTTGCCCTAAAAGGTGGCAACGAAATCAGACCTGGAATAGCTGATAACGAAGAATTAATGAATATCTTGGAAATTTTAGAGACAGAAGATTAGGACGTTTTCACTGGAAAACGGTCTTCTTTACTGTTAGTCACTTTAAAACTTAGGTACACTCCCATACCCAGCAATAAGATTGCGAATAGAACTAAAATCATGGCGTTAATTAAACGTTATAAGGATTATTTTTCATATTTGTCTGAAACTGTGACGTTAAAAACTATTAAAGTAACATCAGTGGGTAGAAACAAAACAAAAACATAACCGAAAATAACTAAAAATCAGATACTTGCAAATATTTTTGCCATTATTTCGTCCAATTTTTTATCTAACGGTATTTTTGAGTCTAACCAATTGATATTCAAGCCATCACGCTCCATTTTTCGGAAATAAGTCATCTGTCTTTTGGCAAATTGATGGATTGCTACATTTAAGCGTTCAACCATTGTTTGATAGTCCAATTCACCCGTTAAATATTGGGTGATAAACTTATATTCTAACCCATAAAATATCAATTTATCAGGACTGATTCCGCTATCAATCAAGGCCTTGACTTCCTCAATCATGCCATTTTGCAATCTTTCTTGTAATCGTTTTGTGATAGATATACGACGAACTTCAGTTTCTGGATTTAATCCAAAGATAATAAATTTGGGAATGGTTGGTTTAGGGATTTGATAATCAGAATTTTGAGATAGAAATTGATTGATTTCAATGGCTCGAATCAGCCTTTTACGAGTAGAAATATCTGCTTTCTGAGTATATTCGGAAGGATTTTTATGGAATTCGTTAAGTAATGCTTCAGTAGTTTTTTGTAATAATTCTTCTCTTAAATTTTCATTAATTGGAATAGAGGTAAACTCATATCCTTTCAAAACTGCTTCCAAATACATACCAGAACCTCCACACAAAATAGCAAGTTTATTTCGAGAAGCAATAGCCTCAAAAACACGCTGAAAATCTTGTTGAAATTGATGAATATGATATTGCTCTCCCGCATCAAGAATATCAATTAAATTATACGGAATATCTTGATTATCAATACGATATTCGTTTAAATCTTTCCCTGTACCAATGTTCATTCCACGATATACTTGTCGTGAATCGGCACTAATAATTTCTCCCTGAATTTGGTGGGCTAAGTGAGTAGCTAAATGCGTTTTGCCACTGGCAGTTGGACCTAATATTACGATTAAGGGTAGATTTTTCATACCATTAACAACCTCCAAATCGCCGATAAAAATACCCCTAAAATTGCAAAGGGTGTAAGCACTTTCCAGGTTAAATACATCAATTGATCAACTCGTAAACGTGGGTATGTCCAACGAATCCACATCATTACGAAAATACTTAAATAGGCTTTTAATAATAACCAAAACATTCCCCAAATTACGCCAATCCAAGAATTAGGTTCGCCCGAAGTCCAATTAGCTAATTTCAAAAATCCAATATTGGGTAAGGGCGTATTCCAACTCCCAAAGAATAATATTGCCCCTAACAAGCTGACTAACAACATCATACCGTATTCAGAAAGGAAAACCAAAGCCCAACGCATTCCTGAATATTCGGTATGAAAACCACCTACTAATTCAGATTCGGCTTCGGGTAAATCGAATGGCGCTCGGTTACATTCGGCTAAAGAAGCAATGAAAAATATGACGTAAACTGGAAATAAAAACGGCACTCTGACTATATTCCAAGAGAGAATTCCACCTACGTTTGTAATATCAATATTCAAGAATTTTAAACCAAAAAGATAGGTTGTCTCAGGGGAATAAATGCCTTGCAGAAAACTAATTTCTTGAAGATTCAAGGTCTGCGAAATCATTACCACACAAATGACTGTTAGCCCCAGAGGAATCTCATAAGACACAATCTGAGCAACCGAACGCATTGCCCCAATCAATGAATATTTGTTATTGGATGACCACCCCGCCATCAAAATTCCAATAATGTCAATAGAAATAATAGCTAATAAATAAAATACGCCAATATCCGCTTTTGAACCTTGCAAGAACTCGCTTGGGCCCAAAGGCATCACCGCAAAACCTGCAAAAATGGCAATAAAAATCAAGCATGGGGCAATGAGGAAAAGCCATTTGTTGGCTAAATTAGGCACAATGTCCTCTTTTTGAAGGAGTTTCAACAAATCCGCAAAGACTTGGAGTAAGCCAAATTTACCCACTTCCATCGGACCCAGGCGGTCTTGCATAAAAGCGGATATTTTTCGCTCAGCATAAACGCCAATAACGGTATTTGCGAGGACAAGCGAGAGTGATATGAGTAGGGCTATGTACATTTGTTGAGTTTACGCTGAAAATTCCTTCCACAGAAATTCTTTCACTTTCTTTTCTTCCTTAGAGAAATTTACGCCAATACCGATACAAGTTTTATCTTGATGCAAATAGGGAGTCAAATATCCTTTCTTTTCGATTTGAGCCAAAGCCATTTCTGCCGATTCGTCTAATTTGAATTCAAAGCAATAAACGTATTTTTCTAATCTCACAAGTGCATCCATTCGACCATCCGAAGTCTGCACTTCTGAGTCCACGTATATACCTAATAGCTTGAAAATCAAGTGAATAATGGCATGATAAAAATGCTCGTTCTCTCTCTGCCAAAGTGTATATGGAATGGATTTGAAGAGGGTATTTAGGATTTGTTGGACTTTCTCTAAATTTCCTTCTTTGAGGGATTGACGAAGGTTCACCACAAGGCTCATGCTTTTCTCTCCGCTTTCGTTTTGCGTAAAAGAATTAGCCAAAATTTCTAAAAAAGAACTTTTTACTTCTAAGTTAGGATAGCCTAATTTTAAAAGACCAAATGAGTCAATGCTTTTTATGGTCAAATATCCCGTTTGAAACATCAAAGGAATTAAATTTAGTTCTGTAAGTGAGTAGGCTTCAAGGTCATTATACGACATTTCTACGTCCTCAAAATCAAATCTGTGCGATTGCTTGCAAAGGTTAATTAAAAAAGTGGGGGTACCAGTCGTAAACCAATAATTTCTAAATTCTCCTTTCTGGAAAAAATTTAGAAGCGAAAACGGATTATATACACTTCCTGAATCATTCCATTTATATCCGTTATACCATTTTTTTATTAAATCAGTTTCTTTGTCTCGCAGTTCTTCTTCAAAATATAATTGTAATTCTCTTTCTGTGATTCCACAAATTCCAGCCGAATCTTTATCTGTTGAAATATCATTCAAATTATTCAAATCAGAAAAAATACTAACTCTTGAAAACTTAGAAACACCCGTAATAAAAACCAAACGTAAATAGTTATCTGCATCTTTTAGAATTGAATAAAAACCTTTCAGAATGCTCTGATTTTCGAGAGCTTTTTCAATGTCTTCCCCCAAATAATCAATAATTGGTTTATCATATTCATCAATTAATACAACAACTTTACCTTGATTTTTGGAAATAGTTTCTATCAACTCCCTGAACATCAAACCATTACTATCTGATTCTAATTCAAATCCAAAACTTTTAGCAATTCGTCTTAACTCTTTTTTGATAGCAACAGATAAACCTAATTCTTTATGGTCAATATTACTGAAAGATATTTTTATGACAGGATTTATTTGTTCCCAATTCCATTTATCCTCAATAAACAGCTCTTTAAATAAATCTTTTTTACCTTGAAATAATGCCTCTATTGTATTGACAAACAATGACTTACCAAATCTACGGGGGCGAGACAAAAAATAATATCCCGCCGAATTTACTAAGGAATGTAAATACGGAGTTTTATCAACATACAAGAAATTTTCTTCTCGTAATTTATCAAAACTTTGTATGCCTATGGGGTATTTTTGGGGCATTATTGTTGATTATTAAAATTTATTCTTAAAACTCCTTCCAAAGAAATTCCTTCACCTTCTTCTCTTCCTTAGAAAAGTTTACGCCAATGCCGATACAGGTTCTGCCTTGATGTAAATAAGGCGTTAAATATCCCTTCTTCTCAATTTGTTCCAAAGCCATTTCTGCCGATTCGTCTAATTTGAACTCAAAGCAATAAACGTATTTTTCTAATCTCACAAGTGCATCCATTCGACCATCCGAAGTCTGCACTTCTGAGTCCACGTATATACCTAATAGCTTAAAAATCAAGTGTATAATGGCATGATAAAAGTGTTCGCTCTCCTTTTGCCAAAGCGTATAAGGAATGGATTTGAAGAGCGTGTTTAGGATTTGGTGGACTTTTTCTAAATTTCCTACTTTGAGTGATTTTGAGATTTGAAGGGCTAAAATTACGCTTTGTTCATCTTCTGAGTTTTGCACATAATTATTAGCCAAATTTTCAAGAAAAGCACTTCTTACCTCTTGATTTGGATAATCCAAAGTATAAATGTTAGTATCTGGGTCAATATCTTTTATGGTTAAATAACCCGTTTGAAACATCAAAGGAATTAATTGAATATTATCAATCCTGTATGCTTCTAAACTTGTTTCAGAAATCTCAATATTCTCAAAATTAACCAAGTGTTTATCTTTACTAAGATTTATTAAGAAAGTAGGTGTACCTGTGGCGAACCAATAATTACGAAATTTCCCATTATCTCTAAAAAAATTCAATAATGAAAATGGATTGTAAACTTTTGTTTTTAAACTCCAAGAGTAGCCATTATACCAAGATTTAATTTTATCATTATCGTATAATTTTAACTCTTCTTGAAAGTTATTTTCTAATTCTATTTGCGTAATTCCACAAATCCCAGCATAGGAATCATTAATTGTTAAATCCATCAAATTATTCAAATCTGAAAAAATACTAACTCTCGAAAACTTGGAAACACCCGTAATAAAAACCATCCGAAGATAATCATCAGCATCTTTAAGTATTGAATATAATCCTTTTAAAATATCTTGATTTTCGAGAGCAATGTTAATATCTTTTCCGAGATAATCAATTATCGGCTTATCATATTCATCTAATAACACGACAACTTTCCCATGTTTTTTATAAATAGTTTCTATTAATTCTCTGAACATCAAGCCGTTACTTTCTGATTCTAATTCAAAACCATTTTTCTTGGCAAGACTTCGTAGTTCAATTTTGATGGCCTTTGAAAGACCGATTTCTTTGTGGTCAATATTACTGAATGATATTTTTATGACGGGATTTGTTTCTGCCCAATTCCATTTATCCTCAATAAAAAGCCCTTTGAATAAATCTTCTTTACCTTGAAATAATGCCTCTATTGTATTGACAAACAATGACTTGCCAAATCTGCGTGGACGTGATAGAAAATATGCTTTACTACCTTCTACCAATTGATAAACGTACTCAGTTTTATCAATGTATAAAAAGTTTCCAGTTCTAATTTCTTCAAAACTTTGTATGCCTATGGGGTATTTTTGGGACATTTAAAAATTAAATCAAGGTTAAACATTTCCACCTTTAAAATATGTAAATGTTTCGTTATTATTGTTTAAAACTGCTGTATTAATTTTTGCTATTAGAGAAATATAGTTTGCAAACCATAATGAAATATCGTGCATTCTATCATATAAAATCTCTTGGGTACTGTTAGATGTTGAAAACTCAATAGAATATTTGTAATTTTCTAATATTTCTGAATTAGCAATAGTAACTTCAAAACCCAATGTTTCACACATTGCAAATTCATTATAAGGAAAGTCTTGGTCTGTATCAAACCAAAATTCAGGTAAGTTTAGCTTATTTTCTAAATTTTTAGTTAAACTTTTCAAATCACCACTATACTCCAAATATACACAGGCTTTTGCTCCATAAATTCTTAGATTATTAGTCATATTATGTTATTTTCCTAAATTTAACCAACCAAACTCCCCACCAATGCCTTCTCCAACGCCTGTTCAAAATCCGTAATTAAATCCTCCACGGCTTCCAAACCAACGGCAATTCTTACTAAACCGTCCGTGATACCTACTTCGGCTTTTTGGTCGGCTGTGAGTTTTGAATGGGTTGTGGATGCTGGGTGGGTGATGATAGTACGAGTATCGCCTAAATTTGGAGAAATGGAAGCAATTTTCAAGTATTTCGACATTTCGTTTACTACTTCAAAACCTCCTTTTACATCAATCGTCAGGATGGCACCGCCCATTTTCATTTGCTTTTTGGCTAAATCATACTGAGGGTGTGAAGGTAAAAATGGATATTTTACGGCATTCAACGCTGGATTATTTTCTAAGGCAATCGCTAATTTTGCGGCATTGTCAGAATGTTTCTCCATACGTAAGTGCAAAGTTTCCAAACTTTTAGATAAAATCCACGCATTAAATGGCGACATCGAAGGTCCAGTATGGCGGGCAAAGAAGCGTAATTCTTTAATTAAATCCTCACGCCCACAAACAACGCCCCCAAGTACACGCCCTTGTCCGTCAATATATTTTGTGGCGGAGTGAATCACCAAATCTGCACCCCAATCGGCGGGGGTTTGAATAATGGGCGTGGCGAAGCAATTATCCACTGCTAAAATCAAATTATGCTTAGCTTTTATCTGACAAATCCCTTCTAAATCAATCAATTCCAAACCTGGATTTGAAGGACTTTCGCAAAATAAAAACTTGGTATTTTCTTGAATCGCACGCTCCCACTCGGTCAAATTATGCCCATTTACGAAGGTGCAAGTAATCCCAAATTTTGGAAGAATTTTTGTCAAAATCTGGATGCAAGAGCCAAAAAGGGCTTTGGAAGCCACCACGTGGTCACCCTGTTTGAGCAATGCTGCCATTGCCGCATAATTGGCTGCCATACCCGTTGCAAAAGCGATTCCATCTTCAGTATTTTCGAGCATACACATTTTATCCACGAACTCGTCCACATTAGGGTTTTGGTAGCGTGAATAAATATTCCCTTCTTCTTCGTCCGCAAAAATAGCACGTCCTTGTTCGGCACTTTCAAAAGTGAAACTTGAAGTTAGGTATAGGGGTACAGAATGTTCACGATTTTGAGAACGTTCCGCTTGAATTCTGATGGCTTTGGTTTGTTTTTTCACTGCAAATATTATTATTTAATGTCTATTATATTTTTGTAAGTACCTGCACACCATTAGTTTGAACGAAACTCATGGCATGACTGATAGTAATTTGTTCATTATCAATAGTTTGTGAGATTAGTCATGCCATGAGT